>DAIDHI010000020.1 GCA_027452025.1 Elusimicrobiota bacterium | reverse complement strand
GTTGTGGTCGAAGAGATAGACGCCGACCAGGGCCAGATCGCTCTTCGGCTTGGCCGGCTTTTCGACGAGGCGCACGACGCGGTCGTTCTTGAGCTCGACGACGCCGAAGGCCGAGGGATTGGGCACCTTCGCCACGAGGATCTGGGCGTTGGGCTTGCGCTTGGAAAAATCGGCGACCAGCGGCTCGAGCCCTTCCTTGAGCAGGTTGTCGCCGAGGAACATCAAGAAGGGTGAGCCCTCCATGAAGCCGCGGGAAATCTTGACGGCGTGCGCCAGGCCCAGGGGCGCTTCCTGGGGCAGGTAGGTGGCTTTGAAGCCGAAGGCGGAGCCGTCGCCGACGGCGGCGCGGATCTCGGAGGCGGTGTCGCCCACGACGATGCCGACCTCCTTGATGCCGGCCTTCGCGATCGCCTCGAGCCCGTAGAACAGGATCGGCTTGTTGGCGATCGGGATGAGCTGCTTGGCGGAGGTGTGGGTGATGGGGCGCAGACGGCTGCCCTTGCCTCCGGAAAGCACCAGGGCCTTCATGACCGGCATATTAGCATTTCTCGACTGGGGCCCGCTGGAGCTCTGACAAATAGCGACATTTACTGACCTTATTGGCATTGTGAGTCAGTGGGTCGCCGGGCTACGCTGGACGGGAAGGAGTCGACTCGGCGCGACCCTTCTCAGAGCGGGAGGCCGCAAGGCCGGCCTCCCCCGATTTCGCAGGCTATGGACGGTCGGAGGTCCCGTTCTTTCGCTCCGGGAACCACTCCGACTCCCAGTCGCGGTGCTCGACCGCCGTCTCCTTCTCGCTGGGCAGGCGCAACTGGACGCGCGCGGAGTATTCCTTCACGCCGCCCGGGCGCAGCATCACCAGGGCCTGGCCGTAGAAGTCGTGCCAGCGCTTGGTGAAGGTCAGCTCCTTGTCGAAGAGCTGGAAGCGGCTGAGCTGCTGGGGCGCGCCGGGAGTGGCGACGACCGAGCGCAGGGCCGCCGTCACGCGCCAAGTGAACGTCGAGGGCTCGTAGCCGACGAGGACGCTCGAGATGTACTGGTCCGCCTCGCCGAGGTTGTAGCCCGCGGAGGCTTCCGCGAAGGTCCCCAACGGATCGCCCCACGTCGCGTCGGCCAGCATGGACTGGTTGCCCATGTCCACCTGGTAGTTGTCGCGCAGGGACAACGTAAGGCTTGAGCGCGGCGTGTAATAGACCTCGCCGGTGATGGGCTGGATGCGGTCCTTGGCCTGCAGGGTCTGATACGTGAAGGTGCGAAAGTCGTAGCCGGTCGTCGCCCGCACGAATATCTTGCGGGTGGGCCGGAAGGCGTCCTCGACGGTGGCCAGGCTCTGTTCGATGCCGTGGTCGGAGGCTCCGGCGTCATTGGAAAAAGTGCCGGGAGCCAGGCGCCGCGTGTAGGCATAGCCCACGTCGAGAGCGCCGGCCAGCGTGTCGAAGCGCACGGTATCCTGCGCCGTGTATCGGCCGACGGCGGCGTCCAAATAGGTCTGGGCGACCCCGCCGACGGGGCCCGTCGAGTTCGACAGCTCGTCGAAGCGGTTGTAGACGGTCTCGGTGTAGGTCGCCAGCGGCGTCATCGTCACTCCGGGCGCCAGCGCGATCGAGCGCGTGGCCTGCCAGCCGCCGGCCACCGTCTGCTGGATATAATCGCGGCCGATGGTGTAGTTGCTGTCGGTGTTGGCGTTGAACGTATTGAGCCAGGGCACCTTGTGGAACTGAAGCGGCGCGGTCTGGAACTGGACGGAGGGCGCGTCTTCGGTCGTCTGGAGGTATTTCGTCTGGCCGAAGGGCAGGACTCCGGGAGCGAGGGTGGAGGTCCCCGGCAGGTAGGCGTCCTGGATGCTGTTGTAGGCCACGCGCGCCGTGTATTTGGCCGTGTGATAGACGACGGCGCCGTTGTTGACGAGCTCGGGCGTGACCATGAACGTATTGGAGCGGTTGTAGTCGTTGTTGAAGTTCGGATCCGACTGCTCCTGCAGGCGGCCTTGGACCGTCACCGAGCTGCCGAAGGTCTGGCTCAAGTCCCCGAGCCCCGACCAGCGCTCGTCGTGGGTGACGTTCTCGCGCACGTGATAGCCCATGAGCATGGCGCGGTTGCCCCCGTCGTGATGCTCGAGCTCGGTGCCCTCTCCCAAGCCCTGTTGGGAGTACCAGTCGAGGAACAGCTTGCTGTAGGTGGTCGGCGTCCAGGCGTGGGTCTGCGTGGCTTTCACGAAAGCGCCGTTGCGCTTGTCGTAGCCGGGCTGCATCTTCAGGTTCAACGCGTTCTTGCCGGCCGGCTCCAACGATTTATAGAGGAGGGGCGAGTAGAGCAGGGGGTACTTGCCGATGTAGAAGACGTTGTTGAAGCCCCAGAAGGAACGGCCGGGATAGACGAGCAGATGATGGGAATGGAAGTGATAGTGGGGCGGCTGATAATCGCAGCTCGTGAAGTCCGCCATCCAGTAGTCGATGCGGCGCCCCGTCTTGACTCGGGAAAGCTCGGCCTCGCCCGCGTGCACGCGCCAGTCGCCGTGCCCCGCCACCGGCCGCTCCAGAGAACCCGTGTGGTCGGCGAGGTTAAAGCGGCCGTCGTAGCCGTAGAGCGCGCTGCCGCCGTCGTCGACCATGATGAAGCCCCGGGACCGGGCCACGCGGGTGCGGTCGTCGAGCCACACCTCGTCGGCCCGGACCGTGTAGGTCGACTCGTGGATCAAGACGTTGCCCTTGAGGTGGAGGGTGCGGCGGCCGGTGTCGTAATCGACGTGATCGGCCCAATAATGGGCGAGGGTCGTCGACGTCGAGACCGCCGGAGGGGCCGGCAGGGCGTAATCGGCCGCGCCGGCCGGCGCCGCGGCCAGGGCGCAGAGCAGGGCGACGGCGCGTCCCCTCAGGCGGCGTTCTCCATCGCCAGCATGGCGGCTCCGATCCAGCCGGCCCTCGTGGCCGCCGCGAGCTTGACGCGCGCGCGGGCGAACGCCGTGCGAAAAGGCTGGGCGGCGAAATGCTTCTCGACGGGATCGAGTATCCAGCGGCCGGCGCGGGACACGCCGCCCAGGATCAGGATGACGTCCGGATTGAGCAGGAGAACGACGTTGGCCAGTCCGATGGCCAGGTAGCCCCCGGCCAAGGCCCACACTTCCTTGGCGGCCTCGTCGCCTTGGTCGGCGGCCTGCGAAAGATGCCGCGGCTCGAGGCGGTCGAGCTCGGGGCACAGCGCCGTGAGGATCCGGGCCCGGGCGGGGTCCTTCTCGACAACGCGCCGCGCCAGGCGCACGATGCCGTAGCTGCCGACGTAGGCCTCCAGGCAGCCGCGCCGGCCGCAATGGCAAAGCTCCCCCCCCGGCTCGACGACGTTGTGCCCGATCTCGCCCGCCGAGCCCGTGGACCCGCGGTACAGGCTGCCCTCGCAAACCAGCCCGCCGCCCACGCCCGTGCCGAGCGTCACGCCGACGACGTTGCGCGGCTTGCGCTTGAGCTCCATGATGAAGCCGCCCCAGACGGCGACGTTGGCGTCGTTTTCCACGGCGACGCGGCAGCCCAGCCGCCGGCCGAGCGCCTTGCGGAAATCGAAGCCGTCCCAGCCGCGGAGGTTGGGCGTAAACCGAAGCCGACCGCGCTCCGAGTCCACGTCGCCCGCCAGCCCCAGGCCCAGGCCCGCCAGCGCGAAGCCTCCGGCCGCCGTCCAGGACTCGACGAGGCCGGCAACGCGCCCAGCGAACGCCTCGGGCCCGGCCTGGACCTCGGCGGGAATCTGGGCTTCGCGCAGGACCCGGCCGTCCGGCGTCACCACGCCGATCTTCGTATAAGTGCCGCCGGCATCGACTCCGACGGCGGCCTTCGCGCGCGTCCTTTTCAGCCGCTTAGCCACGCGGGACGCCTCCCAAAAGCTTCTCCGCCTGGCCGACGAGATAAAAGGAGCCGCCGACGACGGCCGTGCTCGGCGCCGGCCCCCGGCGCCAGGCGGCCAGGGCCTTTTCGAGATCGGACTCGATGGTGACGCGCGCGCGCGGCGCGGCGCGGCGCACCAGCGCCGCCAGCTCGGCCGCGTCCATGGCGCGCGGGCTGGGCGGGCGAACAGTCACGACGTCCTGAAGATGGCGCCGCAGCGGCTTGAGGATTCCGGCGGCGTCCTTATCCTTCATCACGCCGAGGATCCAGCGCGCCGGCCGGCGAGCCCAAGGCGAGGCGCCCCAGGTCGCGGCCAGGTTGCGCGCCGCCTCCGGATTGTGCGCTCCATCCAGAATCGCCAGCCGCCCCCGGCCCGCGCGGCGCAGCTCGAAGCGGCCGGGCCACCGGGTCTTGGCCAGCCCGCGCGCCCAAGCCTGCGCCGAGACCTCGACGCGGGCCGAGGCGGCCGCCAGCGCCGCCTTGACCAAGGCCGCGTTGAACCCCTGGCGCGCTCCCAAAAGCGAGAGCGCCAGCTCGCGCCGCCCCTCTACGAGGATCTGGCGGCCGCGCGCCCAATCCACGCGCCGGACCGGCAGCGGGCGGCCGACGACGGTCAGCGGCGCGCCGACGGCGGCGGCGCGAGCCTTGGCCACGCGCAGGGCGGCCGGCGCCAGGCTTGGAGTGATCGCCGGGCAGCCGGCCTTGAAGATGCCGGCTTTCTCGCCCGCGATCTCGGCCAGCGTCTTTCCCAGGAACTGCATGTGGTCGAAGTCGATCGAGGTGATCACGGCGGCCAGCGGCGCGTCGACGACGTTGGTGGCGTCGAGGCGGCCGCCGAGGCCCGTCTCAAGCACGGCGACCTCGACTCCCTTATCGGCAAAATATTGGAAAGCCACGGAGGTGAGGAGCTCGAAATAGGTCAGCGTCGAGTCGGCGTCCGCCTCCAAGGCGCGCGCCAGCAGGCGCGCGAAATCCCCCCGGGTGATCCAGCGCCCGTCGATCTGGATGCGCTCGCGAGGCTCGAAGAGGTGCGGCGAGCAATAAAGGCCGGTGCGATAGCCGGCCTCGCGCAAAACGCAGGCGAGCATCGCGCACGTCGAGCCCTTGCCGTTGGTCCCGGCGACGTGGAAGACCAAGGGCTTGTCCTGCGGGTTTCCCAGCCGCGCCAAATGGACCCGCACCCGGTCCAGGCCCAGCGCGATGCGCGTCTCCTGCCGCGCCTGGAGGACGGCCAGCGCCTCTTCGTAGGTCATCGACTGACCCGGCGGACGCGAGCGCCCACGCGGCGCAGCTTATCCTCCACGCGCTCGTAGCCTCGGTCGATGTGGTAGACGCGCGCGATCACGGTCTTGCCGCGCGCCGCCAGCGCCGCCACGAGCAAAGCCGCTCCCGCGCGCAGATCGGAGGCCATGACGGGAGCTCCGGAAAGCTGGGCCATGCCTTCCACCACGGCGCGATGCCCGGACACGCTGACGTCGGCGCCCATGCGCGCGAGCTCAGCGGCGTGCATGAAGCGCTTCTCGAAGACGTTCTCATCGATGCGGCTGCGGCCCTTGGCCAGCGCCATCAGCGCCATCCAAGGCGCCTGTAGATCGGTCGGGAAGCCCGGGTGCGGCCGAGTGGAGACGCTGGCGGGCAGGGGCCGAGCGTTCATGGCGATCGAGACGCCGCGCGAGTCCTCTTCCACCCTCGCGCCCGCGCGCCGCAGCTTCGCAAGCAGCGCCCGCAGGTCCCGGGCGCGGGCTCCGTCGACGCGCAGGGACCCGCCGGCGGCGGCGCAGGCGATCAGGAAAGTCCCCGCCTCGATGCGGTCGGGGATGACGCTGTGAGTCGCGCCCTTGAGCGCGCGCCGGCCGCGGATCTCCACGCGGGAGCCGCCGGCTCCGCGCACTTTGGCTCCCATCGCCGACAAAAAGCGCCCCAGGTCCTCGATCTCGGGCTCGCGCGCGGCGTTTTCGATGACGGTGCGCCCCTCCGTTGCGGCCGCCGCCATCATGAGATTCTCCGTGGCGCCGACGCTGGGGAACTTCAGCCGCACGCGGTTCGCCTTGAGATGCGCCGCGCTGAGAATAATGTCGCCGCGGTCGGCGATGCGCCGCGCACCGAGCTTCTCGAAGCCCTTGAGATGGATGTCGATGGGGCGCAGGCCGATGGCGCAGCCTCCGGGGATCGGCACGCGCACCAGGCCGAAGCGCGCCAAGAGCGGCCCGGCCGCGAGCACGGAAGCGCGCATCTGCTTGACGATGTCGTAAGGCGCCTGGGTCTTGAGCGAGCCGTGCGAGGAGACGAACACCGCGTCTTCCCCCACGCGCACGCGCTTGCCGAGGCTCTCCAGCAGGCGGATGGTGGTGCGGATGTCGCGCAGCCGGACGGGAACGTTGGAGATCGCGCAGGGCTCGTCGGTCAGGAGGGTGGCGATGAGGATCGGCAGGGCGGCGTTTTTCGAGCCGCTGACGCGGACGGTGCCCTGCAGCGGACGTCCACCTTCGATGACAAATTGATCCACGGTCCGCTCTATTTAAAATAGAGCGGTAAACTCTATCAAATTGCCGGGCGAGAGGCCCAAGGACGCCAGCCGCGCACCGCCTGCCAGGCCTGCCCCAGGCTCTGGCCCACGCGGTCCGCGATCCCGGGCTTCTCGAACTGCGGCTTGGCCGCCGCGGCCGCGTCCGACGCGGCGTCCGCGGCGCTGCTTCCGACCTTGACGAGTCCGGCGATGACGGCGATCGTCGTGATCGAGCGGCTGACCTGCCACAAGCCTTCGTCATAATCCTTGCTGTCCGCCTTGGCGGCGATCATCCGCTTGGCGCCGCTATAGAGGCTCTTGACCAGGCCCCAGACCATCCAAAGGCTGGCGCCGTAGAGCAGAACCTTGAGCACCTTGGCCACGGCGGCCAGGCCGCCGGAGAGGATGTAGCCGACCAGCGTCAGGACGACCGTCGACGCGATGCCTTTCCAGCTGAGAAACTGCTTGGCCAAGGCGTCCTTGAAGCCCGCCCAGATCATCGCCGTGCGCGGCGAGGAGCCGCACATCGAGGGCGGCTGGCCGTGGGCCTTCAAGACGGTCTCGCAGGCCGCCATCTCGGGGTTGGCCTTGGGCGCCGGAGGCGCGTGGGCGGCGTTGTCGAGCTCGACGGGGGCGGTCGCCTTGGTATAGGCGACCGGCTTGCGGCTGGAGGCGGTCACCGGCACGGCGCCGGCCTGGTCGTTGGAGAGGGCCGAGGAGTCGCCGTTCCCGTCGAAAGACTTGCCGGCCTTCGCCTTGAGCGAGTCGTCGGACTGGGCCGGGCCTTGGAGCGTCTCGCGCGTGTCTTTGGCGGCGTCGAGGCTCTTGATGGCCTCGGGACGGCGGGAGGCCGCCGCCGACGGGATATCGGAAGTGTCGACGGGCGCGCTGGCCGAAAGGGTGCCGCTGAGGGAGTCGGAGTTCGTCCCCGAGTCCTCGTTGCAGCCGTAGAGACCGATGAAGGAGAGCAGCGCCGCCGCCGCCAGGATCCGGCTCGCATAGGTCTTCATGCCCAGAGGGTAACGCGGCGAAGGCCCGGCCGTCAGGAGCCGAAGGCCCAGGCCAGGATGGGACTAAGGTCCTAGGCGGGCCGGAGGCCCAAAGCGACGCGGTCGAGGCCCTGGGCGTCTTTGAGCACGCAGGCCTGCGAGAGCCCGGCGCCCCGCATGAGATCCTCGACGGCGCGGCCCTGCTCGCAGTCGATCTCAAGCACCAGCCACCCGCCCGGGGCCAGCAGCCTCGGAGCGGCCTGGACGATGGCGCGGATGGCGTCGAGGCCGTCCTTGCCCCCGTCCAAGGCCAGGATCGGCTCGCGCAGGACCTCCGGCTCCAGATTCTTGAGCCTCGCCGTCGGAATGTAGGGAGGATTGGAGATGACCAGATCGGCCCAGCCCGCCGCGCCGCCGAGCGAGAAACCTTCCTTAAGAAAGTCCTCGCGCACGAACCGGATCTGGCCGCTGCGCCCGTGGGCGAGGGCGTTCTTGAGCGCGAGGTCGAGGGCCGCGGGACTGACGTCGGTGGCGTAAATGCGGGCTTTGGGAAAGAGCGTGGCCAAAGCGACGGCGATGCAGCCGCTGCCCGTGCCGATCTCGAGGATGCGCAGGGGCTGGTTTTCCTTGTCCTTGAGCCGTCGGGCCGCCTCCGAGACCAGCTCCTCGGTTTCCGGCCGGGGGATCAAGACGCTGCTCGTGACGTGGATCTCCAGGCCCATGAACGGCTGCCGCCCCAGGACGTAGGCCAAAGGGATCCGCTTGGCCCGCTGAAGCACGAGGTTCCAAAACTGGTTTTGCTGGCGCTCGGACAGCGCGCGGCCGCCTTCGAGGGCCAGCCGCCCGCGCCCGACGCGCAGCGTCTCGGCCATCAGCCACTCGGCGTTGGCCCCGGCTTCGGGGACCTTCTGGCGCTCCAGGTGCCGCTGCGCCTTGGCCAGCCATTCGGCCGCCGTCGCCATCGCTAGCGGGCCTGCCGCTCGAGCGCCTTGCGCACCGCCTCTTCGCGCAGCGCCTCCAGAGCGGGGCCGAGTTCTCCCTCCATGATCGCGGGAAGATTGTGCCAGCTGCGCTCCAGGCGGTGGTCGGTCATGCGATTCTGGGGAAAATTGTAGGTGCGGATCTTTTCCGAGCGGTCGCCGGTGCCCACCTGCAGGCGGCGCCGGGCCACGCTTCCGGCCGCGGCCTTCTCGCGCTCGGCCGCGGCCAAGCGGGCCTGGAGCATCTTGAGCGCCTTCATCTTGTTTTTGAGCTGGGAGCGCTCGTCCTGGCACTGCACGACCACGCCCGTCGGCAGGTGCGTGATGCGGATGGCCGTCTCGACCTTGTTGACGTTCTGGCCGCCCGCGCCGCCGGCGCGATAGGTGTCGATCTTGAGGTCCTCGGGGTTGACGTTGACCTCGGTCTCCTCGACCTCGGGCATGACGGCCACCGTCACCGTCGAGGTGTGGATGCGCCCGGAGGCCTCGGTCGCCGGCACGCGCTGCACGCGGTGGACGCCGCCTTCGTTGGAGAGCCACGAGTAGACGCCCTGGCCCTGGATGTAGAGCACCGCCTGCTTGACGCCCTTGAGGCCCGTCGTGCTCGCCTCCATGACCTCGGCTTTCCAGCCCTTCGACTCGGAAAAGCGCGAATACATGCGCATGAGCTCGGCGGCGAACAGAGCCGACTCCTCGCCGCCGGCGCCGGCGCGGATCTCGAGGAACACGTTCTTGTCGTCGTTGGGGTCCTTGGGCAGCAGGGCGCGCTCGAGCTCCTGGCCGAGCGCGTCCAAGCGCTTCGTCAAGAATTCCTTTTCCTCCTGCGCCATGGCCCGCAGGTCGGCGTCGGAGAGCATGGGCTCGAGCTCGGAAAGCTGCTTCTTGAGAAAGCGCTGCTCCTCGATGAGCTTGACGGTCGGCGCCAGCTCCGCGCGGCGGCGCGACAGGCGCTGAAGCTCGGCCGAGGCGAGCCCCGGACGGCTGAGACTGTCCTCGATCTCGCGAAACTCCAAGATGACGGCGTCGAGTTGGTGATCCATGGGAAATAGAAGACCCCGGCCGCGCGGGCCCGGGGTCTTTCGCTAGGTCCGGCTAAGCGGCTTTCTTGGCGGGGGCGGCGGGCTTTTTGGCCGGAGCGCCGCTCTTGCCCTTTTCCTTCTCCGTCTTGGGCGCCGAGGACAGGACGCGCTTGGCCGCGCGGCCGACGTGCTCGATCTTCTTGGCCACGGTCTTGACGGGCTTGCGCATGACCGTCTTGCCCTGGGTGGCGGCGAAACGCGTCTTGAAGCGCTCCACGCGGCCGGCGGTGTCGACGAGGCGCTGCTGGCCGGTGTAGAACGGATGGCAGGCCGAACAGATCTCCAGCTTGATGAGCTCTTTGGTCGAGCGGGTCTCGAAGGTGTTTCCGCAGGCGCAGATGACCTTGGAATTGACGTAAAGGGGATGTATGCCGGCTTTCATGGGGTGTTCGGGAGCTTCCTTAGTGTGTTGGATTGACAACAAGACAGTATATCAAAAAACCGGCGGCTCTTGACGAGGACGTCGCGCCCTGTTATACCTGGGAGTCCGTGAGCCGCTCTCCGTTGCCGGCGTACTGCCTCCCCGTCCTGGCCTTGGCCGCGGCCGCCTGCGCTCACGCGCCGGCGGCGCCGCCGCGCTCCCTGCGGGAGCCTCATTCCGGCCTGACCAACCCGCTGCTCGACTGCGAGGTCTCCGACTTCTCGGAGATGCGGCCTTTCGCCTCGAAGGCTCGGCGGCTCATCGCCCAAGAGAAGGAAGCCGGCGACATCTCGCGCATGGCGCTTTATTTCCGGGATCTGGATGACGGCCTCGACCTCGAGTTCGGCGAGGACCAGCTGTTCATCGCGGCAAGCCTCCTCAAGGTGCCGATCCTGATCGCCTACCTCAAGCGCGCGGAAAGCGACCCGGGCGCGCTTTCCCGGTCCATGGTCTTCCAGCAGACGCACGGCGCCCGGCTCCAGTCCACCGCCGTGGCGGACCCTCTCGTCGACGGCCGGTCCTACACGACCCTGCAGCTGCTCGAGCACATGATCGCGGAGTCGGACAACCAGGCCGCCCGGGCTCTCCTGCGCGGGCTGTCCGCCCCGGAGTTCGAAAAGGTCTTCGCGGATCTCGGGCTGCCGGCGCCGGATATCGCCGGAGCGGACTACCCCGTCAACGTGAACGATTACTCCCGCTTCTTTCGCATCCTGTTCAACGCGTCCTACCTGAACCGCGAGAACTCGGAACTGGCCCTTCGCCTGCTCGCCGAGACGCGGTTTCGCGACGGCCTGGTGGCCGGCTCGCCGCCCGGCCTGACCGTCGCCCACAAGTTCGGCGAGCGCCGCCTCCCGGACGGCGAGGTCCAGCTCCACGACTGCGGCATCGTCTACTATCCCGGAGACCCGTATTTGCTCTGCGTCATGACCTCCGGATGGGATCTCGGCCGCCAGGCCAAGGCCATCGCACGGCTCTCGGCTCTCGTCGCGGGGCAGGCGCGGCGCCAATTCCGCGGCCGGTGACGGTCGGGCGACGCCCGATTGACAACAAGGCGGCCGCGTGTTATGATCCGCCATCAGCCTAAGCCGCCGTGCGCGGCGCGGGGGACCCGATCCCGGGGCATGCGAAGCCGAGTCTTCGGGGCCACTTCCAAGGCCCCGCCCGTCAGCTAACCTCGCCGGCTCTTGGGAGGACGACGTCGACTCTTGTGGTATAATTCATCGGTCATCGTTCGCACCTTTATAACAAAGACGATCCTTCGCGGTGCCGCTCATGTTTGAGCGGTTCAAACGCCTCCTCCTGGGAAAGCCCCGGGACATCGAAGACCCTCAGGTCTTCCACAGCATCTCCCTCATCGCCTTCCTGGCGTGGGTGGGCCTGGGCGCCGACGGGCTGTCTTCCTCCGCCTACGGCCCCGACGAGGCCTTCCGCGCGCTCGGCCAGCATCATTACCTGGCCATCGCCCTGGTCGTGGCCATCGCCTTCACGGTCTTCATCATCTCCTACGCCTATTCCCGCATCATCGAGCATTTTCCCTTCGGGGGCGGCGGCTACGTGGTGGCCAGCAAGCTGCTGGGGCCGCGCTGGGGCGTGGTCTCCGGCTCGGCCCTGCTCGTCGACTACGTCTTCACGATCTCCGTCTCGATCGCCGCGGGCGCCGACGCCTGCTTCAGCTTCCTTCCCTTGTCCTGGCATCCCTGGAAGTTCCCCATCGAGTTCGCCGTGATCCTGGCCCTCATGGTGATGAACGTGCGCGGCGTCAAGGAGTCTGTCACCGTCTTGATGCCGATCTTCATGCTCTTTCTGGTAACCCACGTCGTCTTGATCGGAGGAACGCTGCTGACCAGCGCCGGCAACTTCCCGGCCGTGGCCGCGGACGTTCACGCGGGCTTCGCGCACGACATGGCCACGATCGGCTTCATGGGCATCTTCGCGCTCTTCCTGCACTCCTACTCCATGGGCGCCGGCACCTACACCGGCATCGAAGCCGTCTCCAACGGCCTGCAGATCATGCGCGAGCCCAAGGTTCAGACCGCCCAGCGCACCATGCTCTACATGGCCGTCTCGCTGGCAGTCACCGCCGGCGGCATCGCGCTGAGCTATCTGCTCGTCCACGCCCAGCCGGTGGCCGGCAAGACCATGAACGCCGTGCTGACCGACGCGTTCAGCCGCCGCCTGACCTTCCTCGGGCCCAACGCGCAGCACGCCTTCGCCGTCGTCACGCTGCTCTCGGAATCCGTGCTGCTCTTCGTCGCCGCCCAGACCGGCTTCATCGACGCGCCGCGAGTCATGGCCAACATGGCCAACGACTCCTGGCTGCCGCACCGCTTCCGCACGCTCTCCGACCGG
The DNA here is from genome assembly GCA_027452025.1 of Elusimicrobiota bacterium. Taxonomy (GTDB): domain Bacteria; phylum Elusimicrobiota; class Elusimicrobia; order UBA1565; family UBA9628; genus DAIDHI01. The sequence goes on along the minus strand of DAIDHI010000020.1, from coordinate 11,950 downwards.
CTGACGATGCAAGACGGCGTGATCCTCACCTCGACGGCGGCGATCCTGACGCTTCTCTACACGCACGGCGAGACGAGCACTCTCGTGCTGATGTACTCGATCAACGTGTTCTTGACCTTCTCGCTGTCGGAAAGCGGCATGGTCCGCTATTGGCTGCGGCACCGCCGCCGATATCCGGATTGGGCGCGCCACATCGTCATCCACCTCATCGGCCTGGTCCTCTGCGCCTCGATCCTCGTCGTCAGCGTCTACGAGAAGTTCACCGAGGGAGGCTGGGTGACGCTGGCCCTGACGGCCGGCCTCATCGCCGTCTGCCTCATCATCAAGAGGCACTACCAATGGGTGCGCCGAAACCTCTCGCGCCTCGACGAGATCCTCGCCTCGCTGCCGGTCGAGCCCGCCAAGCAAGCGCCGGCCCCCGACCGCAAGTCGCCGACGGCGATCCTCCTCGTCGGCGGCTACGGCGGCCTCGGCATCCATTCGCTGCTGACGATCCAGCGGCTGTTCCCCAATTACTTCAAGAACTTCGTCTTCATCTCCGTCGGCGTCATCGACAGCGCCTCCTTCAAGGGCGTCGAGGAGGTCGAGGAGATGCGCCAGCACACCGAGGAGTCCCTCAAGCGCTACGTCGAGCTGGCCAACCACTGGGGCCTGGCGGCCGACTACCGCTTCGGCATCGGCATCGAGGTGCTGGAGGAGGCGGAGAAGCTCTGCCTGGGCGTGAGCAAGGAGTTTCCGCGCTCGATCGTCTTCACCGGCAAGCTCGTCTTCGAGCAGGAGCGCTGGTTCCAGCGCCTCTTGCACAACGAGACGGCCTACCAGCTCCAGCGGCGGCTGCAGTTCGCGGGGCTCAACACCATGGTCCTGCCGGTCAGGGTAATGGCTCCGGCGCCGGCTCAGACCGCGGCGGCTTCCGCGGCCGCCTGAGGATTCTTTTCCCGCATCAGGAAGGCGCCGGCGGGAACGGCGAGCGCCGAGGCGATGATGTAGAAGCGCCAGTAGGTCTGGTGCACGGCCACGAGCCACCCGGTCGCCCCCGGCACGGCCGCATGCCAGGCCCACATCTCCAGGGCGAAGGTGCTCGCCGTCAGCGTCAGCATCAGGACCGTGAGCCGGCGGGCGCTCACCTGCCAGTCCGTCAGGATGGCCACGAGGAAGATGCCCAGCAGCGGCCCGTAGGTGAATCCGATGATGCGGAAAGCCAGCCACAGCAGGTTGTCCAGGTTGTGCAGCCACAGCGCGAAGACCAGGAATAGCGCGCCAAAGCCCACGAACGCGAGCTTCGAGACCTTCACGTAGCTCTCCTCGGAGCGGCCCCGGCCCCAGAAGGGCTTGTAGAAGTCGAGGACGAAGGCGGTCGACAGCGAGGCCAACGCGGAGTCGGCGCTGCCCATCGCCGCCGAGGCCACGGCGGCCAAGAGCAGCCCGCGCAGGCCGTGCGGCATCGCCGTCAAGATGAACCGGGGGAACACGAAGTCGTTATCCGTCATGCCGGCGACGAAGGCCGGATGGAAGCGCGAGTAGGCGTAGAGGGCGGCGCCGATGCTCAGGAAAAGGAAGGTGATCGGGATGCCGGCCATCCCCCACAAAAGGAGGCTCCAGCGAGCCTTCCGCGGGTCGTTGCATGCCAAGAGCCTTTGGGTCATGTCCTGGTCCGTGCCGTAGGAGGCCGAGGAGTTGAAGAAGCCCCACACGGTCATCAGGGCCAGCAGCCCGAGGTTCTGCGGCTTGAAGAGCTCGAGAAAATTGAACTTGTCGTAGACCGTGCCGTCGGGCTTGACCGCGCGGCGGCCCAGGTCCACGATCGTGGCAACGCCCCCCGGCACGTGGGCGACGATGTAGACCAAGGCGGCCGCGGCGCCGGTCACGAGCAGCGTGAACTGCAGCAGGTCGGTCCAGGCGATGGCGCGGCCTCCGCCGATGACCGTGTAGCCGAGGACGAGCAGGACGACGACGACGCAGCAGGCCTGATAGGACAGCGCTCCGGCCGTGACGACCTCGAGGACCTTGGCGATGGCGACGATGCGCACCGTCGAGGCCAGGGTGCGCGTGATCAGGAAGTAGCCCGAGCAGACGGTCCGCGCCTCGGAGCCGAAGCGGTCGGACACGGCCTGGTAGATCGAGGTGACGCGCAGCTTCTGGAAATGCGGCAGGAAGACCGCGGCGATGAAGACGGTGGCGAGGATGTCGCCGCCGTTGGAAAGCAGGTAGCGGTAATCGGAGCCGAAGCCCTCGGAGGGCGTGCCGATGAAGGTCAGGGCGCTGATGCTCGTCGCCGCGAAGCTCGCCGCGGTCACCAGCCACGGGATCGAGCGGTTGGCCAGGAAATAGTCGTCGGTGGTCTTGGCCGTGCGGCGGGCCGCCCAGGCGCCGATGGCGGCCAGCGTCGCCACGTAAAGGACCAGGATCGAGCCGTCGAGCCAGCCGAGGTGGAGATACGCGGGCACGCCGAAGGTTAGCAGAATGCCCCGGACGCCGCAAGCGCGCGCGGCGGGTTCAAATCCCGCTCAAATAACCGGCCGCGGCTTGCGCCTCCTCCTCGACGGAAGATACCCTGTTTAGCGACGGCGTCCTCGGTGACGGCGATCATCGACGGCGCGACGACAATGGCACACAATCTTCACATGAACACGGTCGACGCGGCCAGCCTGCTGGCCCAGACCAAGCCCTTCGGCGAGGCCGCCCCGGCTCATCTGCGGCGGCTGGCCGGGACGCTGACCCAGCGCCGCTACCGGCCGGGCGAGTCCGTGGCGATGTACGAGACCTGGCAGCAATCGGTGTGGTTCGCCTCGCAGGGCGTGCTGCGCACCGTCAACTACCCCACCTCCGGCGGCCAAGCCACGGTCTCCGTCGCCGGGCCGCGTGCGCTGCTCGGCTGCTTGGACGCTTCCTGCCAGCGCCGCCATTGGCTGGAGTGCTTCGCCGTCACCGAGGCGACGGTGGCCTTCCTGTCACGGCCGGCGTTTCAAAGCGCCGTGCGCGGCGACCACGGGCTGTGCCTGGGACTGCTGCGCCTGGCCGTCGAGCGCCTTTGGGAGGAGCGGGAGCTGCGCACGACCTGCAGCCTGCCGTCCCGGCCGAGGACGGTGGCCATGCTCCTCTATCTCTACCGCCGTCTCGGCCACCGCATCCCCCTGACGCGCCGCGCTCTGGCCGACGCCTGCGCCCTCACCCGCGAGACGACGATCCGGGTCCTCTCTCCCCTGGAAAAGCAGGGCGCCATCCGCTCCGAACGAGGCGCCCTGGAGATCGTCAAGCCCGACGCCCTCGAAGCCCTCCTGCGCGAGCGCAACTAGCATTTAGTAGAATCCGCGCGTGCGGACGATCCTGTTGCTGATCGGCTCCAACGTCTTCATGACGTTCGCTTGGTACGGGCACCTGCGCTTCCGCCAGGAATCTCTCTGGAAGGTGATCATCGTCAGTTGGGGCATCGCTTTCTTCGAATACTGCCTGCAGGTGCCCGCCAATCGCTTGGGCTACGGCGAGTTCACGGCGGCCCAGCTCAAGACCATCCAGGAGATCATCACGCTCAGCGTCTTTTCCGTGTTCTCGATCCTCTACCTGGGCGAGGACCTTCACTGGAACACGGTGGCCGGCTTCGCCCTCATCGCCGGCGCGGGCTTTTTGATTTTTCACAAATTCTAAGGCCCCGTGACCCGGGCGTCACGCCGCGTTGGTAGGATGCGGCCTGCCATGGAGTCGAGCACGCTGCTGTGGGGCTTCCTCGCCACGCTGGTCCTGACGACGACGCTGCGCCTGAGCCAGGCGCTCCAGCTGACCCGGCTGGACGTCCCGTATCTCCTGGGCACGGCCTTCACGGGCGACCGCGATCGCGCCAAGATCGTCGGCTACGCCGTGCACTTCCTCAACGGCTGGTGGCTGGCCTTCGTCTACGCCGCTTATTTCCACGCGCTGCACCGCTCGTCGGTGTGGCTGGGCGCGCTGATGGGGCTGCTCCACGGCCTCTTCGTGCTGGCGATCGTCGTGCCGAGCCTTCCGGCGGCCCACCCGCGCATGGCCTGGGAAAGCCGCGGGCCCGACCCTACGCGCCTGCTCGAGCCGCCGGGCTTCCTGGCGCTCAACTACGGCAAGCAGACGCCGCTGGTCACCCTCGCCGCGCACGTCGTCTACGGCATGATCCTAGGAGGGCTGTGCCGCCCATGAGGCGGCGGCCATCTGGTAGCGGCCGCGGCCCTCGTGGAGCATGAGCGCGGCCAGCACGTGCGAGACGTGCGTCAACGCGAGCGGGAAATTCCCAAGGGCCTCGCCGGTGGCGGCGTCCAATTCCTCGGAAAACAGACCGACGTCGTTGGCCCGCGCCTGGGCCCGCTCGAAGACGGCCTCGGCTTGCGCCTCCCGGCCCAGGGCGAAGAGCGCCTCCGAAAGCCAGAAGCCGCAGGCGAGGAAGGCCCCTTCCCGGCCGGGCAGACCGTCGTCCATCCGGTAGCGATACAGCAAGTCGCCGCTACCGCAGCCCAGCTCCCGGCGGACGGCTTCCACCGTCGCGGCCGCGCGCGGATCGCAGGGGTCCAGGAAGCCGACGACGGGAAGGAAAAGAGACGTCGCGTCCAGGTCCGGAGCGCCGAAGCTCTGGACGAAGCTGCGCTTGGCCGGAGACCAGGCGCTGGCGACGACCGCTTCCTCGATGGCCTTGCGCGCGCCGTACCAGCGGGCGTAATCGGCCGGCAGGCGCAGGCGGGAGCCCAGCCGCTCCGCGCGCAGAAGTGCGGCCCAGCACATGACCTTGGAATGGACGTAATGGCGGCGCTCGCCGCGCACTTCCCATATCCCGTGGTCGGGCAGCGACCAATGGGACGCCACGTACTCGCCGAGCCCGGCGACCAGGCTTAGGAAGTCCCGGTCGATGCCGCAGCCCTGCTCGGCGTAGAGCAGCAGCGCGTGCATGACCCCGCCGTAGACGTCGAGCTGATACTGCGAGGACGCTCCGTTGCCTCGGCGCACGGGCCGGGAGTGCCCGTAGCCCTCGAGCCAGGGCACTGGCCGCTCCTTGCGAACGTGCTCGCCGTAAAGATCGTAGAAGACCTTGAGCACGGGATGGGTGCGCGTCGTCGCGTATCTCATCCAGTTGACGAAGGAGCAAGCCTCGGCGACAAAACCCAGGCGAAAGAAGCACTGCGCGGCGTAGGAGGCGTCCCGCAGCCAGCAGAACCGATAGTCCCAGTTGCGCGGCCCTCCGAGCGCCTCGGGAAGAGAGGTCGTGGGCGCGGCGACGATCGCGCCCGAGGGCGCGAAGGAGAGCAGCTTGAGCGTCAGCGCGCTGCGCAGGACGCGCTCGCGATGCGGGCCGCGGTAGGCGCAGGACGCGGACCAGCGCTTCCAGTAGTCGATCGTGCGCTCGAGCAGATCGCGTGCCTGCCCGAGGACGGGATAGACGGCCGGGCCGGACTCCGAGTAGGCCAGCCAGAGCGCGCGCGATTGGCCGGCGCGCAGGGTCCACGTCGCAGAGGCTTCTCCGGACGTCACCTCGAGAGGCGCCGAACTGCCCAGATAAAAGAGGCGGTCTCCCAGCTCGCAGCGGCAGCCGACCGGCCCGGCCCGGAACATCCTCGGCACGACCTGCCCGTCGAAGGGCCGCGGCTTGAAGAGCACTCGCAGCGAGAGCTCGCCTTCCAGGCCCTCGACGAGCCGCAGGAGGCTGAAGTCCGGCAGCCAAAGCCTTCGCGTTTCCTCCTCGCTCAGGGCGGGCATCCAGTCGGTCAGGCGCGCGCGTCCCGACGCGCAGCGGAACTCCGTGACCAGGACGTTGGTCTGCGGGACGTAATGCCGCTCGGTCTCGAAACAGCCCTCGGGAGTGACGCAAAAGCGGCCGCCGCGCCAATGGTCGAGCAGGCTGTTGAAGACGGAAGGAGCGTCGAAGCGGGGCAGACAGAGCCAGTCGATCGAGCCGCGTCGAGAGACCAGCGCCGCGGTGCGGCAGTCGCCGATGACCGCGTAGTCCGAGATCGGGCGATACGGGCGCGGCGCCTCGTGCCGGTCTCTACGCATGTCGGGCGGCGCGCGAAAAGAGCGCCGCGGCCGCGGCAGCCAGAGAAAGCCAAGCCGCGAGCCGGTGGGTCGTCAGCCAAAGCTGGGGGCTGTGCCTCCGGGCCATCAGGGCTCGACCTCCTTGGCCAGGCTCGCCATCGCCAGAGCGCCCAACGACAGGCCGAAATCCCTCAAGGCAATGTCGAAGTAACCCGGAATGAGCAGCAAATTAATGATTATCCCCCACAGCCAGGCCGCCACGATCCAGCCGCCCAGCCGCGGCCTCAGGGCGACGATGACGCCGGCGAGAATCTCGGCGACCCCGACGCCGTCCATGAGCCGCGGCACGTTCCCGCCGACCAAGCTCGCATAGGCGGGCGAGACGTAGATGTTCCAGTCGACGAGGTAGTGGAAATACTTGTCGACGCCGGCCGTGACGGGCACGACAATGTAAGCGAAATAAAGGAAGGAAAAAGCTTGGGACGCGCCCGGCCGGGGCACCCCCCCGTGCCGGCGCCTCACGGCCCTCTGCTCGGCGATCGTGGTCTCGTATGCCATACTGGCCTCCTGCTTCCACTATAACGCCCGGCGGCTGAGGCCGGCCATGCCCGGCCCGTCAGGATTTGTGGACGCCGCCGCGACGTCGAGAGGCGCTGACGAAGGATTTACCGCTTCGCCATGGCCCGGAGCCGGCGTCTCGCGCTAGAGTGGGACGGCTTGCGACAGGAGGACCGCCCGATGACCGATCACTTCCTCTCCGCCACGCTGCTCGCGTTCACGCTCTTCGCCGCTCGCTTTTGCCCCGCTCGCGCCCAGGAGGACCCGCCGCCGGCTCGGCCGGCCTTGCGCGCCGTCCTCGTCGAGGGCCAGGCGCGGCGAAAGGCCGCCGGAGTCTCCGTGGTGGTTCACGACTTCAAGCTGGTGGACCCGGACCTGGCCCAGGAGCGGCCGGTTTCCGGCGAGGGCCATCTGAACTACCAACTCGACGACGGGCCCGTCATCTCCACCACGGCCACGCGCCTGAGGTTTTTGGACCTGCAGCCCGGGGAGCACACGATCTCCGTGTCGCTGGCCGCCAACAACGACGAGCCGCTGGGGCCCAGGCAGACCCTGACCATCCGGGTGCCGTAAGACCATGGAGGGTGTCAGACGTTGACTTGTTGACTTGCCAAGCAAGTCAACAAGTCAACGTCTGACACCCGAGGGAAGGCGACGCGAACGCACGGAGACGAGCTCCGCTCCGAAAAGCAGGATCTGGGCGGAGACGTAGAGCCAGAAGAGCATCGCGAGAAACGCCCCGGCGCCGCCGTAGAGCGAGCGGGAAGCCAAGCGCCCCAGGTAAAGGCCCATGAGGGCCTGCGCCGCCGTCATCAAGACGGCCGTCACCGCCGCCCCCTCCCAGACGTCGCGCCAGCGCACGGGCACGTCGGGCAGGACCTTGAAGACCGTGCTGAAGAACAGCCCTTCCAGGAGCACGGAGAGCAACGCCGCCGCGACCTGGGAGCGCCCGTAGCCGGCGGCCACGATCGTGACGGTCGGCGCGACCAGGAAAACCAGCGTCAGGGCGATCACGAGGAAAAACGAGAAGACCCGTCGCTTGATGTAATCGGCGAGCCACGCCGCCGGGCGCGGCGGCGAGGCCCAGACGATGTTGACCACGTCCTCGAGATGGAAGAAGGTGGTCGAGGCGCCGAAGAGCAAAGTCGCGATGCCGATGAGGGCGGAAAGGCCATGAGGCCGGCCGCCGCTCTCGAGCACGGGCTGCAGCGCCTCCGCGGCCCGCGCGCCCAAGAGCCTCTGGGCGACCGCCGTGATGAAGTCGGTGGCCTCGCGGCGCTCGGCGATGTAGCCGGAGAGCGCCAGACCGAACATGATCATGGGCGCGATGGCGAAGACGCTGTAAAAGGCTAGGGACGCGGCCAGCTTCTCGATCTTGTCGCGCCGGCACTTGGCCAGCACCTCCATGAGCGTGGGGATCACGGCGGCTATTATGGCAAATCTCCCCTTCGTCAACCGCGCGTCCCACGAACGTTTCAAGCCCTTCATGGACCCATGCGGAGGCCGCGGCTATAATCGCCGCGTATGCGGACCGCGCGACTTCCCGTCTTTCTGACGCTGGCGGCGTCCCTCTGCGCGTGCCTCGCCGGGCGCGGCGACTATCATGGGGACCAAGCGCCGTTCCAGGCGCCCCGCGCGCCGCGGCCGGCGGACATCGCCCTGCCCCCGGGCTACGAAATCGACGCCGCGGCGCAGGGGCTGACGTTTCCCACCGCCGTCGTCTTCGACGACGAGGGGCGCGTCTACGTCGTGGAATCAGGCTACGCCTACGGCGACGTCTGGGCCGTGCCGCGACTGCTGCGGCTGGAGCCCGACGGGCGCATGACCGTCGTCGCCAAGGGCGATCCGAGGAGCGGCCCCTGGACGGGCGCGGCTTACTCCAAGGGCAGCTTCTTCGTGGCCGAGGGCGGGGTGCTCCAGGGCGGACGCCTGCTTCGCATCGACCAATGGGGACATCTCCATGCGATCGTCGAGGACCTGCCCACCCAAGGCGACTATCAAATGTACGGCCCTGTGGTCGGGCCCGACGGCTACGTCTATTTCAGCGTGGGGACCATGACCAATTCCGGCGTCGTCGGCGACGACGATCGCCAGCTCGGCTGGGTGGACCGCTTCCCCGACAAGCACGACGTCCCTTGCCGCGACGTGACGCTCTCGGGCGCCGCGTTCGATTCGGGAGGCGAACGCACGGGCGCCTTTTGCGCCGTGGGCGCCGCCTCCACCGCCGGCGAGGTCGTTCACGGCGCCTCGGCTTGCAACGGCGCCGTCTACCGCGTGCCTCCCGAGGGAGGGCGGGCGCAGCTCGTGGCCTGGGGCTTCCGCGCCCCGGTCGGGCTGTCCTTTTCCCCGGACGGCCGCCTCTACGTCGTCGACCAAGGCTACGACGAGCGCGGCGCCCGGCCGGTCTGGGCCGCCCCGGACCTGCTCTGGAGCGTGTCCAGCGGCACTTGGTACGGCTGGCCGGATTTCTCGGGCGATCTTCCGCTGTCCGAGCGCCGCTTCCGCGTCGCCGACGGTCCGACGCTGTCGCCGCTGCTTCGCCCGGAGCCGGGCCGGCCGCCCCGGCCGGCGGCGCGTCTGGGCGCTCATTCAGGCTCGTCGGGGCTGGATTTTTCCCGCAGCGAGCAGTTCGGCCACCTGGGCGACGCCTTCATCGCCCAGTTCGGCGACCTGTCGCCGCGCAGCGGGCGCCTGCGCGCCCCGGTGGGCTTCAAGGTCGTGCGGATGAACTTCGACGAGAACTACGTCGAGGACTTCGCCGTCAATCGCGGCCCGGTCAACGGCCCCGCCTCCTGGCTCGGCACCGGAGGCCTGGAGCGCCCGATCGAGGTTCGCTTCAATCCCTCGGGCACGGTCCTCTACATCGTCGACTTCGGCGTGCTGACCCTGGGACCGCGGGGCCCGCGGCCGAGGCCGGGCACGGGCGTGCTGTGGCGGGTGATCCGGAGGGGATGATGCGCGCGCTCGCCGCCGCCCTCGTTGTCGCCGCCGGCCTGGCCGCCTGCGAAGGGCCGCGCCGAGGCGAGCCGCTGGTCGGCGCGGTGCCCTCGGACGACTTGGCCGTCGTGCGCGGCCGCGCGGTGTTCATGCGGGAGTGCTACCAATGCCACCCCGGCGGAGAAGCGGGCGTCGGCCCCGCGCTCAACGATCGCCCTTGGCCGGACTTCATCAAGCGGCGCGAGATACGGCGAGGCGCCGGCGCGATGCCGGCATTCTCTCGCGCCGCCCTCAGCGAGGCTCAGCTCGCCGATCTCCTCGCCTACCTGCGCGCGCTGCGGCATTACCACGAGGACCGCCGGGCCGACCTGCGCCGGCTGACGCGCATGGAGGAGAGATGATCCTCGCGCTGGGCCTGGCGCTGGCCGCGTCCGGCCAGGCGCCGGCGGCGCCCGCGCGCGCCTCGAGCGCCTACACGGCGGACGCGGCGCTGGCCCGCGTCGCGGCCGTCTACAACGCGCAGGAAAGCGACGTCCTCGACCTGCGCGCCAAGGGCTGGAGCTGGAGCGAGCTCGGCGACGCCTTGGCCGTTTCCAAGCGCGCCGGAAGGCCCCTTCAGGAGATCGTCGCCGAACGCGACGCCGGGATGAGCTGGAGTCGCATCGCCGCCAAGCACGGCTTCCCGTTCCAAGAAGTCTCGCGTGGCGCCAAGCGCGCCGCCCGCCAGGCCCGCCTGGCCGACGAGCAGCGGCGCGAGGCCCTCAAGCGCAGCCCGCCCGGCGTCCAGCCTCGCGGCGGCTTGGGCCTGCCCTGAGCGCGTCGCGAAGGCGGGATCGTTGCAAAAGGAAGCGTTGACGCCGAATGCTTTCGTAAGTTACCCTATCTTAACGACCATGAAACGAACCGCCGCCGACCGCCGCCCCGCCGCCGCCAAGACCTCCGTCAAGCCGAAGGTTTACATCGTCGAGGACCACCCGATCGTCCGAGAAGGGCTCATCAAGATGATCCAGCAGGAGGCCGACCTCGCCGTCTGCGGCCACGCGGCCGGAGGCGAGGGGCTGCTCAAGGCGCTCGGCGCCGCCAAGCCCGACCTCCTCATCGTCGACGTCTCCCTCAAGGACACCAACGGCATCGACGTCATCAAGGAAGTGTCCGCCGCGCTGCCGCGCCTTCCGATCCTCGTCCTCTCGATGTACGACGAGACGCTCTACGCCGAGCGCGCCATCCGCGCCGGCGCCAAGGGCTACGTGATGAAGGAAGAGGCCGCCGAGACCGTGATCGCGGCCATGCGCAAGCTCCTGGCCGGAGAGATGCACCTCGGCGAGCGCATGAAGGCACGGCTTCTCAACAAGATGGTCCAGTCCCGCGGAGCTCCCGGCTCCTCGCCGCTCGAGCGCCTCAGCGACCGGGAGCTCGAGGTGTTCCGCCTCCTCGGCCAGGGCTACAGCACTCGCCGCATCGCCGAACGCTTCCACCGCAGCATCAAGACGATCGAGATCTACCGCGCCAACATCAAGCACAAGCTGGACCTGCGCGACGCGGCCGAGCTCATTCACTACGCGGTGCGCTGGGCTCAAACCAACCAGAACTAGGCCGCTCGCGGCCGGTCCGGTTTCCCCCTAAACTATTTTCATTGCCGCCCCTATGGCCTAGGCCGCGGACGCCTCGCTATCCTATGGCGCGATGCGCAACGCGACCGAGCCGCCGTTTTTCCTCGAAGAGGGCTCGCAGCCCCTTCAGCAGCTCCAGGCAAAGCTGACCGCCGGCTCTTTCCGCTGCAATCTCATGATGGTGCAGGGCGCCGAGCACGCGGCCGCCATGCTGCGGCACGAATGCGCCTCGGACGCCGTCCCGGACCTGCTGCTCGTCTACGGCGGCCTTCATGACGGCCGGGCCGCCGAGCTGCTGGGCTTGCTCAAGCAGGACGACCGCCTCAGCCGCGTTCGTTTCCCCGTCGTCGTGGATTCCTCCGACGCCCGGCAGGAAGCCGGACGCCGCTCTGCGGCGCGCCCCCTCAAGCTCAAGGAGGCGTCCCTGGCGCAGCTCGAGCAAGCCCTGGCCCAAGGCGGCGAGCGCTTCTGGTGGGTCATGGCGCGCTTCTCGTAGCGGGTCCTTAGTATAATGGGCGGGCCTGCTATGCGGACCGCTCCTCTCAACGCCTCGGCCTCCGCCTCCGGAACCCGCTCCTATCGCGGGCCCTTCGCCGTCGTCACCGCGCTCTTCTTCGTCTTCGGCTCCCTGACCTCGCTCAACGACGTCCTGATCCCTTACGCCCAGCGCGTCTTCGCTCTGCGCCTCGGCGCGAGCATGCTCATCCAGACGGCGTTCTTCTCGGCGTACCTGGTGTTCTCCGTCCCCGCGTCGCGCCTCATCGATTGGGTCGGCTACAAAAAGGCCGTCGTCGCCGCGCTGCTGACCATGACGGCGGCCTGCCTGTGCTTCTATCCGGCGGCGAAGCTTCCGTCCTTCC
>DAIDHI010000019.1 GCA_027452025.1 Elusimicrobiota bacterium | reverse complement strand
GTAGATCTCGGCCAGGGTCTTGTCGCGGATGTTGCCCGCCGCGACGGGCAGGAAGCCCGAAGGGCAGACGTCGCCGCGGTAGTCGATGAAGACGAAGCCCTTGCCGGCGTTGACGGCGGTCCGGGAAGCGCTCACGCCTCCCGGAATGGGCGCGGCCGGCGGCAGCGAGCCGTGCCCGCCGCCCTGAGGACGCGCTTTGGCGGCGGTCGCGCAGAAGCGCCGGAAATGCTGGGCCTCGGTCAGCTTGACGACGAAGGCGCGCTCCCGCGCCAGAGCTTCCAGGCGCTCGAAGACGCGCTCGAACTGCTCCGCCGTCAGGGCATCCATGGCCGCTCCCCGGCCCACCGGAATGAGGAAGAAGACCTCCCAGAAGACGACATGGAGCGAGCGCACCAGAGCGATCATCTCTTCCAGGTAATCGATGTTCCAGCGTGCGAAGCAGGTGTTGATCTGCAGCGGCAGGCCGCACTCGGCGGCCCAGGCCGCGCCGATGATCGTGCGATCGAAGGAACCCGGCACGCCGCGGAAGCCGTCGTGGAGCGCGGCGGAGGGCGCGTCCAAGCTGAAGGCCACTTGATCGAGCCCGGCGTCTTTCAAGGCGGCCAGGCGCTCGTAGCGCAGGTTGTCGGTCGCGGCCGGAATGGTGCCCATGCGCAGGCCCAGGCCCTTGCCGTGGGCGACCAACTCCTCGAGGTCGGGCCGGTTGAGCGGGTCGCCTCCGGACAGGATGACGATCGGGGTGCCGAGACCGGCCGCTTGACCCAGCAAATCGCGCCCTTGCGCGGTGTCCAGCTCGTCGGGGCGCCGGCCGAGCTCGGCCGCCGCGCGGCAGTGCCGGCAGGCCAGGGCGCAGGACCGGGTCGTCTCCCAGATCGCCAGCAGCGGGCTGCGGTCGAAGTCGAGCCCTTGGCCGAACGGGCGCGCCTGCATCAGCGTCCCGCGACGCGGCGCTCTTCGGCGTCGACGGCCTTGAAGACGGCGGCGATGAACAGGCCTCCCACTCCCGCCATCAAGAATCCCAGCAGGGCCAGCAGATATTCGGCGATCATGGACTCCTCCTGTCGCCTTTTCTGGTGCAACGCAACGGCCAAGGGCTGGATCGTTGCGCCTAAAATAGGCGGAAGACGGCGGCGGAGGCCTCATGAAGACGCTCTTTCCCCCCAAGCGCATCCTGGTGGCCGTGGACCTGTCGAAGCCCTCCTTGACGGCCCTGGAAGCGGCCAAGCAGGCGGCCCGCCCGTTCGGCGCCCGCCTGGAGCTGGTCTACGTGGAACCGCCGGCCGGCGAGCCCGTCGGCTTGCCGTCGTCGCTGGACAGCGCGGCGGTCTCTACCCTGCGCCGGCGCCTGCGCTCGCAGCGCGGCCGCTGGCGCCAGACGCTGGCGCGGCTGACGGCCGACTGCCCGGCCGGCTGCGTGCGCATGAGGTGGGTGCGCGGCTGGCCGGCCGAGGCCCTGCCCCGCCTGGCCGGGCTGCGCACCGCCGACCTGATCGTCACGGGCACGCACGGCTACACGGGCGCCGACCGGGTGCTGTTCGGCTCGATCGCGGAGACGATCGCGCGCCACGCGCGCGTGCCCGTCCTGAGCGTGCACGAGGACGCCCGCCTGGACTTGAAGGCGCCGATGCTCGTGCCTCACGGCCTGCGCCCCTATGCCGACGACTCGATGCTCTACGGCCTGGAGCTTTCCCAGGCGACGGGCGCGCCGATCACCGCCCTCTACGTGGCGAGGCGGGACGAATGGGAGATCGACGCCTCCGCGGCCCTGGGACGCCGCTTGGAATCCGTCTTCGGCGCGCGGGCGGCGCGCCGCGTGCGCGTGCTCGTGCGCCGGGGCGACCCGCGCCAGGAGATGCTGCGGGAAGCCGAGGAGGGCCGCTACGGGCTGGTGCTCCTTTCCCAGCATCTGAGGCCGTTTTCGCTCGACTGGCTGCTGGGCAGCACGGCCGAGAGGCTCTTGCGCCGCTGCCCCGTGCCCGTCCTGGCCGTGCCCGTCGGCGCGCCCGTCATTTTGTCGTAGGAGGCGTTATGTTCGAGGATCGCCATGAAGCCGGGCGGAGGCTTTCGAAGAGCCTGGCGCCGCACATCCGCCGCCCCGGCGGCATCGTCTTGGCCGTGCCCAAGGGCGGCGTGCCGGTGGGCCGGGCCTTGGCTTGGGAGCTGGGCCTGCCCTTCGACGTCTTGATCACGTCCAAGCTGCGCTGCCCCAGCGACCCGGCTTTGGCCGTCGGCGCGGCCGCGGAGACGGGCACGGTGTTCCTCAATCCCGCCGTGCCGGGGCCCGAGCGGCTTCGCCCCGGCCAGCTCCACGCCGAGCTGCGGCGCGTCCATGAGGAGATCATGCGCGGCCGCCGCCTCTACCGCGGCGGCCGCGGCCTGCCTTGCGTGCGCGGGCGGCCGACCATCCTCGTCGACGACGGCGCGGTGACCGGCGCCACGATGATCGCCGCCGCCAAGGCCCTAAGAAGGCTGGGCGCCTCGCCCTTGATCATCGCCGTGCCGGCCGCCCCGCTGGCCGTCGCCGCGGCGCTGTCGTCTCACGCCGACGAGCTGGCCGTCGTCGAGGCTCCCGAGGAGTTCGAGAGCCTCGCGCGGCACTATCGCCGCTGGGAGCCCGTGCGCGAGGAAGACGTGCTCGAGGCGCTGGCCGAGTTGGCGTAGGGCCAGCGCCAGCCGCTCACCTCCGGAAGGTCCTCGCCGCGCCGGGCGATGTATTCCTTGTGGCGCGCAAGCATCGCCTGCATCTCGGCCTTCAGGCCGGGAGCCGCCGCCGAGACCGCCCGCACCCGCTCCCAGGCGTCGATGACCAGGTGGAAGCGGTCGGCGTCGTTCAAGACCAGCATGTCGAAGGGCGTCGTCGTCGTGCCCTCTTCCTTGTATCCTCGCACGTGCAGCAGCGCATGCGCGGCCCGACGGTAGGTGAGCCGGTGGATGAGCCAGGGGTAGCCGTGATAGGCGAACAGGACGTGCCGGTCGCGGGTAAAGAGCGCGTCGAACTTCTCCTCCGAGAGCCCGTGCGGATGCTCCTCTTGAGGCTGGAGGGTCATCAAGTCGACGACGTTGACGACGCGCACCCTGACCTGCGGGGCGCGCTCGCGCAGGATGGAGACCGCCGCCAACGTCTCCATCGTCGGCACGTCGCCGGCGCAGGCCATGACCAAGTCCGGCGGCGCGCCGTCCTCGTTGCCGGCCCAGCCCCAGATCCCGGCGCCCTCGGCGCAGTGGCGCGCCGCCTCCTCGATCGGCAGGTATTGGGGCGAGGGCTGCTTGCCGGCGACGATGACGTTGACGTAGTCGCGGCTGCGCAGGCAATGGTCGGCGGTGGAGAGCAGGCAGTTGGCGTCGGGGGGCAGGTAGACGCGGATGATGTCGGCCTTCTTGTTGACGACGTGGTCGATGAAGCCCGGGTCCTGGTGGCTGAAGCCGTTGTGGTCCTGGCGCCAGACGTGGGAGGTGAGCAGGTAGTTGAGCGAGGCCACGGGCTTGCGCCAAGGGATGCCCTTCGAGACCTTGAGCCACTTGGCGTGCTGGTTGAACATCGAGTCGATGATGTGGATGAAGGCCTCGTAGCAGGAAAAAAGCCCGTGGCGGCCGCTGAGCAGGTAGCCTTCCAGCCAGCCTTGGCAGGTGTGCTCGCTCAGGATCTCCATGACGCGGCCGTCCGGCGACAGCCGCAGCTCGTCGTCGTCGCCGGTGCGCGCCGCCAGCCACCGGCGGCCCGTCTTTTCGAAGAGCGCGGTCAGGCGGTTGGACTGCGTCTCGTCGGGGCCCATGACGCGGAAGCGGCTGGGGTTGCGGACGACGACGTCGCGCAGATAAGCGCCGAGGGTCCGGGTGGCCTCGCCTTGGACGCGGCCCGGCTCGGGCACGTCGACGGCGTAGGCCTTGAAGTCGGGCAAGTCGAGGTCTTCGAGCAGCAGGCCTCCGTTGGCGCGGGGGTTGGCGCTCATGCGCCGCGCGCCCGCGGGCGCCAGGCCGGCGAGCTCCGGACGCAGCGTGCCCCGCGCGTCGAAGAGCTCCTCGGGCCGGTAGGAGCGCATCCAGGCCTCCAGCTGCCGGAGGTGCCGCGGCTTTTGGGCGAGCTCGGCCAGCGGCACCTGGTGGGAGCGCCAAGTTCCTTCCACCTTCTTCCCGTCGACGATCTTGGGGCCGGTCCAGCCCTTCGGCGTGCGCAGCACGATGGCCGGCCACTTCGGCAAGAACGGCTTGCCTCTCTTGCGCGCGCGCGCCTGGATCTCCCGGATCTGGAACAGCGCCCGCTCGAGCGTGCTCGCCATCAGCCGGTGCATGGCCTTAGGGTCGTCTCCTTCCACGAAATGAGGCCGCCAGCCGCAGCCTTCGAGGAAGGACTTGAGCTCCCGGCGTCCCACGCGGGCCAGGACGGTCGGATTATTGATCTTGTAGCCGTTGAGGTGGAGGATCGGCAGCACGGCGCCGTCCTGGACGGGATTCAGGAACTTGTTGGAGTGCCAGGCCGCGGCCAGGGGGCCGGTCTCGGCCTCGCCGTCGCCGATGACGCAGGCGACGAGCAGTCCGGGGTTGTCGAAGGCCGCGCCGAAGGCGTGGGAGAGGCTGTAGCCGAGCTCGCCGCCCTCGTGGATCGAGCCCGGGGTCTCCGGCGCCGCGTGGCTGGGGATGCCGCCCGGGAAGGAGAACTGCTTGAACAGCCGCGCCAGGCCCGCCTCGTCTTGGGAGATCTGCGGGAACAGCTCGCTGTAGGTGCCCTCGAGATAAGCGTTGGCGACCATGGCCGGCCCGCCGTGCCCCGGCCCGCAGATGAAGATCGCGTCGGCGTCGTGGACCCTGATGAGGCGGTTCAAGTGGGCGTAGACGAAGTTGAGGCCGGGGCTGGTGCCCCAATGGCCGAGCATGCGCGGCTTGACGTGCTCGAGCCTCAAGGGCTTGCGCAGCAGGGGATTGTCCAGGAGGTAGATCTGTCCGACGGAGAGGTAATTGGCGGCCCGCCAGTAGGCGTCGAGGGCGTCGAGTTCGCTTTTCTTCATGCAGAGCGGATTCTAGCATCATTTTTTCCGCGCCCTGGTCGCGGCGTTGCGACGATGATGTTTGGAGCGCCGGCTCGCGGATCGGGCGAGCGGCCCGACGGACGGCTCCCAAGGGAGCCACGCGGAGCTGGCGAAAGCCCCCGCGCAAGGCGCTCCAGGGGGCCGCCCCGGCCGGTTCGGGGCGGCCCTTCGCCTTGGGCCGGGTTGTTGCGAAGTCCTCTCGGCCGCCGGCCGCCGCGGTCCCCGAGCGCGACGTCCTCTATTACAGCCACCTGGGCCCCGACACGATCGACGTCTCCCGCTATCCCTCCAAGCAGCAGTACCAGTATCAGGTCTTCTCCCGGGTCTGCTCGCAGTGCCACACGCTGGCGCGGGCCATCAATGCTCCCAAGGTCGGGCGCTCGTACTGGGAGTTCTACCTCGCCCGCATGCGGCTCTATAGCCGCTTCGCCCGGCAGCCCGTCAGCGCGCAGGAGAAAGACGCCATCCTGGACTTCCTCGACTACGACACGCGCGAGCGCAAGGTGAAGCGGAGCGCGCAATTCGAGGCGCTGACGCGAGAGCTCAAGAAGCGCTACGACGCGCTCGTCGAAAAAAGGCTGCGCGGATTCCAGACGCAGCCGCAGCCGCAGATCCTGCGGCCGTGACCCTGGGCCTGCCCGCGGACCCCGTCAAATAATCGTCACGCCACGTCGACAAAATCGTTTCGACGATTGGCCCCAACGTTGCAACCACTGCAGGTGCTTGACAAAAGTCAGGCGAGGAGAAGACCGATGAGACGAACGCTGATCGCCGCGATTTTGATGGGACTGACGAGCGCCGTCGCCGGCGCGACCGTGACCGCGAAGCTCGGCGCCGGAAGCAAGCTCTGGATCGAGGGAGACTCCACGCTGCACAAGTGGGCCAGCGACGCGACGAAGCTCGACGCGAGCCTGACGATGGACGGCGCGGCGCTGGCTTCCGGCCTCTCCGCGCAGGCTCCGGCCAAGCTCACCTTGGACGTGCCCGTCAAGGAGATGCGCAACCGCGAGCGCAGCGGCGCGATGGACAAGAACGTGCAGAAGGCCCTCAAGGCCGACAAATACCCCGACATCGTCTTCGACATGAGCGCCTACAAGCTGGACGCCGCCGCGGGGACCATCTCCGCGACCGGGCAACTCTCGATCGCCGGCGTCACCAAGCCGCAGACCGTCGTCGCGAAGTACGTCCAGAAGGCCGGCCGCATCATCCTGGACGGAGAGCAGCCGCTGCTGATGACTGATTTTGGCGTGAAGCCGCCGACGGCGATGTTCGGGACCATCAAGGCCGACGACCGCGTGGTCGTCAAGTTCCATGTGGAACTCGAGCCCGGCGCCGGCGCGGCCAAGACGGGACGGTGAGACGTGAAAAACAAAGGAGGGAGTATGAAACGCGCAGTGGGGCTGTTGGCCGCGGCGGCTTTGCTCTGGGGAATCGTTCCCCCCAGGGCTTACGCCGGGGCTTGGGAGGACACGGGACTGTGGCTGCCCAACGGCGTGTCGTTGGTCAACAACGACAAGGCTCAGTTGGACGTCTATGGCAGGGCGCAGATGATGGGAACGGGCGAGATCGTGCCGGACCCGAAGGCCGCGCACCAGCGGGTATACCTGTTCTTGAATGAGGCGCGCACGGGCATCAAGGGCCGCTACGAGGACTACTTCAAATACGACGTCCAGATGGACTGGGGCGGCGAGTCGATCAACGGCTCCAACACGGACATGTCGCTGTTGGACATGGTGGCCGACGTGCCGGTGCGGGCCCTGGGCGACAACGCCATCGTCAAGATCGGCCAGTTCCGGGTCCCGTACAGCCGCGAGGGCCTCACCGACACCGGCTACATGGACTATACGGACCGCTCGATCGCCAGCTTCATGAGCTTCCAGGGCCGCGATTACGGCTTGGCCCTCATGGACAATTGGGGCAATTTCACCGGCACCTTCGGCACGTTCTCCGGAGGCGGCCGCAACGTCCCTCAGCGCTATCTGCCCGAGCAGATCGGCGTTCCCGAGATGGTGGCGCGCTTCGGCTACAACGACGGCGCCGACGTGGACATCTACCACGTCATGGGCACGGACCGCAACCTCAAGCGCAACACCAAGGCCTTCTACATCGACGGGATATACATGGGCGACACGCGCATAGGGCATTCCACGGCGCTGGGAGTGCACACCGTCGACGACAACCTGCTCATCAACAGCAACTACAACCCCTATCTGAAGTGGGGCGACAACACCGCCACGAGCGGCGGGCTGTGCAGCGCCTTGACCTGCGAGCGCGGCAGCATCTTCTTCCTCGGGACCGACGGCGTCGTGCGCCACCGCATCGACGACACTCATTCCGCGGAAGTGGAGTATGAGGGCAACTGGGGCGGCTATCAGAACCGCTTCGGCGTCCTGCACATGGCTTCCGGCCGCGTGCAAGGCGACTACCAGTCCGGTCCCTTCGAGATCGGCCTGCGCGGCGCCGTGCTGTCCATGGGCGACGCCTCGGGCTTTCTGGCCACCAGCGGCCCGGGCGCGACCGGCTACGCCACGAAGGTCAACCAGAGCGGCACCAGCACGTACTACTACAACGAGCAGATGGGCCAGCCGATCTGGGAGATCACGCCGTCGGTCACCTGGCACATCTCGCCCCAGCACAACATGAAGATCGTGGCCGCTCTGCCGATCTTCCTGGACGCGCCGCTGTGGATCGACAACGCCGACGGCACCTACGTCTTCACGGACCCGACGCCCAGCGGCGGGACCTTGATGTCGACCGACCAAGGCTCCGTGCTCGAGACGGCCGGCAACAACACCGTGCGGCGCACGATCCCGGAGGCCCGCATGACGTTCCAGTTCCAGTTCTAGTCTCTTCTATCCCAGGAGCTAGAACGTCGCAACGCCGGCGCCCCTCACGCTGCGAGGGGCGCCGGCCCTTTTGAAAAATATGGTCCAATGTGCGTGGATGAGGCCTATCAAGGCGTTCTTGGCGCCCGTCGCAGCCGCCTTGCTGTCGGGCTGCGTGGCCACCGGCGCGCTCAAGCAAGGACTCTACCAGCCGCCCGTCGCGCAGGCCAAAGCCCGTGCCCGCGTCGTCGTCCTGCGGCGGCCCGGCCCGCCGGCGTTCATCAAGCATAAGGAGCTGCCCTTGTCCTGGGCCAAGGTGGACCTGTCGAGCTATCCCGTCGCCGCCGCCGCCATGCTCGGCTCGCTCTACGACGACGTCTCCCTCGCGGCGTCGTCGGCGCAGGTCAGGGGGGCGGACTTCGTCGTCCTGCTGTCGAGCGATTACCCGAAGACGGTGGGCTTGACCTTTCAGGACTCCGCGGGCAAGGTCCTGGCGAGCTTCTCCGAGCCCGGCTTCGACGTGCCCAAGAGCACCGAGGCCGACAGCCTCATCGTCGAATTCATGATCCCGCCCGCGTTCGTCATCTCCTTCGGGACGCTGAGCGTGGCTTTCCTTTCCCGCGCCATCGACGCCCGCGACCGCATCGTCGCCGGCGTCTCCAAGGCCACGGCCGCCGCCCTGGCCGCGCTGCGCGCCAGGATCGCCGCCGCGCCGGCGCTGTTGCCGGCCGCTCCGGCCGCGCCCTGGACGCCCTCGGCCACCTGCGCGGCCGCCCTGACCGACGCCCAGGCTCCGCCCGAGGTTCATCTGTCTTGCGCCCAGGCCGCGCAAGGCGCGGGCGCCTGGAAGGACGCGGCGGCCCACCTCAAGGCCTACCTCGCCCGGCGCCCCGACGCTCCGGACGCCGCGAATCTGCGCGAGCGCCTCTCCGACCTGCAAGCGCGCCCGTAAGCCGGCGGCTGGTCGTTCCGTTGCTAGGCTTAAAGCCGGAGAAACGACCATGAGGCTCGCGTTCGCGGCCGGCTTGGCGGTGGTCGCCGCGCTGGGCCAGGCCCGCACGGCGCGGGCCGACGTCGCCCTGCGCGAGCGAGCGGGCGTCTACCAGCTCGACGGGATATTCTCCGTCCAGGCCAGCTCGGCGCTGGTGTGGGGGGTGCTGACCGACTACGAGGGCATCGGAAGGTTCGTCGATTCGATCAAGGAAAGCCGCGTGCTCAAGCGCGAGCGCGGCGGCGTGATCATCGAGCAGGTGGGACGTGCGGGCTTTCTGATTTTTTCCAAGGAGGTCAAGCTCGTCCTGGCCGTCGACGAGCAGCCCGACAGCGAGATCGATTTCCGGGAGCTGCAGGGGCCCTTCGAGCGCTACGTGGGCTCCTGGCGCATCCGCGCCGGGGGCGGCGGGTGCCTGGTCTGCTACCGGCTCGACGCCCAGCCGGCGGCGTCGCTGGTCCCGGGCTTCGTCGCCCGGCGGGTGATGCGCAAGACCGTGGGAAGGCTTCTCGAGGAGGTTCGCCGCGAGATCGAGCGGCGGGCGGCGGCTCATGGATGAGAAGGCGCTGACGGCGCTGTTCTCCCTGTTCGACGAGGTCTCCGACGGGGTGTGCCTGGCCGACGCGCGCGGGCGGGTCGTCTACATGAATCCGGCGGCCATGGCGCTGCTGGAGGTCGCCGGCCCGCAGGCGAGCCTGGAGAACATCTGCGACGCGCTGTGCCGCCACATGAAGGACATGCCCGGCCAGGGCTGCCCGCTCAAGGAGGCCGTCTGGTCGAGCCGCGCCGTCACCTACGTCAGCCGCCACGGCCCGCGCTCGGCCTACTCCTGGCGCGACGACCGGGTGGAGAAGAGCGAGCGCTGGAAGGACCTGCGGGTGCGCTGCCTGCGCACGAGGCTGCCGGGGGAGGCGGGAGGCGAGGAGCTTCACGTCGTGCTCGTCGAGGACGCGACGGCGGAGATGGAGCTGCGCCGCCACCGCGCCGACTGGCGCAGCATGATCGCCCACGATCTTCGCTCGCCGCTGACGAGCATCTACGCGAGCCTGCGGCTGCTCATGGAGCTGCATCCCGAGGGCGCCGCGGCGTCCGACGACTCGGCCAAGCTCGTCGACGTCAGCTACCGCTCCTGCCGCCGGATGGTGGAGCTCCTGGACCTGTATCTCGACGTGGCCCGCTTCGACGCCGACGCCATGCCGGCCCATTTGGAGGACGTCGAGCTTTCCGGCGTCGTGGCGGAGCAGGCCGAGGAGCAGGCGGCGCTCGCGCGCGAACGCCGCGTGACGGTCGTCCAGGCCGTGCCGGAGGGAACCGTCGCGCGCGCCGACCGGCAGCTGCTCAAGCGCGTGGTTGAAAACCTTCTCAATAACGCCATCAAATACAACGTCTCCGGCGGGCGGGTGGAGCTGGGCGCCAGCAGCCGGGACGGAGAAGCGGTGCTCTCCTGCCGCGACACCGGCCGCGGCATCGAGGCGCAGGACCTGCCCTTCATCTTCGACCGCTTCTATCAGGCCGAGGCGCGCCGCGCCGGCCGCATCCAGGGAAACGGCCTGGGCCTGACCTTCTGCAAGGAGGCGGCCGCGCTCATGGGCGGCTCGATCTCCGTGGAATCTCGCCCGGGCGAAGGCACGACCTTCGAGGTGGTCCTCAAAGCCGCGGCCAAGCCGTAGCCAGCGGCGGCCTTTCTTGGTTGAATCTCCAGGCCATGAGGGAGCTTCCATGAGCCTGCGAAAGGCCTACGTCGTCGGGGCCGGCCCCAACGGCCTGTGCGCGGCGGTCACGCTCGCCCGGGCCGGCGTCGAGGTCGTCGTGCTGGAGGCCCGCGAGCGGCCGGGCGGCGGGGCGTCCAGCGAGGCGCTCACCCTGCCGGGCTTCGTCCACGACGTCTGCTCCGCCGTCCATCCGCTGGCCGCCGGCTCGCCCGCCCTGCGGGCCCTTGCGTTGGAGAAGTTCGGCCTGCGCTGGATCCAGCCGCCCGCGCCGCTGGCCCATCCCTTCGACGACGGGACGGCCGCCGTCCTGGAGCGGTCCCTGGAGGAGACGGCCGCGGGACTGGGCCGAGACGGCAGGACCTACGCGCGGCTGGCCGGGCCGCTTTCCAAGCGCTGGGACGAGCTCGCCCCGGACCTGCTCGCCCCGCTGCACGCGCCCCGAAGCCCCGCGCTGCTGGCGCGCTTCGCGCTGCTCGCCGCCTGGCCCGCGTCCTGGACGGCGCGGGCGGCTTTCCGAAGCCGCGACGCGCGCGCCCTTTTCGCGGGCCTGGCCGGGCACTCCGTTCTTCCCTTGTCGGCGGCCGCCTCCTCCGCCGTCGGCTGGGTCCTGGCGCTGGCCGGCCACGCCGTGGGCTGGCCGCTTTCCGAAGGCGGCTCCCAGCGCCTCGCCGACGCCCTGGCCGCGCTGCTGGCGCAGTTGGGCGGCCGGCTCGAGCTCGGGCGCCGGGTGAGCTCGCTAGGCGAGCTCTCCGGCGCCGACGCCGTGCTCTGCGACGTCTCGCCGCGGCGGCTGGCGGCGCTGGCCGGCGAGCGCCTGCCCGCCCGCTTTCGCCGGGCGCTGGAAGACTACAGGTACGGCCCCGGAGTCTTCAAGCTGGACTGGGCGCTGGACGGGCCGATCCCTTGGCGCGCCGCCGCCTGCGCGCGCGCGGGCACCGTGCACCTGGGCGGGACCTTGGAGGAGCTCGAGGACTCCGAGCGCGCGGCCTCGGAGGGCCGCGTTTGCGGCCGGCCCTTCGTGCTGCTGTCCCAGCCCAGCCTCTTCGACGCCTCCCGCGCTCCGGCCGGCCGGCACACGGCCTGGGCCTACTGTCACGTCCCGGCCGGCTGCGGAGAGGACCTGACCAGCCGCATCGAGGCGCAAGTCGAGCGCTTCGCTCCGGGTTTTCGCAAGCTCATCCTCGCCCGCCGCGCGACCGGGCCCGCGGACTTCGAGCGGCGCAACCCGAATCTCGTCGGCGGCGACATCACGGGCGGGGCGCAGGACCTGCGCCAGCTTTTCCGGCGTCCGACGTGGCGGGGCTGCCGCACGCCGGCGCGCGGCCTCTACCTGTGCTCCGCCTCGACGCCGCCCGGCGGCGGCGTGCACGGTATGTGCGGCTGGCACGCCGCGCAAGCGGCCCTGGCCGACTTGCGCTGAGCGCTAGCGCCGGCTCAGAGCCTGCTCGATCGCCGTGTCGGCCGGGAAGTCGAAGAAGGCGGCCTGCTCGGCGACCTCGTTGCAGCGCACGCCCTTGGCGTCAGTCATCTTGGTGCGCATGTATCCGCTTTCGCCCCATTTGACGCCCCAGCTGTTGCGCAAGATCCAGATGCCCACTCCCGGCGGCAGGTTGCCCTTGCGGTTGAACTTCGCGCCCTCGTTGTCCCAGCCCACGATGTTGATCATGTGGTCGAGCGGGCCTTTCACGCAGCCGTTGTAGACGCCTTTCGCGTAATATTCCCAATCGCCGGTTCCCGCGGCCACGGCGATGGAGACGGGCTTGCGCGTCTCGGTCATGTAGGTCTCGATGTCGCGCACGCTGGGGCCGTTCTTGGGATTGCCCAGCATGTGCCATGAGAGGATGCTCGCCGCCGGCGCAAGCTTTGCCGGGCACTGGCCGTTGCCCAGATCGTACGGGCAGGCCTTCCACAGCGGTTGGCCGGCGGGCTTGATGAAGTCGTCGGCCGAGTCGAAGTCTCCTCCGTTGCAGCCCGAGGCCTCGGGAGAATGCTCCACCAGCCACTCCTGCGACAACCGGCCGGGATCGCCGGAGCCGAGGGCATGGCCGTCGCGGTTGGTGGCGGTCAAGCTGAAGGCCCAGCAGCTTCCGCAGTTGCCCTGGTCCTCGATGCGCGTCAGACGCGGGCGCAGATCTAAGGTGTTCGGGATCCTTGGCATGCCGGAGACTTCGAGGTCGGAGTGCCCCACCCATGACCTGGCCGCCCCGCCGTTGTGGGGCGCGAAGCCCTTGGCGTGCCTGCTTTGGGTAAGGCTGACCTCGTAGGTCTTCACGAAAGGCGCGGCGACGCCGAGGGTCTTGGCGGCCCTCGACTTGAGCGTGCCGACGACGGCGGGCACGTCCACGCCCTGGTCGAAGTTCACCTTGTCCTTGGCCGAGGCGCTCGAAGCCAGGAAAGCCGTCGCTGCGACGAGTCCGAAGATTGTTTTGGCGTTCATCTCTTTCCCCCGCGTGCCGAGCCGTCGCGACCGGCGCGGCGCAGGCGGCGATCTTAGCACAAAAAGGCCTAGATGCAATATGGGTCTTTTAGCCCATGACGCGGTTAGCCGAAACTTTACTGGCGCCGCCGCGAGCCTGGGGCTACACTGGCCGCATGAAAAAACTCTCCTGGACGGCGGCCTTGCTCCTTGCTTCGTGCTCCAGCGTCTTCGCGCTCGTGCACAAGCCCGTGAAGCTCCCGGTGCAGCCCCCGCTGCCTCCGTGCCGGCTCAACGCGCCCGCCGGCGTTCCGGGGGCCTGCGGCCGAAGGCTCCCCGCGCCCATGCCGATCGGCCGCCCGATCGGCGGCCCGGTCCTGGGCCCGCGCTCGTCCTTCGGCGGTTCGAACTTCACGCTCAACGGCCAGGGCAACGGCGGCGCCGTGACGACGACGAGCGCTTTCGCGCCCAGATAGCAGCGGCTTCATAGTATGAAAAAGGCCGCGTCGGCCGGCGCCGTACTGGTGCTTTGCTTCTGCGCATGGGAAGTTTTCTGGATGATGCGCGGCCGAGCCGCGCTGCTACGATCGGCGACGGACGTCCATGCGAGGCGCCTCGACCTTCTCCTTCAAGATGCCGGCGTAATGAATGAGGCGGCCGGGATGCTTATCGCGTTTCCCGCCGCGGAAA
>DAIDHI010000018.1 GCA_027452025.1 Elusimicrobiota bacterium | reverse complement strand
CGTTTTCCTCGCGCTTCGGACAACTCTCTCAGAACTTCGACGGCGGCGGGCAAAGCTCGCCCTTTGGCGGCGGCGGCATGTTCAGCGGCGTGGGACATCCCTTCTCCATGGGCAAGCTGACGAGCCCGTTCTCCAAGGCCGCCGCGGCCACGGTGCACTCGGAGCCGGTCATGCCGGGCCGGGCCTTCGGCTCGAACCTGGCGGCTCGCCAACTCAACGGCGCCGCGCTCGGAGCGCAGACCGCCATGGGCGAGAAGACCGGCCAAGGCGCCAGCTATGCCGCCGGCCAGCCCTTCGACAACAGCAACAAGGGCACTGGCGGTCAGATCCAGGGCCCAATGGGAGGCGCGCTGCAGGGCGGGACCGTGACGACGCCGCCGGATGCGGGAGGCACGGCTAACGGCGGAGGCAGCGCCGGCGGCGGAGGCGGCCCCACGGCCGGCGGGCCGGTGGGCGCGCCGGCGCCGTCGAGCAACTGCACGGTGCTTGGCGAAAACTTCGTCAATACGGCCAGCGGCGGCTGCGTTCAGTCCGTGGCGGGCGCGAGCGTGGATCCGGCCGATTCTATGTTCAAGATCCTCGCTGTGCTGATGGCGCTGGGGACGATTCTATCGATCATTCAAGCGATCTTGTGGCTGACGAGCAAGGCGGATATAACGGGGGCGACCGCGACGGCATGGTTTGCGATCTCCAAGATCCTGATGGGCATTGGCGTCATCACGACTCTCTTGGGGGTGGCGCTGGCGACGACGACCAGTCACTTCAAAGAAGGATTGATGTTTAGCATGATCGGAGGCATCATTACGGCCGGGGCGTTCATGGGAAACCAAGAAGGCGCGGTTTTCTCCAATATGATGCCCAACTTCATTGCCCAGGTGATCGCCCCACTGGCGGCTGAAGTGGCGGGGGGGGTCATGTCGGGCATCCAGGGCGCGAGCTCAGCGGCCGCGAGCATGCAATGACCTCGGCGGGGTCAATAAGTATACGGATCGGAGCCAAAAAAGTTCCCGACTTGTGGGCGACCTTAAAAAATCGGTAATTCCCGCCGGCCGTTATTGACAGTGACCGGGGCCGGGGCTACACTCGTAACGCCGAGGAAACCATGTCCGACCAACCCGAGATACCCGACTTCAAGAGGAAGGAGAAAGAGCGCAAGAAGGGCGGCCTTCTGTGGCGCGGCGCAGGAGGCGGAGGGGCCCCCATCGAAGGCGCCGCAGGCGGCGGCAGCGGCGTCGCTCGCGCGGCGGCGAGCGCCATCGCCTCGGCCGAAGGCGCGACGGGCGAAGCGGCTGTTCAAGGCGGGGGCTTCCTGGCGCGCATGCTCTCGGCGCTGCTTTCGCCCTTCGGGCGCCTGGCGTCGACTTTCGTCGGCAAGGCCGCCTTGGCGGGTCTTGCCGCGCTGCTCGTCGGCGGGGCGGCTTTGGTCGCGCATTACAGCGGGGGAGCCTCGGCGCCGCCGGGCGCGGGGGGCGGCCTGAACCTCGGCCCCATCGCCGACATGATGCACATCCGCAAGGGCGGCTCCTCGGGGCTCGACTACGCCGCGCGCGCCAATCGCGGCGCGCTGGCCGGCGCGGCGCCGTCGGCCGGGGCTGTCCCCAAGGCGGGCGAGGCGCCTAAGCCCGGCGAAACGGGCAAGGCGCAGGCGACGGCGCAGGCTCAAACCCCTCCCGCCATGGGCCACGCGCAAATACAAGCCGCCGAGCGGCATCTGGCGCACGACATGAGCGGCACCAAGCTGAGCACGAATTTCGGAGGCGACTTCGGCTCGCACAACATTTTCTCCGGCACCCAGATGGGCCATGGCTTCACGCCGGCCAACAATCTCAAGGCCATGCTCAATCCCGCGACCAGCGCCGGCCAGGCCAGCAGCCGTCACGTGGCGGCCGTCCGGGCCGTGCCCATGAACCTGGGCCGGCGGGGCCTGGGCTTCAGCAACGCGATGAACCACCTGGCCTTCATGGCCGGGATGAACCGCCCGATGATGAGCGCGGGCAGCCAGGAACAGGGCGCGCAGATCGCCTCCGACCAGTTCGAGGCCCAGCAGACGCAGGGCGGCGCTCCTCCCTCGACGCCGATCACGGGGTCGGGGGCCGCGCCCATCACCGGGGGCGGGGCGAGCGGCGGGGGCGGCGGCGGCGGCGTCAGCATCCCCGGGGGCAGCGGGGGCGGCTCCTGCACCCAGCCCGGACAGATCTTCGACGGAACGAGCTGCGTCAGCCCCGGCAATTTGACCGGAGCGGACGCCACGCCGTGGGAGGGCATGGCCCAGTCGGCGTGGCAGATGGCCAACATGGCGGCGGCCCTGATCCTGATGGCGTCCATCATCTTCGGCATCCTCTGGTCCATCGGCCTGCACTTCCTCCATATCCCCTGCTCGACCCACATCGGCATCGCCTTGATGGCCGCCGCGACCATGATCGCCGTGGCCATGACGGCGATGGCGACGATGATCGGAGGGTCAATCGCGCAGATGGGGGCCCAGGTGACCGCGGCCGGCAGCCAAACCATCGGTCATGGACTTCAGGACGTCGGCTCCTTCATCCAGAGCCACGCGTGGATCGCGATCACGGCCGTCGGCGGAGCCGTCATCAGCGCGATGATCATGTCCAAGGCGGCGCCGTCGACGGGCAGCCTCGATCAGACTTCCACGCAGCAGGACCAGGTCGGCGGCGCCGGCGGGCCGCCGAGCCCGCGGCCGACGGGCGGCCCGCAGCCGTCTCAGGGGAAGTGAGTCACGGCCGGAAGCCCGGCTCCAGAGTCTTGCGAAATCGACGGTAGGCCTCGAGCTTGGCGAATTGGCGGCGATTGTCGCCATCGCGGCGCTCGAGGTCCCAAACGTCTTCGAAGAGCAGCCAGTGCTCGGGGTGGCGGCCGATGAACGTCTCCATCGAGCGCAGCAGGTCCCACTCCATCGTTTCCTGGCTCGTCTGGGCCGAGGGCCACAGCGGATCGTCGGCTTCGAGGCGGTGCTGGCCGCCTTGGCAAACGGCGTAGACGGGCAAAATCGGCGCTCCGGAAGCCAGCGCCAGGCGGACGGGAGCGTGCGGGGGGCGCACGGGCGCTCCGAAGAACTCGGCGGCCCGCCTGTCCGGGAAAAAGTCGAGGTCCGTCAGGACGACGACGGCCTCGTTGCGCGCCAAAGCGGCCAGGAACTCCGCCGCGCCGTAACCCAGGCTGACGACGTTGAAGCCGTAGTCGCGCGCCCAGCGAAACGGGGCGGCGTCGATGAACATCGCCGTCAAAGGCAGCCCGGCCTTGGCGAGAGCGACCAGCGGCAAGACGAGGTTGCCGAAATGAGGAGAGGCGAGGATGACGCCCTTGCCGCCCTCGCGCAGGCGCTGGATCGCCGGCCAGGCGGAAAGCTCTATGCGCTCTCGCCAGCGGGACGCCTCTTGAGGCGTCAAGGTCGCGAGCGTGACCAGCTGGTCGGCATAGAGGTCGGCCATGCCGCGGAGAAAGGCGTCGAAGGCGCCGTAGGCGAAGGCTTCTCCGCGATGAGAAAGGATGCGGCGCAAGCGCCTTTCCAGCATCGGTCGGCGCCAGGGCGAGCGCAGCTCCAAGAGGGCGAAGCGGCTGGCCAGCGTCTCGAAGCGCCTGGGGCCGAGGAACCGGGCCGCGGCGGCTTGAAGCCTAAACAGCGAAGGCCTATCCACCGCAGAGGCGGGCCGTGATGCCGTCCTCCATCCGGCCGAGGATCGCCCGCAACTCCCGCCGCAGAGGGACGGCGAGATTTAAGAAAGGGCCGAGGACGGCGTGGGAGAAGCGCGTCTCGAGGCGCAGCTTCACGCCGGTCTCGACGGGCGAGACCGGGCTCAGCTCGATGGAGAGCCTCGATCTCATCTCGCCCCGGGGCCGGCCGAACCAGCGGCGGCTGGAGAGGACCAGCTTCGCCGCCGGCTGCCATTCGTCGACGGCCCATTCCTGGACCACTTGCCGGCCGCTGAGCATCGCCAGAGAAGCTCCAGGTCCCAGAGGGCCGCGCGGCAGCAGCTTGTCGCCCCACCCTTTCTCGGCGGCGCGAGAGACGATCAAGAGCCGGTCCCAGCGCGATAAGTCGCTGACCGCCGCCCAGACGCGCGCGGGCGAGTCGAGAACGGCGAAGGACCGTTCGGCGCAGGCCATCGAAGCGTATATAACAGCCGCTGGGGCGCTTGTCAATCCGGCGCATTGACAAGCGCGGCCAGAGCCGTTACATTTAGGCTGTGACGAGACGCGCGCGGTGGCTGGTGGCTTTCTGGGTGCTGGCCTTCGCCGGCGTTTGCGCGCACCTCTGGTGGCGCCTGACCGCTACGAAGGCCAGGCTCGACGCCGTGGACGGGCTCATCGCCGACTGCGGCCTGCTCAAGCTGGGAATGGACGAGGCCTCCGTCGAGCAGGTGATGGGGCGCCCGGCGGCGCGGCGGCCGGAAGGGGGGGACGTGATCCTGGCGTTTTCCTCCGGGTTCTCGAAGGAGAATCCGTGGGTCCGGCTCGATTCGGCCAGCGGACGGGTCGTCGAGGTCGGCTGCTCCGCTGCGTTCCATCTCGAGGCTCTTAGCCAGCAAATCCAGGCCTGGCGCCAGGCGAAAGCGGCGGCCGTGGCCACGGACCCGCAGAGGCCATGAGCCGCCAGGACGAGGTGCGAGAGGATCTCAAGCGCCTCATCGGCGAGATCCTGGCCCGCAAGCGCTCGCCTCACAAGCCGCAGGACATCGCCGACTCCACCTCGCTCATGCGCGACCTGGGCATCGACTCCCTGGACGTGTTGCAGCTGGCGGCGGTCGTCGAGAAGAAATACGGGATCCGCTTCTCGGAGCAGGAGACGCGCGGCCTCGATGAGTTCGGGACGCTCGCGTCGGCCGTGCTGCGCCGGCTGGACGCGGGCGGCTGAGACCGTGGGCGCGCGGCGGGCCGCGGTCACGGGCCTTGGCATCGTCTCCGCGCTGGGCTCGGGCGTCGAGGAGTTTTGGAGCGGCCTCGTCGAGGGCCGCAGCGGCGTCGCGCAGATCCTCAGCTTCGACGTCTCCGGGTGGCGGACCAGCCGCGGCGCCGAGGTCAAGGATTTCTCGCCTCGCGAGACCGGCGCCTACCTGCGGCAGGCCGCGGCTCAGGCGCTCGAGGACGCCCGCCTGAGCGCGAGCGCCGTCGCCGGGCCGCGGACGGCCGTCTTCATCGGCACCACCTTCGGGGAATGCCTGGGCCTCAACCGCGTCATGGACGAGGTCATCGCGGGGCGCCTTCCCGAGGCGGGCCTCGAGGAGGCGGCGCGGCCGCTGCTTCCGGCCTCGCTTTCCGCGGGCTTGGCGCGGCATCTGCGCGCCCTCGGGCCGCAGCTCACGTTGACGACGGCCTGCGCGGCGGGAAACACGGCGCTGGCCGCGGCGCAAGGCGCCATCGAGGACGGACGCGCCGACTTCGCGCTGGCGGGCGGCGTCGACTTGTTCTCGCCGGCGATCTTCGCGGGCTTCAACCGGCTGCTGGCCGTCGCTCCCGAGCGCTGCGCCCCGTTTTCCGCCGGGCGCCTGGGCCTCATACCGGGCGAAGGCTGCGCCGTGCTTCTCCTCGAGGACTTCGAGGCGGCTCGCCGCCGCGGCGCGCGCGTCTACGCGACGCTGGCCGGCTATGGCCTCGGCTGCGACGCGCGTCATGCGACGGCTCCGGACGCCGAAGGCATCGCGCGCGCCATCGGCGACTGCCTGCAAGACGCCGGCCTGCGGCCGCAGGACGTCGGCTACGTCAACGCCCACGGCACGGGCACGCCCGCCAACGACAAGGCCGAGGCGGCGGCGATCGGCGCCGTCTGGCCGCAGGCGGCGTCGCGCCCGCCCGTGTCCTCGATCAAAGGAGCCCTGGGCCACGCCATGGGGGCGGCCAGCGCGCTCGAGGCCGCGGCGTGCTGCCTGGCGCTCGCGCGCGGCGTGCTGCCTCCGACGATCAATCACGTCGCCGGCGACCCGGATTGCGCTCTCGACTGCGTGCCGCGGGCCCGCCAGGCGCGGCCGAGATACGCGCTGTCGAACGCCTTCGCCTTCGGCGGCGGAAACTGCGTGACGGCGTTCGCGGCCCCCGAACCGGCGGCGGCGCCCGCGCCGCGGGCTTGCGCCGGCGTTGTCGTCACGGCGGCCGTCGCGGTGGGCCCCGCGCGCGATCCCGAGCAAGAGGCGCGCGCCGCGCTGCCCGAGCGCGACTTGGGGCTGCTCGACGCGCCGATCGCCTACGCTCTGAGCGCCGCGCGGCTGGCGCTCGAGCAAGCGCATCTTGCCGGCGGCGAGCGGACCGGCGCGGTGCTGGAGTCGAGCGGGGAGTTGGCCGCCCAATGGCGCTTCTACCGGGATCTCGCGACCGGGGGGCCGTCGGCCGTCGAGCCGGCGCAGTTTCCGAACAACCTGGCCAACGCCGCCGTCAGCCGCGTCTGCATCATCTTCGGGCTCAAGCTCGCCGCCATCAGCCTTGCGGGCGCCTACCCGTCGGGCGAGGGAGCGGCCGCCTTCGCCTGGCGCTTGCTTCGCCGGCGCGGCAGCGGGGCGATGCTGGCCGGGGGCGTGGAGGCCGGCGCCTGCCTGCTCGTGCTCGAGACGGAGCAGGACGCCCGCTCGCGCGGCGCCAGAATCCTAGCCGAGTTCGAGGTCATCGAGGAATCCTTCGCTCCCGAAGGCGCCGGGGACTCGTCGCCCTGCGGCTGCCTGGCCAAGGCCGTGCGCAAGGTCGAGGAGGGCGGCCGGCCTCTCGATTATGCCGCGAGGAGCCGCTTCGGGGGAATCGTCAGGTTGAGGCTAAAGCCTCCGACTTCATCTTGACCGTAGGCAGGAACGGCGATTCCGGCCGGGGTGCCAGGGTCCGACGGCCCGGATCGGCGACCAGATCGAGGGCTCGCCCTGATCTCTCCCACGACGGATCTTCCCAGAACGGATTCAAGCAGTCGCCGCGCGCGGCCGCCATAAGTGATACGTTTGCCCCGCCGTTTTAGTTCCATGCGACTTCTACAGAGGCTAGACGACGTCCATATCAGCGGTAGAGGGCCGCCCCGAGGTTCAGCAGGCCATAGGTCCCCGTGCGCTTGCGCAGGAGGATCTTGTAGCCGGACAACGCGAGCCGGCCCTTCTTGCCGCGCTTGAGCACGGTCTCGCCGTCGCCGGTCACGAAGGCTTTCTTCTTGCCGTCGAAGCGCAAGGAGGGAAACTCGAAGGGGATGCGGTCGCAGCGGTTCTTCTTTTTCACACCCCCGCAATTGTCGAAGATCATCATCGGCGTGCCGGAGTCGTCCAGGGTCCAGGCGAGCTCCTCGCGGCCTTGGCCGTCGTAGAACAGGTCCGTGCCGAAGCCGGGCTTGACGATCGGGATGATGAACCTCTTCGCGGGCCGGCCCAGCACGGTTCGAAAGCGAGCGGCCGCCTTTCTTTTGAGTCGGCGCGCGCTCGACGTTCGCAAGGGGTTGACATTCCAGCTCATGGACGACGCGCCGAAGGCGGCGCAGGCCAAAGACATCGTCGCGGCGAAGATCAAGGTCCTTTTCATGGATCCTCCGTCGTATTTGCGTCCCATTCAGGCGAGTTCGTCTTTCGGGCGCGGCGCGCGCGGGACGCTCCTAGGAATACGTTTCAGGGCCTCATTTGGTTCCCTCTTCCGTCGGCGCCGGCGCGTAAAGATTTAAATTCGGTAAAAGCCGGAACGTTCTATTGACAACTCCAGGACCCCCCACTACACTATCGACGCAATTCGGGAAAACGACGATTATGGCGCAATTTTTCGAGCGCAATAAGCGAAAGTCCGCCTTGGCGGCGCTCCTGCTGCTGTTTGGGCGCCGCCGGGACCTCGGCCTGCTCCTGCTCATGGCGGCGGCTCTCCTTTTCGTCTTCGTCGTGCCCGCCGACTTCAACGCCGTGCTCGCCGGGCGGCTCTCGCGCCTGCCCGGGGGAACGCTCCTGGCCGCCGCGCTCGGCGTCAGCCGCCCCTCCTTCGACCAGCTCGTCTTGGCCTTCCGCGCCGCTCGCCGGCAGGACGCGCGGGGCCTGGCCCGGATGTTCTGGCGCTACGGCGCGAGCGCGGGCAGCTATTCCGGTCTCGACTACGTGCGCGGCAGCCAAAGCGACCTGGCCGGCGGCGACATCGGCGCCAAGATCGGGGGCAACACGACGATCAACGGCATCCTCACGCCGGACGACGCCCGGAGAAGCCCCGGCGGCGTGGCCTTGGACCCGCAGGACCTGGCCGGCCTCGGCAAGGGGGGGCTTGTGCCGGAAGCTCTCGGCGCCGGAGTGTCGGCCCCCTACGCGGCCCCAGGATTTTTTTCCGGCGGCGCGGCGGCGGCGGCGCCCGACGTCCTGGGGACGGCGCTCTCGTCGACCAAGGTGCCGGCCGCGGCCCGGGCCGCCGTGGCTTCGGGACGCTATTCCCGCGCGGCCGCGCGCCGCAATCCGCTGGGGTGGTCGGCGCTGACCGACGCCATCTCGCGCGGCCTGACGGCGTCCTCCTTCCGCGGGGCTTGTCTGGGCGGAGGAAGCTGCGCCTTTTCCCAATTGACGGTCGGCCGCGCGCAGGCGATGGTCTCGCGCGATCCTGCCTGCACGCCGGCCGCCAACTGCCCGCCGGAGTACGCGGCGATCCACTCCGGCTCGGTCTACGACGGCAACAGCGTGGGCGCCAACGCGCCGCAGGTCGTCACGACGGGCGTCACGCAGCTCGACGGGATCAACGGCACGCCCAACGCGCCGGACGCGGGCGCGGTCAACGGCTATCAGAACCAGGCCGACCAGCTGCAGCAGCAGCAGGCGCAGTGCCAGCAGGCCGACGAGACGTATAATCCCCAGGAGCAGCAATACGAGGACCAGATCCAGGGGCTTTCCAACGACATGAACTCACTCAACTGCGGCGGCGGCGGCTGCAGCGCGCCCGGGCAGTGCCAGAGCGACGGCAATCAAATGAAGGCGGCCTGCCGCAATCTCGACGTCGTGATGGAAGCGCACTACAACGCCTGCCCGATCATGCAGCAGAACGGACCCTATCAGCATCAGGACTGCCATTAGCCAGGAGACTTCCATGGACCAGCCCAAACCGCAGCAGAAGGACGACAAAAAGCCCGCGATCCCGACCCTGCGCGAGTCGACGGAGCGCGCGCAGATCAAGATCAAGGGCCTCCAGTCCGGGCAGTCGCTGCTCGAGCGGCTCAAGCAGTTCAAGAAGAAAGACCTGGCCTTCATCCTGGCGGGCCTGGGCGTGCTCTTCATGGCTCCGCTGGCCGAGCACTTCCTGATGTCTCCCGACAACGGCCAAAGCGGAATTTTCCAGCAAGGCTGGGGCTTCAAGCCCGGACAAAACGGCATCGGTCAGGGCGGCTCGCCCTTCGAGCCCGGCGCCGGCGGCCTGGCGCCGGGAGACCTGGCGGGCGCGGACAACGACGTCATCACCCCTCTCAACGTGCGCGACCCTTCCGCCTTGATCATGGGGCCTAGCTCCTCGGCCCAGCCTCCTGCCGTGGCTTCCAACGCCGGCGCGCAGCCCTCGGGGGGCGGCAGCAGCTGGAAAGACGCTCTGGCGCAGGCTCCGGCGCGCGCGGCGGCCGCGGCTTCCTCCCACGGCCTGCCCGTGCCCCGCATCCCGCTGACCAACGGCGCCCTGCGCGGCCTCGGCGTGGTTTCCGGCGGCGGTGGCGCCAGCTACACCCTGCCTCCGATCTCGGCGGGAGCGGTGCCCAACCGCGGCGGAGGCGGGGGTTCGTTGGGCCTGGCGCACGGCGGCCCCGGTTACCAGGGCCCGGCGGGAGCGCGCGGCCTGACCAACGGGGGCTCGATGGAGGCCCTCAAGGCTGCGGCAGCCAAGGCCGGCAGCGACTTCAACCGTCCGGGCGCGGCTGGCGCGGCGCTTCAGAAGGCCGCCTCGACCAACATGGGCAGCGGCACCAACGCCTCCGGCGGCGCCGGCCAGGGCGGCTCGGGCCTGGGCGCCGACAAGGGGCCGGGCGCCAGCCAAAACAAGGACAGCAAGTCCGAGGGCGAGTCCTTGGCCTTCCTGGCGGCCAAGGAGAACCAGCAGAAGGCCATCGATCTGCAGTGGAAACTCATCGAAAAGCAGAAGATGCTGTGGCCCAACCTCAAGGAGAAGATGCTGGACGCGCTGACGATCAGCCCGCTCAATACGATCATGGGCACCTACATCGGCGACATGATGATGGGATCGGCGGGAATAGGCTTTTACGACTGCAAGAAGACCGGGGGCGGCCAGCCGCTTCCGGACGGCCAGGACATCGTCTACCCCGCCTCCCAGGTTCAGGGGTGGTGCAATGGGACGCAGAGCACTTCGCAGCCGGCTCAGGCGGCGATGCAATTCGAGTGCTTCCAGGGCCAAGGCAACAATCCCGGCATGATCTACGGTTCTCTGTCGTCTGAAAATGAAACGCCTATTGCGATGGACTGCACGCATTACCTCGGCAACGGGAAAGATGCCACGGGCCCCGCCGCTCCGCCCGCGCATCCTCCGGGCAGCGCCGCCCACGGCAATACGGGCCTCGAAGACGCCTCGGGCGGAGGCCAGTACGGCGGCAACAATATGAGCCTGGATCAGCTTTGCGCTCGCATCAATCAATTCCTCTCGCCCCAGCAGGCGACGGCGTCCAGCGACATCAAGGGCACGGATGCGGCGGATCGGGCGGGGATCATGAGCGCGATGACCTCGATGCAGGCCGCGGCCCAGCAACTGGCCGCCGCGGAATACCTGATCACGGGAAACAAGTCGATCAACTGCGCGCCCCCGCAGCCCAAGGCGACGCCGGGGCTGGAGACCAACATGGCCTCCGCCGAGGAGTTCATCTGGCAGCAGCCAAACGGCGTGTATAAGACCTTCGCCGCCTTCAATAACGCCGCCGGCAATACCCTCGCCGCGATCAAGCAGCAGGAGTCCAAGGTGGGCAGCGAGGTGCCAAAGACCCAGCCCGCGGCCGGAAGCTACTTGCAGAACTTCTTCAATACCTGGACCCTGGCTCAGGGCGCTCAGGTTCAGCCGATCACCGCGGTCCAAGCGGTCCAAGCCGGGACTTCCGGCCAGCCGACCGATCCCAAGGCCGATCTCATGCGAATGCTCGGCCTGCAAGAGACCCTCGAGGGGCCGAGCGGCCCGGCCAAGGCCAAGGGGCCTATCGAGACCGCTCTAGACAACGAGAAGATCGTGCAGGACGCGATCACGGAGGCGAAATCGGATATCAGTAGCGCCAGCATCCCGCCGACCCCGATCGCCGGCGCCGACCAAAAGACCGATCAAGACGCCAATCAACTGCGCTATCTTGCCGTGCAAAAGTTCGGCCCGCGCCTGAGCCAGGACCAGGCGCACTTGACGCAACAGGTGGGCGGGGCCATCGGCCTGGCCCAGAACGCGTTGAAGAGCAACGTGAGCGCTCTTTCCACGGCCGTCTCCAATGCCTATCAGGCGGCAGCGCAGCCGGCGGCCAACGCCGTGCCCATGCTGCCGCAGAGCTGGCCGCCGAGCGCCAAAGACTCTTCGTTCCTGGGCCAGGTCAACGCGGCCGTCAATCCGCCTCCGGCGGCTCAAGGACAGGCGCCGCCGGATCCGTCGACGGCGATCAACAACGCCGTTACCGCTGCGGCGAATTGGAACGACTCGACCGCGGGGAGTATGTACAAGACGCTTTCCAACGTCGACGAGCAGATCAAGACCACGGTCGTAGGCGGTCAAAACGAGCAGACGACGGGGACCGCTTCGGCGGCAACGAAGGCCGGGGCCGGCGGGAATTGACGGGGCAGCGGCCGCGGGGCTAGCGCTCGCTGCGGCGCAGGGCCCGCTCGGTGCGCGGCGTCTGCGGCCCGATGTCGCAGGAGGGGACCTTGCGCGACGGGCCCAGGTTCCAGAAGGACCAGCCGACGGCGGCCATGGCCTCGCCCTTGCCTTGCGCGACTTTCGTCATGTCCCGCGCATGGCCGGCCATCTGAGCGTCGTTTTTGGCGTAGTCGATGTCGCCGGGGAAATCCGGCGCCTTCTTGCGGCAGGCGCTCCAGGCGGCGAGAAACCACGGCTTTCCAAGCTTTTGGCAGAAGCGAGAAACCTTGGGCACGGTCACGTCGCGGTCGCTGACGGCATTGATCTCGATCTCGCAGAGCGCGTCGTTGGGATCGCTCATGATCGTGCGCCAGTCGATGCCGGAATCCCAGTCCAGGTAGGAAAAGCCGCCGGAGGCGACCAGATGCCGGGAATCGAGCGCGCGCCATTGGGAAAGCGTTCGATGGTAGAAGTCGGTGATCTGCCGGGTCGTCCCGCGCAAGGGGAAGGCGCTCTGCTTGGGGGCGCGGATCTCGCCGTAGAGCTCGACGAGGGCGATGGTCGGATCGTCGCCGTAGCGCTGGCCGGTCAGCGTGTTGATCCGGTCGGCCACGCGCTTAAGATAAGGCCCCCAGTCGGTCGTGACCGGGTTTTGCCCGGCCGCCTCCAGCGCCCAGCCGTAGCTCGAGAAGTTCAAGATGACATGAAGCCCGGCGCGGCGCGCCTCATAAAGGTAGTGGTCGACGCGCTTCCAAGTCGCCTCGGACGTCGCGCTGGCCAGGTCATGATAGGCCGTCTCGAACTCGACGAGCTCGATGACGTTGACGCCGGCGCGGCGGGCGCGGGCCAGCTCGGCTTTCGGGTGATCCATCTCGCCGTAGGTCGTCGCCGCGTGGATGACGAAGGGCTTGCCGTCGAGGCAGAGCGACAGCCCGCAAACGCTCACGAATTGGGGCTGCGGCGCGGGCCGGGCCGTGATGGTTCGGCCCGCGCGCCGGGCGAGCGCAGCGAGCGTCCTGTCGGCTTTTTCCAGGCTCTGCGCGCCGGCGCACATGGACAGCAAAAGCTGGACACA
Organism: Elusimicrobiota bacterium; assembly: GCA_027452025.1. Classification (GTDB taxonomy): domain Bacteria; phylum Elusimicrobiota; class Elusimicrobia; order UBA1565; family UBA9628; genus DAIDHI01. The sequence goes on along the minus strand of DAIDHI010000018.1, from coordinate 11,320 downwards.
GACGAGCGCGGCGGCTTTGCGGCTCATGGCGAGAGCATAGCCGCAGGCGCCCCGCCGGGCCTGGGCCTTCGGCCCTTTTTGGGGCTTGGCGCTGGGCCCGGGCGCACCAGGCCTTTAGTCCCAGCCAAACATAGGTCCTTTGGCCCCTTGCGAAATCGGCCCCGGCGGTTAGACTATTGTCGCCCATGAACCCCCTCGAGTCCCTCATGGTCGTCGGCGCCGCGTTGGCCCTGGCCCTTCCCGTGCCCGCGCGCGCCTTCGACGGCTCGCGCGGCGAAGCGGCGAGCTCCAGCCAGCAAAGCGCTTCGCCGCCGCCGCCCCCCACCGTCGCCGGCCGCCCGGTCGACCAAAGCGGGGCGGCCTCCGAGAAGTCGAAAGGCCTGCTCGGCGTCACCGAGGAAAAGATGCTTTCCGGCGGCGACCAGTCGCCCGCCCTCAAGGACATCGCCCAGCGCTTCGCCGACTACGTCACCGATGCCAACCGCGCGCATCCTTATATCAAGCCGGATTTCCGCCAGAAATACCCGCAGCAAGTCGCTCTGCTCAACACGGCGATCGCGCAGGCCGCCAAGAGCGCCGCCAAGACCGACCCCGCCAGCCTGGCCGCGGTCTACGCCATGATCGGGCCCGGGTCCGGCGGGCTTCCGTCCTGGGCCAAGGAGGACATCTTCCAGGCGCTGCTCGCGCCCGATAAGGACGCGCCTTGGCGAGGCTATTTCGAGGCGGGAATGTCCTGCTGGACGACCGACGGCCACAGCGGCGCCAAATGCGGCGGCGACGGCCCCTATCCGGAGAAGCCCACGCTCAGCGAAGGCTACGCGCAGCATTGGGCCCAGGCGATCACTAAGGCCGCTTTCGACGCGGCGTCCGAGGCGATCAACGACGCGCGCAAAAAGGGGCAGATCAAAGAGGACATCGAGGCGAGGAAGGTGCCGCTGGCCATCGACAAGACAGGCGTGGCCTCCAGCGACGGCGTGGACGTGCCGCTGGCCAAGGCTTTCTCCTTCACCGACCGCGAGCGCTACGAGCTGGGCGCCTATGTCGGCACGCTGCGCTGCGGGACCGGATGCGGCGACGGCCAACCGGAAAGGCGCATCTCGATTCGCGAGGCCTGGGTGCGCAATGAAAAGGGGCAATTGGCCGAGAAAGTGCGGGTCTGCGATATCACGGCTTGGGCCTGCGCGAGCTATCCCGTCATGAAAGACGGGCAGTACCAGCAGGGCTCCAATTTCGTCAACCTCGCCGGAGTCATGTATCAGGTGAACTTCCGCAGGCGCAACGGCGACACGCAGATGTCGATCTATCCCGCGACCAACCAGAGCGGCCCGGAATCGCTGATGGTGACATCTCTCAACCAGCTCCAAAAGAGGCTCATGGACGCCGTGCACACCGACGGCCATCGCGTGACCTTGCCTCCCGGCTGCGCGGCCGCGGTGTGCCGGGAATATCTCGCTCTCGGGCAAGGCGGCCAATTCGGCTCCGTGATGCTCTTCCCGGCGATGAAGCTTCCCAACGGGGGCTTTCAGCACGTTGGCGACGTCCCGGCTTTCGAAACCGACCTCACCAAGGTCAGCAAGTTCGACGGCCGGGAAGTGCCCATCGGGCCGCCGAACACGGCGATCGGCTGCGTCGGCCGCTCGGGCTGGCAGGCCGATACCTGCAACCGCAACGGCCCGGATTTCCCGAAGTCGTTCTACTTCATCGAGCCGTCCCACGACGGCAAGACCTTCTCCGTCAAGAGCTGCGCCGAGGAGATCGCGTCGAAGGAATGGGAGGGCATCAAGAGCGAGGCCGACTGCCATTTCCCGCCCGACCCCAAGCCGGCGGCGAAGCCGGATCAAACCGCCCAGAACGATCAGCCGCCTTCCAGCGCGCCGCCCACGCCCACGCCCACGCCCAAGCCCACGCCCAAAACGGAAGCGCCGGAAAGCCTCGTCTATTGCTCGACCAACACCAGCATTCCCGGGATGACCCGCGTGACCCTGGAGGAGACGAGCCAGAAGTGGACCCTCTTCATGGCGAGTCCCGCCCAGGGCTACCTGTGCTTCAACGGTACGTCGGACGGCACCGCCGATCTGCTCCAGCTCGACGGTCCGCCCATCATGATCAAGGACGAGACCGCTCAAAAGGACGGAGACTTAATCATCGAGACCTCGGTCTTCGAAAAGGGCGACAACGCCAGCTCGCTGCAGATCTCGGATTTGGGGCAGGGCACTCAGCTCGATCCCAGCCTCTACCGCAGCGGCGAGGTCAAGGACGGACAGGCGCAGATCGCCGGCATCACAGCGCACAGCGTCTTCTATCTGCCTAAGGCGCATCTCGATCCCGCATACGTCTTGAAGGTCGATCCCACCAACAAGAATATCGACGCCAAGAAGGAATCCGACTTCTACTTTACGGTCGGGGGCATCGCGAAGGAGACGCTCGCCAAGAACGCGCCGGACGACGCCCGCACGGTGACGCTGCGCTTTAGGAGCGGCGAGAAGGCCGAGGAGGTCATCGGCCACCTCGAGACGGCGCTGAGCCTGGATCAAGCCTCGAAGCGCCAGCTCTTCAAGAACGAGGATGAAATGAAAGCGCTCGAGGCCTTCATCAAGGCCGTCGTGTCCAACGCCAACCAAGACGGCGATATCCTCGTTTCCCTGAGCGGTGACGTGGGGACGGGCGCGGGATGCCCGAGCAAGGGCGGCGACTTCCACGCGGCGGAAGTCTCTCCGGCGACTCTCGGCGATCCCCTCCACGGCGCGGATCTGACCTACCGCTGCGGGGATAAGTACAAAGGAAACCGCCTGTGGACCGAGGCGCAGATCCGAGCCGGAGTCGCGTCCGCCTCGCGGCAGTAGCCCAAAAGGCCTATACGCTTGCAGGCCTATCGGCCCCTGTTCCCGGGGGACTTTCGGGGCTAAACTAAGCTGACTCATGGTCCGCAAAGCCTTGGCCGTCCTCGTATCGGCGAGCTTGCTCCTGGCTTGGCCTCCGGCCGCCTGGCGGGCCTGGGCCGACGGCGGGCACGTCGAGTACGACCCCAACACGCACGGCCTCGTCAGCGTCGGCGGGGCGGCCGCGACGTCGCCTTCGCAGGCCCTCTTGCAGCGGCTCGACTCTCCCAGCCTCGCCGCGCGGCTTTCGCCGCAGCAAAGGGCCCTTTACCGGCAGCTCATCGAGAAGTATCCGACGGCGTTCCAAGGGTCCGCGGCTCAAGGGGCGCTCGGCCAGACGGTGCGGCAGCTCGACGACTCCTCCAAGGACCCGGGAGCGGTCCTTGCCCAGTTCTTCGAGAAGATGCAGCAGTCGATCCGGGAGAACGAGCAGGATTCGACGCAGGTCTCCGTGATGGGGCAGTCGTTGGGCGGGCAGACGCTCCTGGTGCGCGACGCCAACGGCGAGCAGTTCCAGCAAAAGACCCAGAGCCTGGATCAGGAACGCAACCTCTCGCGGCAGACGATCTACCGCTTCGATCCCAAGAGCGGGCAGGAGGTGGTCGACGCCATCCTCCAAGTCCAGATGCGAGGCAGCGAGGCGAAGCGACGCATCTGCTACAGCCGTTCCTTCATGATCGAGCTGGCGGGCATCGAGAAGGCGTTCTACGACCAGTGCCCGCTAGTGCGCAAGATCAACGACGGCAAGAAGCCTCCGGCGATCGATCCGCTCCACACGTCCTGCAAGGACATCGACGGCACGGCCAACGACCGCCTCACTCCCGCCGCCATCGCCAAGATGGAGGCCTACTATAACGAGCAGCGCTCCGAGTTCGCGCACATCACCTACTGGGGCAGCGACGGTAAGACGCACACGCTCATGGATTACATGGCCGACGTCGAGGCCCATCGCAAGGCCGGGACGCTGGATTTGCTTCGGTGGCAGGACCTGCAGGCCGTTCAGCGAGCCATGATGTCGTATTACAGCGCCAAGCAGCTCAACATCATGGAGACCTACACCATCGGCGGCCTTGAGGGCTACTTCACACAGGTCACCAACAGCCAGCCCGAGCACCACGCCGACGACACCGGCGACCTGCTCATCGACGGCCTGGGCAAGGACCAAAAGGCCCTCGAGGCGATGCGGGAGGGCAAGCTCGCCGGCTACGGCTACCTCATGGCGCGGTTCTTCGGAAAGGGGAAACTGCGGGCCGGCGACAAGAAGTATATCACGCCCGAGGTGATGACGGCCGTGGCCGAGTCGTTCTCCATGATCCAGGCGGCCGTCAAGGCGCAGGACCGAGTCAAGGCCGCTGAGGCGGCCTCGGCCAAGGACCACCGCAATCGCGGCGCCGAAATCGACGCCGCGCTCCAGGAAACTTCCCAATGGCTCAATGCGGCGCGCAACGAGCTGCAGGTCATCCAGGCCGCCACGCTCAAGATCGAAGTCCAACGGCTCAAGATCGGGGACCTGCAAAACAACGTCGGCTTGACCAACGCCGCCGCCAAGGCCGAGGCCGACCGCTTGGCGAAGATGGCCGACGATTATCTCGCGGGCTTCGTCAAGGACCAGGCCGCCGACAAGAAGCTCCAGATGCGCCAGGACCTGTCGACCTTCTACACGACGCTTCAGGACGTCAAGGTTGCCTATCTGCCGCTCGACGCCCTTGCGGACCGGATGCGGACCTTGTCAGCGCTGGCCCGTGAGCTGGAAGGGCTCTACCTCGAGGAGCAGTTCGAGGCCGTTAAGGACCAGCCCGAGTTCAAGAGCCGGGCGACGGCCCTCGATCAATATTCGACCGTCTACCAGTATTTCCTCGATCAGGTCGGGAAGGACCCGAAATGGGCCGCCGTGCGACAGGTTCAAGAAGCCATCGAGCGGCTGGCGGCAGCTCTGGAGGCGGCGGCGCAGTCATCGAGCGCCGGGGAGATCCGTGCCGGCTGTCCGCGTTTCCTGGAGATGCTGCGCGCCATCGCCGCGAAGCTCGGCTATCCGGTCATTCCCTCGAGCAAGAAGGTCGCCGACGAGGCCAACGCCTCGAAGGTCGAGCAGGCGCGCTTCGGGGCGGCCTATCAGGAGTTCGCGGGCGACGCCGGCATGTTCTACGCGCTCAACCTGGCCGATCTCTACGCGCGCAAGATGGCGAGCTCGCAGCGGGTGACCAGCCAGAACGAGACCTCCTGGGACAAGTTCAAGGATTTCTTGAACACCGGCATGGGCCACTACTTCAATAAATACACGGGCGGCGCCCGGGAAGGGCTCGCCCACGAGGTGGAGAAGCATGACGCCATCGGCAACATCCTGACTCTCGGGGGCCTGGTGCACCCCGCCTTCGCCAAGGACTTCGACAGCACGAAGGCCTTCGAGATGTACATCGCCAAAGCGCCCGAGCGCCAGGCGATCCTGGCCCTGATGAACCAAGGCGACTTCGCCTCCGCGATCAAGAAGCTGGAGGATCTCGATCCGCAGGCCGCAGCGCGCGCCAAACAGGAGGCCAAGGACGACCGCGCCGAGCAGGATCAGTTCGCCTCGCTCAACATCGACTCGGAGCTCACCAAGGCCCCGGAGGATCCGGAGATGGCCGCGGCCTCGGCCGTGGTCACCAGCCTGTTCGCGCAGCTCCAGCCCCTCATTCTCACGCACATGCTCGCGACGGCGATCTTCGACTTCGGGGTGACGAGCGTGCTGACCGGCTTTGTCGGCAATATCGCCGGCGCGGTCACCGAGGCGCTGCGCGGCAGCCAGATGGTCCAGGGCGCGCTGCAGACCCTGCGGCGGGTGACGATGGCCGACGACGCCTTCTGGATGCTGCGCGCCGCCGGGCAGATCGGCAACCTCGTCGGAAAGACCTTGGTGGCCGTCTTTGGAAACTTCAAGACCGCCAGCGAGATCCCGCAGGTCGGAGAAGACGTGGGCGTCGCGGTCCGGGCCCAGCGCCTGGGCCTGAGCATCCTGCAGGCGGGCAAGAGCACGGCGCGGATGATGGGCACGATGGCGATGTTCTCCTCGGGCATGTCGATGACGCAGCACTGGTGGGACAGCCGCAGCGGCCAGTCGCAGTTCAAGAGCTACGGCGACGCCGCCGTGCAGGGAGCCGTCGGCGGCCTGTCCTTCGGCGCCCAGAACGGTCTGCTCATGCACATGAGCCCGCTCCAGGCCTCGGCGTGGGACGGCAGCGCCGGCCGCATCGCCAGGGTCTTCGCCGGAGCCGGCCCCATCGATTGGATGACGTCCGCGGCGACGCGGATCTTCCCGAGTCTTGGAGAGGGCGAGGTCGGCGGCGCGATCGCCGAGAACGGGCTGTGGCGCGGTCTGATGGACATCTCGCCGACGGCGCGCGTGGCGGCCGGCCTGACCAAGCTCGCCTCCACCGGCATGCAGGTCGACGGGGCGCTGAAGTACTACGTCCTGGCTCAGGGCTCCAAGGAGATCGGAGAGCTCGGCTATTTCTCTTCCCGCGACCCGGGCTCGCGAAGCCTTGCCGCCGCCTTCGGTGCGACGCTCGGCGCCGCCGTCGGCGGGCTTGCCCTGGGGGCAAACGGCGGCTGGGGGGCCGCGCTTGGCGGCGCGGCGGTGGGCGGCGGGCTTGGCGGCCTGGCGATGTACGGCGTCAACCGGTATCTGTCCGCGAGCCTTCCCACCGATCCGGGCGCCACGAAGTACGTGACGAACCTCGCCCGCGCCCAGGACTTCGGCATGGACCTGTCGCAGATCTCCTGGATCGCCCTGCCCGTCGAGGCCATGACGGGCTCGATGAGCGACTACAAGGACTACAAGGAGCAGAGCTACCTCTTCCGGCGGCTGACCGACGAGCAGCTGCGGCAAGTCATCTCCCTGCCCAACGGCGACGAGTCGATCATGGTGGACAGGCCGCTGGGCCACCGGCTGGCCAACCGCGAGTTCGGGGAGATCCTGCGCGGCGAAGGGGCCCGGCGGTCCTTCAAGGTCGACGAGAACTTCAAGCGCCTGGCGGCTCGCAAGCTCGCCGAGACCCAGCATCTAAGCACCATGGAGCTGGCCGCGCTGGCCTCCTTCGACCCCGAGAACAACGCGGGCTGGCAGTCGCTGGCGGGGGTGCTGCGAGACGCCTCCTCCCCGGGCGAGCAGGCCCCGGCGCTGTCGCGAGACGCCGCTCTGGTGCGCGAGGCCCTGAAAGGCTTCGCGCTCGAAGGCAAGCCGGCGCGGCTCTACGGCTACTTCGACGAGCGCGGAAATCTGAAGTCCGTGAGCTCCGAGCCGCCCAAGAAGGGCGCCAAGGCCTCCGGCGTCGTGGCCGAGTTCGAGGTGGGGACGGACGGCTCCTTCGAGTGGATCAAGGACGCCAAAGGACGCGTGGCGGCGCGCAGGCTTTTGCGCGGCGCGGGCTTTGACCGCGCGCAAAAGGCGCTGGAGGAAGCCGTGGCCGAGGCCAGCGCGGCCCTGCGCGACGAAGCCGCCCGCTCCAAGGCGCCGGCCGGCGACAAGCGCGACCAGTTCTGGGTGTCCAACGAGTCGATCCAGGTGGTGCGCGACCGCCTGGCCAAGAGCCTCCTGCGCGACAAGGCCCTGCGCGACCGCATCCTCGACAGCGACGAGTTCATCGAGAGAAAAAACCAGAAGACCGGCCAGATCGAGCGGATCGCGTCTTTCCGCGATCCTGATTCCGGCATCACTCTCGCCGGCAAGTATTTCAAGAGCTTGCGCGACGAGGCGGCCCGGCAGGCGCTGCGGCCCGACTGGCTCACCGTCTTGCGCTCCCTGCCCGACCGCGTCGTCCGGGAACTGACGGCGCGCCGGCAGGAAACCAAGTCGGAGATGATCGAGCGGTCGCTTGCCGAGGATATGGAGAGCCGCGCCAAGGCCGCCATGGACGGCTCGCCGCAGGCGCGCCTGGGGCTTGCGCGCGCCGAGCTCGCCGAGGGCCTGGCGCGGGCCGAGAAGGCGGGGGGCGAGGCGCAGCACGTGGCGGCGCTCAAGGAGCTTCAAGACGTCCTGGCGCAGCCGGGCCGCCCCGAGGACGTCATCGACCGGGCCAAGGAGAAGATGGCTCAGATCGCGGGCGGCAACGACCCGTCGCGGCTGGTCTCCGTGCGCCGGGCCCTGGCCTCGGATCCCTCGCCCGAGACCTTGGCCGCCGTCAACGAGGCCGTCCAAGCCCTGGCGCAGGGCCCGCTGCGCGAGCGTCTGGCCAAGATCCTGGAGGCGCCCAACAAAAAGAGCGCTTTCCAGAACGCCTCGGAAGCGCTGGAGCGCTCTAGCCAAGCGGCGCCGGTCGACCTCGACCGCCTCGCGAGCCTGGGCGAGACCTTGGGCGGCAAGCTGACCGCCGACGATCTGATCTACTTCGGCCGGCAAGCCATGGAGGCTCGCGAAGCCTCGGCCTCGGGCGTGCGGCGAAGGGCTTTGGAGATCCTGGAGCGGCCGCTGGAGTCCAGTGCCCTGCTGCGGCTGACCAGCGGGCGGCTTGCCGAGGCGCTCAAGAGCGGCGACGAGAAGGCGGCGGCGGCGGCCGCCGATCTCTTCATCGACTCCTGGGAGGAGGGCGTTTTCGGGCGGATGTTCAAGGTGCGCGTCGACAAGAACGGGGAGACGGTCTGGGAGATCCCGTCCGATTACCGCTTCCGCGACGCCAACGGCAACGCCATCACCTCGTTTAGGCCGCATCAGCTCGACGCCCTGCGAGCCAACTTCCGGGAACTGGCCGGGGGCCATCGCATGCTCTACGACATGCTGGCCACCAGCGGCGGCAAGACCTTGCTGGGCTTTGTCATGCTGAGCTTCCTGGTGCCCTACGCCCGCAGCCGCGGGCGCGAGGGGGCCTATTACGTGACGGCCACCGACGACTTGGTCATGCAGGCCCAGGACGTCTACCGCGCCATGTTCCAGGGCCGAAAGCCCGATTTCGAGATCAACACCTACAGCGACCTGATGCAGAAGCAGGCTATGGCCATCGCCAACGGCACGGCCAGCCCGGGCGCCAGCCACGACCTCATCCTGGACGAATACGACCAGATCGGCCTGGGCACCCCGTTGTCGCTGGGCAAGTTCCAAGGGCGGCTCTCCTTTGCCGCCGTCGACCCGGTGCAGAAAGCCATCGCCGACGGGGTGGCCGAGGTCGGCTTGTTCAAGAAGGGCGATCCGCGCTGGGACGAGAAGGGCCGGGGCACGCTCTGGGATCGTTTCCAGGGCCGGCAGGACATGTCCCACCAGGAATTCCTGGCCCGTTACGACTCCGACCGCGCCTTCCGCGAGGCTTTCGACGAACTCGCTAAGAAGACCGCCTCGCGCATACGGCAGGGCCTGCGCGAGGTCCAGAGAAAGGGTTTTGCCGACAAGATCTCGGACGCCTACGCCAAGGAGATGGGGCGGGGCGGCCGCAGGGAGCTCTTGGCGGAGCTGCGCAGCGAGCATCGCAACGCCTTCGGCTCCGCGACGGAGTTGGGCGTGCTCAGGGCCAAATACGGGGGCCTGGACAAGTACGTCTTCAAGGTGCTGGCCGGCGCTTATGAGGCGCGCGCCAAGGGGCAGGACACCCTGGGCAAGCTCTATGACGCCGATCCCCAGCGCCCGGGCATCATCCAATATCACAACGACCAGGCCCTCGACAGCCTCGACACGGAGTACCGCACCGCCCTGGAGGCGGCCGAAGGCGCGCCGATCACTCTCGACTTCGAGACCCAGGCCGTCACGGACTTCCGCGACATCAACGAGATGATCCGCGACTCCGGCGCGACGGCCATCGCGCTGTCGGGCACGCTGCCCGACGGCATGCGGCCGTTCCTGGAAGGCGTCGGCTTCAAGATCCTGGGCGCCGGCACCGATCCGAACAAGGCCGCCGGCCTGCCGCATCAGATCGTCAAGCCCGTGCCCGAGCTCGCCGCCGAGTTCGGCAAGGCGCTGGACGCCGCCGGCGGCAAGCCCGCCGCCATGTGGCTCGACGCCCAGGGCAACTTCCTGGGCGTCGGCGCGGGGGCCTCGGGCCAAGTCAAGCTCGATGTGGTGCGCGGCGCGGAAGGGCGGCTGGCGCTGGCGGACGGCGCGGCCAACGCCGAGGCGCTCAAGAAGCTCTCGGCCGGCGGGCGGGGTAAAGCCGCCGTCGAGCGGATCGGCTTGACCCTGGACAGCCTCAACGCCCAGGACCATCCCGGTTCCTTGGAGACGCCTTACCAGCTGGCCGTGGCGCGGGAGGGCATCCTGCGGCTGCTGCGCTCACGCCCGCAGCTGGGCGTCTCCGAGCGCCTGGCCCTGGCCCGCGGGCAGGTCGAAGCCGCCCTATCCAAGGCGCCGGCCTCCGAGCGCGCCGCGCTCGAGGGCCTGAGCCAGGCGTTCTCGGGCAAAGGAGAGCCCAACGAGGTCCTCGACGAGGCCTGGAAGCGGCTGGACGCCTCGTCCATAGACGCCGGGCTTAAGGAGCAGCTCAAGAAGACCCTTTCGCGCGACGTGGCCTACCTTTGGCTCGACAGCACGGCCAAGATGAAGTCGGCGCTCAAGGACCTGGCGGCCCACGGCATCCCCGCCGACCGCGTCTCGATCTTGACTCGGCCCGGCAGCGCCTTCTACGAGAAGGAGCGCTACATGTCGGAGATCCGCGCCGACAAGAACATCGATGGCCTGAAATCCGGAGACGTCGACGTCGTCTTGCTCGCCGGCCAGGGCGGGTTGCGCGGCCTCGAGGCCCCGTTGCAGGCTTATCCGGGCGGCGAGATCAAGATGTTCGTCACCGACTCTGCTTCGCTGGCCAAGGTGAGCCTCCTGCAGCTGCTGGGCCGCATCGACAAGGGCCGCGTCCCCAAGAGCGCCCGCACCGAGTTCGTCTTGCTCGACGACTGGAACACCGTCGCCGGCAACCGGTATTATCAGGAGGCCATGACGGACAGGATCCTCAACGCGGTCAAGGACGGCGCCGACCTGGGGCTCCTCGACCAGGTCAAGGCCTCGCTCGAGGCCAGGCTGGCCAAGCCGCTCAAGCCCGAAGAGGCGCAGAAGCTCAAGGACGTCCTGGGCCAGATCGAGGCCAAGCGCGCAGGCCTGGCCATGGACCCTGAAATCGAGATGAAGCTGCTGACCGATCCGGCGTTCACCAGCGAGCGCGCCGACTACCTGGATTACCAGCTCTACGCCCGAATCCGGGACATCCTCGGACCGGAGAAGCTCAAGGAGCTCGCGGCACTGCCGCAGGGCGAACGGCGTCTGGCCGCGGAAAAGCTTATAGAGGATCCGCGCCTGATGCCCGCCCTCGTCGCCGAGATGCGCCGGGTCGTCGAGAAGCAGCAACTCGGGTCGTCCGGCATCGATCACCCCAAGCCCAGCTACTTCAGCTACCAGGCCCGCCGCATGGCCGCGCGCATCTGGCGCCTGCTCGATTGGCTGGGACTGACGCCGCGCCGCTCGCCCGCCGCCGCGGCCGCGACGCCTTGAGCGC
>DAIDHI010000017.1 GCA_027452025.1 Elusimicrobiota bacterium | reverse complement strand
CCCGCAAGAAATAGTAAGCTGGGCCCCAGCCATGGAGTGGATCGTCCAGTTGCCCATCCTCTTCTTCTCCATCATGGTCCACGAGGTTTCCCATGGGATCGTCGCGCTGCGAAACGGCGACGACACGGCCAAGCGGGCCGGACGCATCACCTTCAATCCCTTGCCGCACATCGACCTCTTCGGGACGATCATCCTGCCCGTCATCTGCCTGACCTCGCACCTGCCCCTCATCGGCTGGGCCAAGCCCGTGCCGGTCGACAACTCCCGCATCGCCAGCCCGCGCTGGGGCCTGCTGCGCGTGGCTCTGATCGGGCCGCTATCCAATATCGCGCTCAGTCTCGCCGCCGCCGTCGCCTTCCGCCTCGTGGCCGCCCTGCCGGCCTTCGCGCCCGGCTTCCAGCGGACCGTGCTCGACGCCCTGATGTTTTGCGTCAGCGTCAACCTTTTCCTCGCCTATTTCAACCTGATCCCCATCCATCCTCTGGACGGCGCGAAGGTGCTGGCCAATCTGTTGCCCGCGAACCTTCGCCAGCGCTATAACCGTCACGCGCGCTACGGCTTCCTGATCATCGTCGCGCTGCTCGCCTTCGGGGCCATCCGGGTTCTGGTGCTGGCTCCCGCCGTGGCGACGCTGGCGTTCTACGAGAAGCTCGGGCTCATTTGGTAGTGTGAAAGAGGCTCTCTAGGTGTTCGCAGGATCGCTTCTCGCCCGGGCGCTCGTGGCGGGAGCGGCTTGCGCCGCGTGGAATCCCCAATCCAACGGGCCGTTCTTCACCGGGACGGCGGAAGTCAATCCGCCGGGCTCCGGGTTCGTCGAGCCCTACGTCTACGACCAGCGCTCCCCCGGGGGCGAGACCGTCAGCATGCCGCAACGCATCAACCTGGGCCTCGTGCCGCGGTGGGACTTCAGCCTGTCGGTTCCCCTCGTTTATAAGACGGCTTCAACGCCCGGCGGCGACGTCGAGCATTTTGGGGCCGGCGACGCCTTGCTGTGGTTCAAGCGCCAAATCCTCGACGACGCCGACACGAGCCGCTTCTGGGCCAAGCCGGGCCTGTCGCTGGAGAGCGTCTTCACCCTGCCCTCGGGCCGCTACCGGGACCTCGATACGAGCTTGGCCGGGACGGATCAGACGGGAAACGGAGCGTTCGCCGAGGGCCTCTCCGCCGTGATGCGCAAGCGCTTCAAGCCTTTCCAGCTCTACCTCCAGGCGACGGAGACGGTCACTAATCCCACGAGCGCTGGGCCAGGGTTTGCTTTCCCGAACGGCGCCGTCTTGACGACCTCCGATCGAGTCGTGGACGGCAACTTGCTCACGGTCTCGGGGGCGCTCGAGTGGCTGATCGACGAGTCCAACGGCTTCGGCGGTCTGCTCGAGTTCTATGCTCAGGACCAAGCCGGCTACAGCCTATTCTGGAGAGGCGTCGACGCTCCGTCCTGGTCGGCGGCCTGGCTCGCGCCGGAACTCGAGTTCGGCGGCGTCTCCAACAAGAACATCGTCGTCAGTTACGGGGCGGGCTGTCTGATCCCGCTCTATTGGTCGGACTCCCCGCGCACCTGGGGGCCCATGGCCACCGCCCAGATCAACTTCAACGGCCCCGAGGGTCACCGTTAGAACCCTCTTTATTGCGGTCTCCGTCGGAAAAGGCTAAGATCACCCAGCGCGCATGGATACGATCGTCTCCGGGATGCGGCCCACCGGCCGCCTGCATCTGGGCAACTACTGGGGCGCGCTGCGCAACTGGGTCGAGCTGGCCGGCCAGTACAGCTGCTACTTCTTCGTGGCCGACTGGCACATGCTGACCACCGGCTACGAGGACACGGCCAAGCTCCAGGACAACGTGCGGGAGATGGTGCTCGACTGGCTGGCCGCGGGCCTGGACCCCGCCAAGTGCGTCATCTTCAAGCAGTCCGACGTGCCCGAGCACGCGGAGCTCGCGCTGATGCTGTCGATGATCACGCCGCTGTCGTGGCTCGAGAACAATCCGACCTGGAAGGAGCAGCTGCAGGAGCTGGCCAGGACCAAGCTGAGCAAAGCGGCCGAAGGCGGGGAAAACGTCGTCACGGAAGCGCCGTCGGACGCGGACTTCTCCCTGCGCACGCACGGCTTCCTCGGCTATCCCGTGCTCCAGGCCGCCGACATCCTGCTCTATAAGGGGACGAAGGTGCCCGTGGGCCAGGACCAGCTGCCGCATCTCGAGCTCTCCCGCGAGATCGCGCGCAAGTTCAACTCCGTCTACGGCCGGGTTTTGCCCGAGCCTCAGCCCCTGGTCACGCCCACGCCGAGGCTGCCCGGCCTCGACGGCCGCAAGATGTCGAAGTCCTACGGCAACACGCTCGAGCTCCTGGAGACTCCGGAGTCGCTTTCCAAAAAAGTGATGAGTATGTATACCGACCCCAAGAAGATCCGCAAGGACAGTCCCGGCCATCCCGATCCCTGCCCCGAGAACCCGCCGGGCTGCGTCGTCTACGCCTTGCACAAGCTCTACACGCCCGGCTGGGAGAAGATCGGCGAGGATTGCCGCGCCGGGAGGCTTGGCTGCGTCGCCGACAAAAGGGACCTGCTCCTTCCCAGCCTCGAGAAGCCCTTCTCCGCTTTTAGGGAGTCAAGAAAGCGTTACGAAAGCGACCCAAAGCTTGTACAATCTATCCTCGACGAGGGCGCCCGCAAGGCCAGGTCCATCGCGCAGAAGACGATGGCCGAGGTGCGGCGCGCCATGAGGCTGGCCTAAATGGCGATTGAGATACATCTCGAGATGTTCGAAGGTCCGCTGGACCTGCTGCTCTTCCTCATCAAGAAGAACGATCTCGACATCTACAACATTCCGATCTCGAAGATCACCCAGGAATACCTCGCCTACCTGGACATGATGAAGGAGCTTAACCTCGATGTCGCGGGGGAGTTCCTCGTCCTCGCCTCCACGCTCATGGCGATCAAGGCCAAGACCCTCTTGCCGAGCCAAGAAGCCGAGGGCGACGAGGGGCCCGACCCGCGCGCGGAGCTCGTGGCCAAGCTCGTCGAGTATCAGAAGTTCAAGCAGGCGGCGAAGTTCCTCGAGGCTCGCGCCGAGGAGTTCAAGGACGTCTATTATCGCGGCGCTCCCCATTTCGAGGAGTCCGAAAAGAGTCTCTCGATCTCGATGCTCGACCTGCTCTCGGCCCTGCGCGAGGTGCTCGACCGCGCCGAGGACGACAAGAAGGAGGTCCTCGGCGAGGAATTCCCCATCGAGGAGAAGATGGAGAAGGTGATGTTCCTGCTCGAGAAGAGCCCCGCCATCTCCTGGGAGGAGCTCTTCGCCGACGAGCGCAAGCGCCGCGGCATCATCAGCTGCTTCCTCGCGCTGCTCGAGCTGACGAAGCTGCAGAAGATCTTCGTGCGGCAGGACGCCACGTTCGGCAAGATCATGATCTACAAGAAGCAGCGCCAGGAGGAGCCGCAGGCCGCGCCGGCTCCGCCGAATGAAGAATCCGCTTCGGCGGCGCCCGATCCCGTTTCGCAGGGTCAGGCGCCGTCGGGAGGAAACTGACATGCCCGCCACCGAGGCCCCGACCATGGACGAGATTCAGCTCAAGAAGGCCGTCGAAAGCCTGCTCTTCATCACCGACCACCCGCTCAACATCGGCGCCCTGTGCAAGATCACGGGCGTCAAGGACGAGGCGCGCGTCGGCGAGGCGATCGCCCAAATCAAGCGCGAGATGGAGGAAAACGAGTCGCCCGTTCAGCTGCTTGAGGTCGCCGACGGCTACCAGATGGCCACGCGGGCCAGCTACGCGCCGTACGTCCGCAAGCTCTTCTCCGATCGCCTGGCGATGCGCCTGTCCACGGCCGCCCTCGAGACGCTGGCCATCATCGCCTACAAGCAGCCGCTGACGCGCGCCGAGATCGAGGAAATCCGAGGAGTCGAGGTGATCGCCGCCCTCGAGACCCTGCTCGAGAAGCGCCTGGTCAAGGTCGTAGGCCGCAAGGAGACCGTCGGCCGCCCGCTCATGTACGGCACCACCGCGGATTTCCTGCGGCACTTCGGCCTCCAGAGCCTCGAGGCTCTGCCGCCCATCGAGAAGTTCGGCGAGGCCGCCGCGGCGGCCGAGGCGGCCTCGCAGCAGACCCAGCAGCCCGACACGGCGCCGCAGGCCTGGGAGAGCGCCCAGGAGGCCTCGGCGGTCGTTGTGCCGCCCGAGCCGCAGGCAGAGCCCCTGCCCGAGCCGCGCAATATTTGGGGCGACGAGACCCCGTCCACGGAGAGCCCGCAGGAAGAGAAGTGAAGATCCTGCTCGCCTCCAGCGAGTCGGTGCCCTTCTGCAAGACGGGGGGCCTGGCCGACGTGGTGGGGGCCCTGGGTCAGCGGCTGGGGGCGGCGGGGCACGACGTCTGCCTCTTTCTCCCCAAATACCGCGCCGTGGAAGCCGAGCCCCTTCAAGGGGGCAAGTCCTACTCGCTGAAAATCCCCGTCGGTGGGCGGACGCTGGAGGCCCGGCTGCGCTACATGCAGTGGCGTTCCGTCTCCGCTTATTTCATCGACTATCCGCCCTTCTTCGACCGCGAAGGGCTCTACGGCGTCGAGGGCAAGGACCATCCCGACAACGACCTGCGCTTCATCCTCTTTTGCCGGGGCGTGCTGGAGGGGACCAAGGCCGTGGGCTTTCGGCCCGACGTCGTGCACGCTCACGACTGGCAGACGGGGCTTTTGGCCGCGTATCTCAGGCGGCATTACGCCGCAGACGAATTCTTTTCCGGAACGTCCTCCGTCTTCACCGTCCACAACATGGCCTACCAGGGCAATTTCCCGAGGGCCGCGCTGGCGGCGGCGGGGCTCGAAGAGCGGGACTTCACACCGGACGGCGTCGAGTATTACGGCCAGGTCAGCTTTCTCAAGGCGGGTCTGGTCTTCTCCGACGTCCTGACCACGGTCAGCCCCACGTACGCGCGCGAAATTCAGGAATCGGGCGAGCGGGGCTTCGGCATGGAAGGCCTGCTGCGCCGGCGCTCGGCCGACCTCTTCGGCGTGCTCAACGGCCTCGACACCGACGCGTGGAATCCCACCGCGGATCCAAACCTTCCGAGGCGCTACCGCGCGGCGGACGCCCTGGCGGGCAAGGCCGCCTGCAAGCGGGAGCTTCTGCGCGAGTGCGGCCTTCCAGACGACGGCAAGCCTCTCATCGGCGTCGTGTCCCGGCTGGACCACCAGAAGGGGCTCGATCTCGCCGCGAAAGCCTTGGAGACGCGGCTCGGCCGCTGCCGCGTCGCAGCCGTGGGCACCGGAGATCCGGCGATCCACGAACTGCTCTCGGCGCTGGCGCGCCGCCATCCCGAGTCGGTACACTTCCATGCCGGCTTCGACGACGCGTTCGCCCATCGCGTCTATGCCGCCAGCGACCTCTTTCTCATGCCTTCGCGCTTCGAGCCTTGCGGACTCGGCCAGATGATCGCCATGCGCTACGGGGCCATCCCCGTCGTCAGCCGCACCGGCGGGCTGGCCGATACCGTGTTCGAGCGAGAGGACGGCGCGCGCGGCGCCAACGGCCTCCTGTCGGCGCCGGGAGATTGCGAGGACCTGGGCCGCGCGCTCGACCGGGCGCTGGGCGCCTTCGCCGACGACGGCCGCCGGCGCTCGCTCATGGAGGCGGCCATGTCCGCGTCTTTCTCGTGGGAGGCGCCGGCTCGCCGCTATCTGGAGCTCTACGCCGCCGCGGCCGGCCGCCGCCAAACCGCATGAGCGCGCCGGCGCCGGGTCACCAGCACCGTCACGGCTATCGCCGCGCTCCGGAGCCGGTTTCAGGGCGGCGCTTGCTGGCATGGGCCGCGGTCCTGGCGGCCGCTGGAGCCGGCCTATGGCGGCTTTCGCGCTCTTCGCCGCCGCAGATCGCGGCGCTGGCCGTGGAAGCGGAAGACGCCGCGGCCGTGTGCCAGGCGCCGGCGTGCCGACTCGGCGATTTCTGGGACCGCGCCGCCGCCGCGGGAGTTTCCGCCGTCGTGCTTCGCGAGTGTCCGCTCAAGGAGCTGGCCTTGCGCGGCGAAGTGCTCCACGTGACTCGAGAGGAGTTCGACAAGTGGCAGGCGCTGGGCATCGTCTCCCCGGGCGCGACGCTCAAGCCGGACACGATCTGGGTCAAGGACCCGCAGGTCCTGGCCCAGGTCCTGGAGGCGGTGGAGCGGCAAGGCGTGTCCGTGAGCACCGCCTCCTCGGCCGGCTACGTCCTCGTGCAGTTCCCCGACGGCTACGCGGCGGCGTCGGAGTCGCTGGGCGCCTACGACGCCGAGACGCTGGCCTCCCTCGACGGGCATTCTTTGGCGAAAATCTTCTCCGAGAGCCAGGGTTTGGCGCTTAAGCCGGTCGGCCTGCGCTGGCAAGCGGATGGACGCTTGGCGGGCTACGCCGGGCTGCCCGGCGACTGGACCCTGATGCCTCGCCTGCTCGACGCCTCTTGCGCCCGAGCCGTGCTGCTGCGGGCGGCGTTCAGCGACCCCGCGCGCTTGCTGGTCCTGCGGCTTTCGCCGCAAGACGGCGTCGACGGAGCGATCGAGCGGCTGCGGCAGGCCCGCGCGGCCCTCGTCGCGGCGGGCCTGACCCCGGGCCTCCCCGCAAGAGCGCCTTCCCGGCCTCGACCGGCGGCTCCCGCTTGGCTGCTGGCGGCCGCGCTCTGGTCCTTGGGCCTGGTCGGCCCGCTCCTCGCGGCCCGGGCGGGTTTGAGTGCGCTCAAGGCGGCGCGGGCGCAGGCCGCGGCGCGCTGGCCCGTCGCCTCTCCCGTCCTTCAGCTGGCCGCCGGCTTGGCCTGCGAGACGGCGGCCGCCGCGGCGATGGGGCTTGCCGCGCGCGCGTGCCTGGAATCGCTCGGCTTTCCGGGACCGAGCCCCGCTTGGGTGCGCTTCTCGGTCGTCGCTCCCGTCATTGTCGGCCTTCTGACGCTCTATACGATCGATTTGGCGCAGTGGGCCGTCGTTCTCGCCAAGCCGCTCTCGCGCGGGCAGGCCCTGGCCGCCGCGGCTTTGACCGCCGCCGGGGCGCTGGTGCTCGATCCCCGGTCGATCGTGATCAGCGCGGGCCTCTGGCCCGCGCTGCGGCAGTTGGAGTCCTTCGCGGGGCCTTTGTGGTGGCTTCCGTGGCGCTGGCGGGAAACGTTGATCGGCGTTCCCTGCCTGCTCTACGCCATGTTTCTCATCGACTGGCGGCTGGACTGTCCGGACTGCGCCTCCCTTTCGGGAGGGACCCTCAACGACGCGCGCACCTGGTTTCTGCCCGGGCTCCTCGCGCCCGTCGGCGTGGCGGCGGCGGTCGCCCGCCGGGGGACGCCGCTGGCCTTGACGCTCGAGCAGACCGCGGCCGCGCTCGCCATCGGCTCCGTCCTGGGGGCTTTCCTCATCGTGGCGCGCATGCGTCGGGCCCATCGCGCGGCCGTCGCGCCGCGTCCGGAAGGCCAAGCCTGCGACGCGGTCAACTAAGAAGAGCGACGAAGGGTGTCAGACGTTGACTTGTTGACTTGTCTTGATAAGTCAACAAGTCAACGTCTGACACCCCCAGTAGGACCTTCGTCCTAGATTGCTCTAGGTCTATTGTCCTATTCGCCTCAGTTTGATAGGATCGCGCGCGTGGGAGCGATCCTGATCGTGCTCGCCGCCCTTTCGTGCCCTGCCCGGGCCCTGCCGGCCGGGCGCTGGTCGTTTCCCCGCCCGGCCATCCCCTCCGGCGGGGCGGCGCCGCGTCCTCTGGACCGGCGCTACTCGCTGTGGGACGGCCAGACCGCGCCGCTGGCCTTCGGGCAAGACGAAGCGCGCGAGTTCGCTCCCGCCGCGCCCGCGTCGGCGCCGGCGCCTCAGGCGGCGAGCTCTCCGAGCCGCCCGGGGGAGCTGTTTATCTCCGTCGAGCTCGGGCGGGACCGGGACCAACTCAAGGACGCCGTCGCCGGCCTTTCCGCGGCCGCGGGATTTCGCCCGGACGCGCGCTTTCCTCCGGTCGAAGCGGGCCATGCCGCGGGCCTTACGGTCTTTGGCTGGCTGCCCGGGGCGCGGCTGGGCGAGGCCTCGCGCCTTCCCGCCGTGCGCCGCATCGAGATCGAACGGGAGGCCCGGAGGCCGGCCTCCGGCGCGGGGACGCAGATTCGCGTCCTGGTGGGCGTGCGCCGGCCCTGGGGCTTGTCGCAGGCCCGAGACGACGCCGATTTCGCCCAAACGATGCGGGACTTGGCCGACGACGCGGACTTCCGGTGGGAGCGCACGGCCGGCTATCAGTCCATCCCCGGATCCCGAGACGCGGTGATCCTGGTCGTCGGCTCCCTTCCGGCGCGCTGGATCGGCCGCCTTCTCGATCATCCGCGCGTCGTCAAGATCCAGCCCTTCCCCGGCCAGGATCCCGGCCCGGCCTCCGGGGTGGCCCGGCGCATCGACACGGTCGGGCGCTTCTTTTCCTACGTGGCCGTGCAATCGCCGCTGCTTTTGGCGGTGACGGGGGTGCTTCTGCTTCCTCCGTTTCGGCCGCGGCTTCGCCGGCTCAAGGACCGCAGGCGAGTTTAGTATACTGCGGTCGCATGCCAGACCGCCTCCGCTCGCGCTTGGCGCTCTCCTTTTTGCTGGGCTCCCTGGCCGGGCTCGGGGGACAGGGCCTTCTGTTTCTCCAGCGCCAGAGCGCCCGCATCGAGCGAGTCATGGAGGACGACTTCCGGGTCGTCTTATTCCTCAAGGACGAGCCGGTCGACGGCCGCCGGCAGGTCCTGCAAGACCAGCTCGAGGCCTTGCCCGACGTGGCGGGCGCGGCCTACGTGTCTCAGCGGCAAGCCATGGCGCGCCTGCGCCAACAAGACCCGGACCTCGTGGAATCGCTCGGCCTGCTCAGCGAAAATCCGCTGGACGCCGCCTTCGAACTGCGCCTGACCGAGCCGGGATTTGGCCGCGTCGAATCGATCATCGCGCAGGCGCAGGCCTTGGGAGGCTTCGAGGACGCGCGCTACCGTCCGGCGCAGGTCCAAGCGATATTGCAGGCCCGTTTCTACGAGAGATTCGTCGACGTCGTGCTTTCCGCAGGAGTGTGCTTGGCCGGGCTGATGGCGCTCGTCGCCCTTTGGACGTCCGCGCGGCCGGGCGGCACGGGCCTGCGCGAAGGGGCCGCCGCATGGGCGGCCTGGGCTCGCGGCTGGCCGGCGGCGGCCGCGG
>DAIDHI010000016.1 GCA_027452025.1 Elusimicrobiota bacterium | reverse complement strand
CAAGCTGCGCCTCAACACCCGGCGCGGCCGCAGCGCCGGGCAAGCCCGCTACAACCGGGGCCTCAAAGGCGTCATCGACCGGCACGAAAGGGCCTGCGCCGATTGAAGCAGCGTCTGACCGGAGGTGGACGCCTGTCGGATTGCTATCATGGGCCGATGAGGCTGCTCTTCGTCTGCGTAGGCAACTCCTGCCGCAGCCAGATGGCCGAGGCGTTCGCCCGGGCGCTTGGCGGCGACGAGGTCGACGCCTGGAGCGCCGGCTCGCGGCCGCTGGGCTGGATCACGCCGAAGACCGTGCAGGTGATGAAGGAAAGAGGAGTCGACCTGCGCGGCCAGCGCTCGAAGAGCCTGCGCGAGGTGCCCGACTACGACTGGGACGTGGTCGTCGCCATGGGCTGCGGCGACGCCTGCCCGTCGGTGTCCGCCCGGCGCCGGCTCGATTGGGACGTGGCCGACCCTTTCGGAGGGACTCTCGAGGATTTCCGCCGCGTCCGCGACGACGTCGAGGCCCGGGTGGGCGCGCTCCTCACCGGCGCGAGACGCTGACCACCGTGACGTCGTAGACGAGGGTCTTGCCGGCCAGCGGCGGGTTGAAGTCCACCGCGGCTCGCCCCCCTGAGACGGAAACCACCCGCCCGGACACCGCCCGTCCGGCGCTGACGCCTTCGATCGTCGCGCCGGGGCGCACCGGCGCGTTGAGCCCGCGGAACCTCGACATCGGGAAGATCCGGATGTTCTCCCGGCGCGGAAAGCCGAAACCCTCCTTCGGCGGCACCTCGACGCGCCGGCTCTCGCCCGGCGCCATGCCGAGCATCCCGCGCTCCAGTCCCGGCACGAGGTCGCCGCCTCCGATGACGGCGCTCGCCGTCTCCGCCTTCTCGGTCCCGGAATAGGGCTTGCCGTCAACGGTGAGGCGATAGCGGAAAGTCACGCGCGAGCCCTGCGAGACGCGGGGGCGCGCGCAGGCGCAGGCGGAGGCGGCCAAAAGCGCCAGGAGGAGGCCGCGCCTCATCCCTGGGCCGGCAGGGTCACGACCATCGGCTGGAAGTCGTCGGCCACGGCCTCGGGCTTGAGCGCCCGGATCGCGTCGAGGGTTTTCTGGTTGATTTCGCCGCGCAGGACGTTGAGATAGGCGGTGACGTTCTTGCCCGGGCAGTCGGTGTAGTTGAAATGGGTATGCGGCTCCAGAAAGCCCGGCTGGCGCGGGTCGATGCGGTATTTAAGGGCGAGGAAGGTGACGAGCTGGCGCAGGCTCTCCTTCTGCGCCTCGGTCAGCCGGTCCTTGTCGTAGTTGCCGATCATCGCGATGCCGATGTTGCCGGCGTTGGCGTGCCGCGTATGGGCGCCCAGATCGTCGACGTGGCGGCCTTGGACGACGCGCCCTTCGCCGTCGATGAGATACTGATAGCCGATGTCGTCCCAGATGTCCTTGCCGACCCGGGCGCGGCCGTACATGTGATAGTACTGGATCGCGCGCACGATCCGTATCGTGTCGGCGAGCTTGAAGGTCTGGGCCGTGACGGTGTGATGCACGGTCACTCGGGTGTCGTCGGTCGGCGTGGGCGGATGCTTGGGCGGCCGCGCGTGCCAGTCCGCGCGCGTCAAAAGCTGGAAGACGCGGGAGAACACCCCCATCCGCGCCATCTCGTGCTGGAAGGCGTCGAACTGGGAAAGCACCGATCCGTGAGCGGGCGGCAGCACGTCCGGCAGTGTACCCGCCCTGGGCGCGGGCACATGGTCGGGTTTGAGCGGCTCGTCGTCCTTCCCGGGCTTGCGCAAGGGGATGCTCTTGTCGCGCCCCGCCCCTTCGGGCGCCGTCACCGGCGCAGCGCCGGCCAGGCCCGGCGCCTCGCGGGCGCCGTCGAATAGCTTCTGCCAGGAGGCCGCCTGCGACTCGTCGGAGGCGCCCGCCGGCGCCGAGTCGTCGAGGGCGTGCTTGATGTAGTCGGCGCTGTAATGCGCGTCGGGATAATCGGGCCGCGGCGGGTCGGGTTGGAGGTCGCCGCTCAAAGGCGCCTCCGTCGGCGCCACATCCTCGTTGCAGCCGGGAAGCGCGGCAAAAAAGCCCAGCAACAGGGCGGCCAAAGCGGCGCGACGCCGGGAACGGCTCATCCCTATAGTGTAAGCCGCCGGACGGGGGGTTGGGCAGGGTCCGGCGTCCCGGCCGAGCCTGGGCCCTACGGCCTACGACCGCAAAGCCAGTCCTTGAGGCGCCGCAGCCCTTCCTCTGTAGAGACGGACGGACGGTAGCCCAAGTCGCGCCGGGCCGCGCCTATGTCGAACCAGTGCGCCGTCGACAGCTGCGCGACCAGGAAGCGCGACAGCGGCGGCTCGCCCGGCAGCATCCGCCAGGCGGCCTCGCAGGCCAGCGCCCCGGCCCGCGCTGCCCAAAGCGGCACGGAGCGTTCCACCGACGGCAGCCCCGCCGCGGCCAGGATGCCGTTGACGACGTCCCAGATCGGGCGCGGATCGCCGGCGGAGATGAAGTAGGCGCGGCCGCCCAAAGACGGCGACACCGACAGCCTCGAGGCGGCCAGCAGGTGCGCCTCGGCGGCGTCGTCGACGTAGGTGGTGTCGACGAGCTTGTTGAGGCCTCCCAGGCGAAACAGCCGTCCGGCGCGGCCGCGCTCGAGGATGCGGGCCGTCACGTTGGGATCGCCCGGGCCCCAGATGAGGTGCGGACGCAAAGACACCGTGGCCAGGTCCGAGGAGTCGGCGCAGAGGACGAGCTCCTCGGAAAGGGCCTTGGTGCGGCTGTAGTGGGAATCGTAGCGGCCGGCGTAGGGCGCCGACTCGTCGACGCCCTCGCAGTCCCGCCCATCGAGGACGACGCTCGGGGATCCCGTAAAGACGAGGGCGCGCACCCCCTCCTGCCGGCAGGCGTCGAGGACGTGGCGCGTGCCGGCGACGTTGGTCTCGTAATAGTCGGCGTAGCGGCCCCATAGGCCCACTTTGGCGGCGGCGTGGAAGACGGTCTCGCAGCCGGCGGCGGCGCGGCGCACGGCGGCCGGGTCGCGCAAGTCGCCGGCCAGGCATTCCGCGCCCAGGGCCGCGAGCTCGGGATACGGCCGCCGGCCGAGGACGCGCACGTGGTCTGCGCGCGCAAGCAGCCGGCGCGCGATCGCCCCGCCCAAAAATCCTCCGCCGCCGGTGACCAGGCACCTCATCGAATCCGGTCCCGGGCCCAGACGGCGAGCTTCTCCCGGAAGATCTTGGCGTTGTGGCGGATGTCGACGGGAAAAGACGGGTGGAAGAGGATCGTCTTGATCGCGCGCGTGCGCTCGCGGCCCTCGGCCAGCGCCAGAAGCTCGCGGCGGACCGCCTCGGGCTCGGCCCCGCGCTCGAGCTCCACGCACAGGACGGGGATGGTCGAGCCGGCCAGGCGCACGCCGACCAAAGCGCTGCGCCGCACGGCGGGATGGGCGTTGAACACGCCCTCGCAGGGCACGGTCAGAAGCAGCCCCGTCGCCGTCTGCACGCGCTGGCTCTTGCGCCCGCAAAACCACAGCCGCCCGCGCTCGTCGAAATAGCCGAGGTCGCCCATGCGGTGCCATAGGCCGTCGGCGTCCGGGATCTTGGCCAGCGCCGTCTCGCGCGGGCGCGCGTCGTAGCGCGCGCTGACCACCGGCCCGCGCACGCAGATCTCCCCCTCGCGGCCCGCGGGCAGCGACAGGGCGTCGTCCCAGGCGGCCACCGGCTCGTCGGAAATCTCGATGACGCGCACCTCGACTCCGTCCACCGGCCGTCCCACGCAGGTGCCGCGTCCCTGCGCCGACAGAGCCGCCGTCTCGGAGAGGATCTCCGAGGCCTCGATGTCGCAGACGGGCAGCGCTTCGGTGGCGCCGTAGGGCGTATGGACGCGGGCGTTGGGCGCGATGCCGGCCCAGCGCGCCAAGGTCCTGGCGGGCACCGGCGCCCCGGCCGACAGCACCCGGCCAAGCGAGGGCAGCGTCAGCCCGCGCGCCTGGGCGAAGCGGCCGACGACGTCGAGCAGCGCCGGCGAGCCGAAGAGCTGCGCGGCGCTCGTCTTTTCCACCAGCCCCACGATGCGCCGTGGATCGACCGAACCCGGGCGCGTGAAATCCATGTCCGGCACGTGGGCCGTCAAGCCGAGCGCGGCGTCGAAGAGGCCGAAGAGCGGGAAGGTGGGCACGCTCGCCTGGCCGGGGCGCGGCGAGAACATCTTTTCCAGCAGCTCGACTTGCGCGCAGAACATCCCGTGGGTGTAGACGGCGCCCTTGGGCGCCCCGGTGCTGCCGGAGGTAAAAAGGATCGCCGCCGTCGCCGACGAGCCGGCAAGCCTCGGCGCGCGCACGGCGCCCGCCCCGGCGCGCGCCCGCGAAAGCGGAAGCGCTCCCGGCCAAGCCCCGCGCGCCGCGATCCTCAGGCTGCCCGCCCGCCAGCGGCCCAGCGCCCGGGCCAGGTGCGCCTTCGGGGTGCCGATGAAGGCCTTGGGCGCCGCTTCCTCCAGGCAGCGGCCGACGCCGGAAAGCCCGAGGCCGGGGTCGATGAAGACCGGCACGGCGCCCAGGCGAAACAGCGCGAAGGCCAGCGCGAAGAACTCCAGGCTCGGCGGCACCATCAGGGCGGCGCGCTCTCCCGGCGCCAAGCCCAGGCACTCCAGCCCCGCGGCCAGGCGCCCGGACTCCTCGTCCAGCCCGGCGAAGGTCAGGCTCCGCCCGCCGCAGACGACGGCCGGGGCTCCGGGGGTCTTCGCCGCCCAGCGCGAGAGCTTGAGGACGATGTTGGCCGCGGGATCCTGGGCGATCACGCCGCGCCCCTCAGCGGATGGCGCGCCAGAAAGTCCCGGGTCAGGCGGGCGATCTCCTCGCCCTGGTCCTCGAGGACGTAGTGCCCGGCGTCCGCGAAGGCGTGCGCCTCGGCGTCCGGGAAGCGCCGCCGCCACTCCTCGAAGAAGTCCGAGTCGAAGACGAAGTCGCGCAGGCCCCAGGCCAGCATCATGGGCTTGCCCGACAGCCGCCCGAGCCTTTCCTGGGTGTCCAGGACGGCCTCGTAGCTGGGGTCTTGCGGCCGCGCGGGAATGTCCTGCACGAAGCGCAAGACGGCGCGGCGGCTGTTCCAATCGCGATACGGCGCCAGCAGCCCCTCCCGCGCCTGGCGCGAAAGCGGCCGCGCGCAGCCGAAGCGCGCCGCGCCGCGCGCGAAGGCGTTGGCGCCCTGCACAAGGAGGGGCCCCAGGGGCGAGCGCGCCAAGGAGAGCGTCCACGGAAGCCTTTTCGCCTTCGGCGGGAAGAAGGCGGCGGTGTTGAGCACGACCAGGCGCGCCACGCTCTCGGGATGGCGCACGGCCCAGGCCGCGCCGATCATGCCGCCCCAGTCGTGGACGACGAGCGTGAGGTTCTCGCGAGCGTCCACGCGGGACAGCCACGCGTCCAAGTCGGCGACGCGGCCTTCGAGGGTGTAGCGGTAGCGCTCGTCGCCGGGCTTGTCGGAGAGGCCCATGCCGGCGTGGTCCAAGGCCAGGCAGCGGTGATCGCGCCGCAGTTCGGTTATGAGGCCGCGAAAATAAAAGGACCAGCTGGGGTTTCCGTGAACGAAAATTACGGGCTCGCCGCGGCCCTCGTCGAGATAGTGATAGTTCAAGCCGTTGCGGGAAAACCAGCGGCTCTCGAAGGGATACAGCGAGCGCCAGCCGCTCACCACTGCACTCCGAGCATCATGCAGTTGAGCCCACTGCCGATGCCGAGCCAGGCCACGAGGTCGCCGCGGCTCAAGAATTCCCGCTCCTCGGCGACGGCGGCGGTGACCGGCAGGGAAACCGTGCCCATGTTGCCCAGATGCTCGTAGGTCGTGAAGTCGTCCTCCGGGCGCATGCCGATGGCCTGGAGCATCGAGGCGCGATGGGCGGCGCCGACCTGATGGCAGACCGTCTTGTCGGGCCTGCGGCCGAGCTTCGACAAGAGCCCCTCCCACGTGCGCCGGCCGAGGGCCACGCCGTGCTTGAGCACGGCCGCGGCGTCGGTGCGCATGAAATCGCGCTCCCAGCGGCACAGGTCCCAATGCTGCGGCGCGGCCTGGATTTGCGCGCACAGAAGCCTTCGGCCCTTCGCCGCCGCCCCGCCGTCGCTCACCAGGATCGCCGCCGCGCCGGAGCCGCCGGTCAGCGTGGCGATCGACAGGCGAAAGTGGTCCATGGCGGGGCGCGCGAGCATGGAGGCGATCATGCTCTCGTTGATCTCGCGCGCCGACTCGCAGCAGACGACCAGGCCGGCGCGAATCTGCCCCAGCTCCACGCGGTTGGCCAAGTCGACCACGCCCGAGAGGGCTCCGAGGCAGGCGTTGGAGACGTCATAAACGGCGGCGTCCGCCCCCACGCCCAGGCGAGCCGCCACGGCGCAGGCCGTGGCCGGCTCCGAGGACTCGCGGCAGACGCCGGCGTAGACCAGCGCCCCGAGCTCCGAAGCCCGCAGTCCGGCGGCGTCGAGCGCCTTTTGGCCGGCGCGCGCCGCGCCTTCCGAAAGCGAGAAGCCCGGATCCCACCAGCGCCGCTCGCGGATGCCGGTCAGCGCCTCGAGCTGGCCCAGCGGCAGCTTGAGCTTCTCGTAGACCGGACGCACGCGCTCCTCGAGCGCGCGCGACGTGATCACGTTGGGCGCCAGCTCATAGGCGATCGCGCTGAGGCGGGCTTTGCGGTAGATCACGCGACCCTCACGGCGAAGTCCTTCATCTGGTAGATCGTCAGCCCGTCGACGGAAAGCAGCCCCTCGGCGGTCAGGACCCGCTCGCCGCCGTCGGCGGCCGTCGTCCGCGCCGAAAGCTCGACTTGCTTGTTGACCGGCGTGTACTGGCCCCGGTAGAGCCAGGTGTGCGGCCGGCCGAGGGCCAGCGACTGGAAGCGCCCCGGGCCGAAGCGCCGGCGCGCGAGCAGCTTGACCAGCGTCACGAAGGACTCCAGGCCCAGCGAGCCCGGACAGACGGGGTCCTGATAAAAGTGGGCCTTGAAAAACCACTCCTTCGGATCGACCCCGCGGGTCCCGCGCGCCCAGGATTCATCCATTGAAACGGAATCGAGCAGGGCGAGGCGGCCTTTCGGAAAGCCCGGCTGCTCCAAGTCCGCGGCTTCGCCGGCGGCGGGCGGCACGAAGGCCTTCGCTCCCCGGACGCCGGCCTGCTGGGCCAGCGCCTGCTTGGTGAAGAAGCCGAACTGCGTCGCGCCCCGATAGACCGGCCCGCGGGCGCAGGAGACGTCGAAGGCGTAGTCCTGGATGATCATGCCGCCGGACATGACCGTCTTGGTCATGTCCACGCGCGTCGAAAGCACGCCGCAGTCCGCGCCGACTTCGCGAAGCTGCGTCGCCGTGCCCCCGAGGTTGCGGAAGGAGAGGTCCGCCGGACTTGCCAGGGCCGAGCCCACGTAGGCGGCCAGCCATCCGCAGGGCTGCAAGGCGACTTCCAAGAGAATGGAAAAGGGCATCGTCGGCTGCCCGTGGTCGTCGAAATACCAGGCGCTCGCCGGGACGTCGTATTCGGCTTGGACCCGGCCCCCGGCCTTGAGGACGAAGGGCGCGCAGCCTTGGACGCCGACGATGCGGTCGAGGAACTGGTAGGGCGGCCCGGGCAGGCGCGCGATGACGCGCTCGGAGTCGAAGACGGCGTAGGGCGCGCCGAAGGCCTCCGAGGGCTTGCCGACGGCGAAGGCCAGTATCTTCTCGGGGCCGAAGAGCGCCTTTGCGGCGGGCTTCTCGCTCCTCCACAGAGCCTCGAGGCGCCCGCGGCTGGTGCCGCCCAGGCGCAGCGACATGTCCAGGATGTGGACGATGGGCTTGCCGTCGGAAAGCATGAGGGCGTCGGCTATGGCGAAAGGACGGCCCTCGGCGTCGTAGCCCAGCTCCTTGACCTGGATGTCGTAGACGACGCGCTTGGTCGAGGGCAGGACCTGGCCGCGGCACTTGAGGCGGCTGGCGACTCCGAAGACGGGCTCGCTGTAGAGCTCGCCGTCTTCCCCGACCCAGCCCAGGCGCATGAGCAGGAAGCGCAGCGTGTGGAGGCAGCACTCATACATCAGGGTGCCGGGCATGACGTGGTCGTCTACGAAGTGGCAGACCAGATGCCAATCGTCGGGGCGGATGTCGGCCTCGCCGCGGATGCGGCCGAGGCCGTAGCGGCCCCCCGCGGCATCGAGCAGCAGGACGCGGTCGAGCAGGCGCATGCGCCCGGAGGGAAGGCCCGCCGGCTTTCGAAGCGCCAGGCCGGCGAAGGCGGGGCCGAAGCCCGCCGCCAGGTCCCCGCGCCGCACGGCCTCCACCTGCGACTCGCTGTACGACTCCACGCCCGAAAGCGGGGCAAGCTCGGTCCAGTCGTCCGGGCGCTTGCCCGCGGCGGGCGCGCGCTCCTCTTCCGTGAGCACCACCCCGCGGCCCTCGGCCAGGGCCTGCGCCGTGAAAAAGCCGGCGCAGCCCTTGCGCATGGACATCAGCGCCCGCCCCGACACGGCCGCGTCGAAGCGGAAGAAGAAGAGCCAGGCGTCGCCGTGGCGCACGAAGCGCTCGATGGCGATGTCGTAGCGGATGACGTCGCCGGGCTTGGGCAGCGGGCCGTGGAAGCGGACCTCGGCGTCCAGGAGCCGGTAAACGGCCAGGCCCTTGGTGCGCGAGTCGATGCCGAGATATCCCGATAAGAGGAGGTCGGCCTGTCCGGCCTCGACGGCGACGCACGTCGGGATGCGGCCGGCGTCGAGATACCAGGCGCCGGGCAGGACGTCGTGCTCGGTCACGATCCGCCCCGCGCCCAGCGAATTCGGCTCGCCTTCGATCTCAAGGACGCGGTCGACGAGCATCAGCGGCTCGGCGGGAAGGCGCACGCGCGTCGGATAGGCGTCGACATGGGCGAACTCGGGCCCGAGGACGTCGCCGATCTTGCCGCAGGCCAAGCGCAGGCACTGCTCGCGGGAAAGCGACCGGAGAGGGTCCGCGGCCCGCTCTGGAGCGCCGACCGGGGCCGCCACCGCGGCGCCCGAGCCGCCGAGCAGCGCCTGCTGGCGCGACAGCTCGCGCGCCTGCGCCTCGGAAAGCTCGCGCGACAGGCGCAGGAAGGCCTCGTGGGCGCGCAGGGCGGCGCCGCGGGAGGCTTCGAAAGCGCTCAAGGCCTCCGGCGCGGCGGCGACCGGCGCCAAGGCGGCCGCCGGCCGCTCGGCGGGCGGCCGAACGGCGACCCGCGCGACGGTCGCCGCGGGCTTTTCCGGGACGCGAACCGGGGCGAAGGGACCGCCGCCCAGGCGGGCGCGCACCATGCGCCGCGGGCCCGGCGGGTCCTGGTGGCCGCAGGCCAGCGTCGGCTGGCCGTAGAGGACGGATAAATCGACGGGCACGCGCTCGGCCAGCAGTTGGGCAAGAAGGCGCAGGACGGTCGAGACCTCGTCTTGACCGCGCGCGCAGGCCGAGCGGGCCATGTGAGGCAGCGGCCCGAGGATCTTGGAGATCATGCGCGAACAGGAGCCCTGCGGGCCGAGTTCGACGAAGAGGCGCAGGCCGTCCTCGTGGGCCCGGCGCACCAGAGCGGAGAAGTCGAAGCTGCTCACGGCTTGCGCCGTGATCGACTCGGCGGCGGACTGGCTGGAGACGTCGTAGGCCTTGGCCCACGCCGCGCTGTAGAAGCGCACGCCCTCGGGCGCCTTGGTGGGCAAAAGGTGGAGCTCGAGGTACTGCCGCCGCACGAGCTCGGCGGCCGGGAAATGGACGGTGGAAACCCCTTGCAGCGGCAGAAAGACGCAGCCCAGCCCCTTGACCAGGGTGTCGACGGCCTTGCGATAGCCGCCGACGACGCACTCCAGCGGCGCGTTGACGATGAGCAGCGCGGCGCGCTCCATGCCCTTGAGCGCGGCGCGCACGCTCTCGGCCGGGCGGTCGATGACGCCGAGCACCCAGTCCACCTGCTCGTCGGCCGGCAGGTTCCAGAAGCGCCGCGCGGCGTCGCAGGGGCCGGCCAGGTCGCTGACGAAGAGGCTGGACTGGCCGATGCGCCGCAGCATCTCGTCTCGGTCCTCCCAGGCGCCGAGGGCGAAGAGCCCGGCCGTCTCGCCGAGGCTGTAGCCGATCGAGGCCGAGGGCGAAACCCCGAAGGAGCGCACCAGGTCGCTGACCGCCGCCCCGTGGGCGACGGAGCCGAAGATCATGGACTTGTAGTCGCGCGCGATGCGCTCCTCGGCGTCCTTTTCCCAGCCTTCCTCCCAGTCGTAGCGCCAAGGCGCGAAGAGCTCGGGCACCATCTGCGAACGCAGGTAGCCGTGCCGCGCGTCGAGCGCGCGCGGGATCTGAGGCCACTGCGTCCAAAGCCCCAGGCCCATGCCGAGATACTGGTTGCCGGAGCCGGGGAAGACGAAGGCCAGCGTCCCGGGACCGAAGGCCGGGCGGGTCGTCAGGTGGATGCGGTCGCCGGCGATCGGCCGCTCGGGATTCTCCGAGATGGAGTCGCGCGCCTGGTCGCACAGGGTCAGAAGCTCGCCGGCGCCGCGGGCAACGATCGCCAGGGCCAGTCGGCGCTCGGGGCGCTGCGGACGGCGGGAAAGCCAAAGGCGCGCCAGCCGCTCCGGGCCCTGGCCGGCCTCCTGCGAGGCCGCCCAGACGCGCAGCTCGCGAGCACCTTCCAGGAGGCCGGCGGGCTCGTCGGCCTCGACCAGGAACAGCGCCTCCGCGCGCGCGCCCAGCGGCTGGCGCCGCTCCAGGCGCATCTTGGCGCAGTCGCCCTGCTCCTCGCAGGCCTCGAGCACGGCGTGGGCGCAGTCGCCTCCGACCGACATCGCCGTCACGCCGGCGCGCCGGGGCCCTTCGGCGCGATTGCGCAGCCAGTATTGAGCCCGGCGCGGGCGGTGGAAGCGCTTGCTCGCCGCCGAGAGGGCGGGCGCGGCGGCGAAGCCGCAGGGCGGCAGGATCTCCTGATAGAGCGCCAGCGCCGCGGCGGCGAGGTCCGCCAGGCCCGCCGCCGCTCCGGCGTGGCCGACGACGGACTTGACGCTGGAAAGGGCGCACGGCATGGGCGCCGCGGCGGTGCCGAAGACCGCGCACAGCGCCTTGGCCTCGGCCTCGTCCTCGGCCGCCAGGCCGCTGGCGTGGGCCGAAAGGAGGCCGACCGTGGAAGGATCGACCCCGGCCTCGGCGTAGGCGCGGCGCAGGGCCGCTTCGCAGGCGCGCGACAGCGCTTCCCCGCCGCTGAAGCCTCCGGAAGCCGAGCCCACGCCCTTGACCACGGCATAGACGCGGTCGCCGTCCCTGCGCGCGTCGCAGAGGCGCTTGAGGACGAGCGCGGCCGCGCCTTCTCCGACGGGCACGCCGCGTCCGGCCGCCTCCGAGGCCAGGACGGCCCGCGCGTCTCCGGCGATGTCCACGGCTCCGACCAAGGCGCTGTCGAGCTCGCCGAGCCTCAGCAGGCGCACGGCGGCCTCCAGCGCCCGCAGGCCGGAGGCCTCCTCGCAGGAAAGGGTGAAGCTCGGCCCGCCGGCGTGGAACTCGCGCGCCACGCGGCTGGCGGCCACCGACCCCAGGGCCCCCATGGTGCGGTTGGCCGACAGCGCCGGGCCGGCGGCGTCGCGCGAGTGCTCCGGCGCGGCCCAGCGCAGCGAGAAGTCCGTCGTCGAAAAGTCCAGGCCTAGGCCGACGAAGACGCCCAGCCGCTCGCGCCCCGCCTCCTTGAGGCCGGCGTCCTCGAGCGCCTGGGCCGCGCACTCGAGCATGAGCAGCTGCTGCGGCAGCGTCTCCTCGAGCTCACGCGGCGGCACGCGAAAAGCGGCCTCGGGGACGGCGGCCTCGGGCAGGAAATGGCCTCGGATGCGCGCGGCCTGCGGCAGGCCCCACCAGCGGGCCTGCGGCGAGGACGTCTCGGGCGCGCGGCCCGACAGCGCGGCCTCCTGGAAGGCGCGCAGATTGGCCAGCGGCCCGAACTTGGCCGCGAGGCCCACGATCGCCACGGGCTCGGGCGCCGCGGGCGCGGC
>DAIDHI010000015.1 GCA_027452025.1 Elusimicrobiota bacterium | reverse complement strand
CGTGCTGCCCGGAGGCATCATGCCGCTGCGCGCCTCCGACCCCGGCGCGGCGCCCGCCCTCAGCCGCCGGCCGTGGAGCCTGGCCGCCAAGGCCGCGGCGCTGCGCGCGCCGCTGCAAAGCCTCAGCGAGCTCGGCGCCGGCGGGTCGCAGGCGTTGCCGGAGCGCGCCAGCCGCGCGGGCCGCCTGATCTCGGACATCGTCAGCGACGACGAGACCCCCGGATCGTCGTCGGCCGAATCGTTCTCTCCAGGCCCGGCCGCGCGTCCCGAGGACGGCTTGCGCGACGCCGTCGCCGACCTGCCGGCCGCCGGGATGGACTCCGCCGCGCTCGCCGCGGGCGCTCGTTTCGCGGCAAAGGCCGGCGGCCCCGACCGGGCCGCGGCTGCCGGCAGCCCCTCGGCCTTCGCGCAGGCGCTCGACGCCGCGGACACCTTCGGAGCGGGAGCCCAGGCGCTTGGCGGCGGCGGCCGGGCGGCGCGCGCGCGTTGGTCGCAAGCGGCGCCGGCTCAGGCGCCCGCCTTCGACTTGTCCTTGCTGATCTTGAAAGCGGCCGACCGGACGCTGCGTTTGACCAGGGCGGCCGAGGCGTGGCTGCTCTCGGGCCGCGCGCCGGCTTCCGGGGCTTCGCGCGCCGACGGACTGCCGCTGCTCGAACCCGGCCCCGCGGCCTTGCCCGCGGCGCCGGTCTATGCGCTCGGCCCGCGCGGGCCGGAAGCGGGAGCGCGGGCCGTCGCCTCCGGCCGCGACGACGACGCCTCCATTCAGGGCGCCGCGCCCGGCTCCGAGACCCTCCAGTCCCCCGATCCTTCCGTGCTGCCGCGCGGCGTGCCGCAAGGCGTGCTGTTCGGTCTTTTGCTGCCGCTTTTGGGCGTGGCGCTGTTCTATCTGCGGGAACTGCGCCGCTGACGCGCGGCATTGACACCCCGACGGACTTCGCCTATCCTTAGAGGCGAATGAGCCTCCTGAAATCCGGGCTTTTCCGGCGCTTCGTCGCCGTGATGGGGGCGCTCGCTCTCCTGCCCGTGGGCCTGCTCAGCTATCAGCTCCTGCGCGTCCAAAGAGGCATCCAGGACTCCGTCTTGGAGCTGCAGACCAAGCTCGCCGAGAAGCTGGCCGAGAAGGTCGACGCCTATTTCAAGGATAGCAACGACAACATCTCCTTCGCGCTGGCTTCCCTGGAAAAGCCCATGGACTGGGACCAGAAGCAGCAGCTGCTGCGCAGCCTCATCGAGACGCACTCCGACATCATCGAGATCTCGATGGTCAGTCCGCGCGGCCAGGAGTTGCTCAAGGTTTATAATCCCGATCTTTCGAGCCGCAAGGAGCTGGTCTCCCGGGCGAAGGAGCCGGCGTTCCTGGAGTTCCTGCGCGCGCGCCGGCGGGTCCTGTCGATCGGGCGCCAGGACGGCGAGCCGGTCGCCGTCTTCTATTACCCGATGACCGCCGCGGTGACCGCCCGCCTCGAGCTCTCGCTCAAGGAGTTGGGACAAAGCATCGCGGCCGAGCGCGTGGGGGGCACCGGCTTCGCCGTCATGACCGACGATCGCGGCCGTCCGCTGCTCTACCCTGCGCAAAAGCTTTCCGCGGCCGACGCGGCCGCGTTTCCCAAGCTGTCCATCGTCGCCGCCGCCTTGGAATCCAACAGCGAGGGCTCGACGGAGTTCGCCGGCCGCGAAGGCCGAATGGTGGGCGCCTACCATCCCGTCTATTCCACCGGCGGCGCCGTCATCATCCTTCAGCCGCGCGCCGACGCCTACCGCGCCGCGATCGCGATGAAGCGCGCGGCCGCTTGGGCCATCTTCTTGGTCGTGCTCTTGTGCGCGGCCGCCTCCACCTTGCTGGCCCGCCAGTTGACCAAGCCCCTGCTCGCCCTGTCCTCGGCCGCGGAGGCCGTGTCGAGAGGAGATTTCGACGCCAAGGTCGACGTGCGCACTCGCGACGAGCTGCAGCATCTGGCCGACACCTTCAACCGCATGACGGCGCAGCTGCGCCGCTATTCCGAGCTGCAGGTCGACCGCCTCGTGGCCGAGCAGAGAAAGACCGCGGCCATCCTGTTTTCGATCGGCGACGGCATCCTCATGATCGACGGGCAAAAGCGCATCCAGCTCGCCAACCCGCGCGCCGTCGAGGCTCTGGGGCTCGAGCGCTCGGCCGTGCTGGAGGGGCACGAAGCCCCGGCCGTCCTGCCCTCCGGGACGCTTCGCGACGCGGTCCTCGCCGCGGCCGAGAATCCCGAGTGGGACCTCTCCAAGGACCTGGACCTTTCGACGGAGCAGCACCACCGCTACGTGCGCGTCGCTTCCAGGCCCGTCGTCACGCCCAAGGGCGAGCGCCTGGGCGTGCTCATCGCCTTGCGCGACATCACGCTCGAGCGCGAGCTCGAGAAGATGAAGGAGGATTTCCTCCATTACATCACCCACGACCTGCGCAATCCGCTCGGCTCGGCCATGGGCTTCCTCGACGTCCTGCTCAAGGGCACCGCGGGCGTGCTCAATCCTGATCAGCAGTCGATCGTCTCCTCCGTCAAGCGCTCGACGAGCCGCCTGATGGGCTTGGTCAACAATATCCTCGATATCGCCAAGATGGACGCGGGCGGCATCCGGCTGCAGCTCAAGACCGTCTCGCTGGCGGGGATAGCGGGCCGCTCCATCAGCATCCTGGAGTCCCTGGCCAAGGCCCGCAAGATCGACGTCCAGCTCGCGGCGACCGAGGAGTTTTCCCTCGAAGCCGACGGAGACCTTCTCGAGCGGGTGTTCACCAATCTCCTCGGCAACGCCATCAAATACACGCCCGAAGCGGGGCTCATCACCGTCAGCCTGGTCGACGAGGGAACGCATATCAAGGCTTGCGTCGCCGACACCGGGGAGGGCATTCCCAAGGACTACCTGGAGCGCATCTTCAATAAGTTCGAGCAGGTGCAGGGCCAGCGCCGCGGCGGCACCGGCCTGGGCCTGACCATCGCGCGCTTTTTCGTCGAGTCGCACCTCGGCCGCATCTGGGTCGAATCCGAGCTCGGCAAGGGCTCGCAGTTCTACTTCACGATCCCGAAGGGGCTCGCGTTGCGGCCGGACGGCTCGGCGGCCGTCGCCGAGGCGCCGTCCGCGCAGGCGGCCTCGTGAGAGCGGCCCTGCTCGCCTTGCTGCTGCTCGCCTCGCCGGGTCTGGTCCTGGCCCGGCGGCCGCGGGCCTTCCAGAGAGTCGTCGTGCGCCGGGGAGACACGCTGTGGGGCATCGCCAACACTTATCTCAAGGATCCCACCCGGTGGGACGAGATCCTGAAATACAACCGCCTGCCCTCCAGCGACCCGACGGCGGCGTTGCCGGGCATGAGCCTGCGCGTGCCAGTCGAGCTCATCAAGGACGACTTGCGGGCCGCCTACTTGATCTATCTCCTCAACAGGGTCAATTTCCGGCGCAAGGACACCGCCGGCTGGCGCTCGGCGGCCCAAGACATGCAGCTTTTCCGCGGAGACTCCCTGCGTACCTACGACGACTCGCGCGCCAAGGTCCGATTTCTCAACCGCGAGATGCTGAGCCTGGAGCCGAATTCCATGGCCGTCATCAAACCCCTCGACGTCAAGACGGACGTGGTGCTTAAATCCGGCGGGATCTTCGCGGGCCATTCCCGCGTGACCACCGTCTCGGCCACGATCACGCCCAAGACTCGCGACACTCAATTCTCGGCGCGCGTGCGCCAGGACCTGAGCACTCTCGTCGAAGTCTACACCGGCCGGGCCGCCGTCGAGGCGCAGGGGCAGACGGTGGACGTGCGCGCCGGCATGCAGGCCGAGGTGAAGCTCGGCCTTTCTCCGGGCCTGCCCCGGCGCATCGTCGACTTGCCGGACTTCGAGGCGAGAGCCGCGGAGTTCACCGGCTCGGCCGTCCAGGGGCAGGCGCGCGTGCGCGTCGCCAAGGGCGCGCAGCTCGCCATGGGCGCCGACGCCGATTCGATCAACAACGCCCGCGACGCGGACAACCTGAGCGGAGAGGTGGAGTCGCTGCGCGTCGGCATGCCGATCTCCGGCTACCGCGTGCAGGCTTCGCGCTCCCGCGACTTCGACACCGTCGTCTTCGACAAGCGATATGACTCCGACGAAAAGGTCGACATCAAGGACGCCGAGCTTCCGCCGGGCGTCTATTGGTGGCGCGTGGCCCTCGTCGACCTGCTCGGTGTCGACGGGAAATTCTCCGCGCCGAGGCTCTACTCCGTCGGCTTGGCCCGGGCCAGCCGATCCGTCGACCTGAAGGACTCCATCGTGCTGATCAAGCCGGCCACCGACGAGACGGTCTCGGAAAAGACCTACCTGGTTCAGGGTCTGGTGAAAGGCGACGGGCTTTCGGTCACCGTCAACGGGCGGCCGGCGCGCCAGGACGACAGCGGCAACTTCAGCCTGGAGCTCAAGCTGACGCCGGGCCCCAACGACGTCGTCATCGAGGTTTCCGACCAAGCCGGCGACTCGATGACGCTGACCAGGCGCCTGACCGTGCAGTAGCGCTCTCGCCTAGCGCACGACGCGGACGGAGGCGGTTCGCCCGGAGACCGGCTCGTTCTCTTTCGCCGCCGGATCCGGACGCTCCTGGCCGTCGACCACGAAAAGATAACGGTATCGGCCCGGAGGCAGCGGCAGCAGGATCTCCCAGTCGCCGGCGGCCTTGCGGGCCAGCGGCAGCGTGCCGGCCTTCCAGCCGTTGAAGTCGCCGATGAGCGCCACGGCCTTGGCCTTGGGCGCTTTGAGGCGGAACGCGGCGAAGTCTAGGTTCGCCAGGCTCGCCGGAACCGCCTCCTGGCGGGGCGTGAAGCGCACCTGGATCGGCTTGAAGACCGGGGGCTCGAAGCCGGCTAAAGCGTTGCGATACCGAGCGAGCGCCTGAAGCAGGAGCGTCGAGGGGATCGAGGCCGCGAGGAATACGACCGCAATGAAGAGCCAGAACGCCCGTTTGTTCCGGTCCATCAGTGGGATCGTATCATTTTATAGTAGAATCCACCCATATGGACACTAAGACCCCGACGAAAAACCCCAACAAGGCCGGCATAGCCGCCAAGCCCGTAGCCGCCAAGTCACCGGTGGCGGACATTCTCGAAGGAAATCCGTGGCATCAGGCGATGGAGCAGCTCGACCGCGCAGGGGCCAAGATGAAGATGGAGGCGCTGGTGCTCGAGCGCTTGCGCCACTGCAAGCGCATCCTGACCGTGTCCGTCCCCGTCCGCATGGACGACGGCTCTCTAAAGGTCTTCGAGGGCTACCGCATCCAGCACAATCTCGATCGCGGCCCCGCCAAGGGCGGCATCCGCTATCATCCGCAGGTCTCCCTGGACGAGGTCAAGGCGCTCTCCTTTTGGATGACGATGAAGTCCGCCGTCGTCAATCTGCCCTACGGCGGAGCCAAGGGCGGGATCATCTGCGACCCCAAGAAGATGTCCATAGGCGAAATCGAGCGCATGACCCGCCGCTATACATCGGAGATCTCGATTTTGATCGGGCCAGACAAGGACATTCCCGCTCCCGACGTCAACACCAACGAGCAGGTCATGGCCTGGATCATGGACACCTATTCCATGACGATCGGCTATTCCTGCCCCGGCGTGGTCACGGGAAAGCCCATCGACGTGGGAGGTTCCCTCGGGCGCAAGGAAGCGACGGGGCGCGGCGTGTTCTACGTCACCCGCGAGCTGGCCAACGTCCGGGGTTTCGACCTGCGCAAGGCGCCGGTGGCGATCCAAGGCTTCGGCAACGTCGGCTCCAACGCCGCCAAGGTCTTCGCCGAGCACGGCTGCAAGGTGGTCGGCATATCCGACGTCGCCGGCGGCCTCTACGATCCGAAGGGCCTCGACCTCGACGACATCATGGTCTACCGCAGCAAGAATGAGACGATCGCGGGTTATTCCAAGGCCGAGCACATTCCGGTCGAGCAGTTCGCCGAGGTCCCCTGCGACATCCTGGTCCCGGCGGCCATGGAGAACACGATCACCCATGAGAACGCTGCGCGCGTCAAGGCTAAATACATCGTCGAGGGCGCCAACGGCCCCACGACCAACGCCGCCGACCGCGTCCTCAACGAGCGAGGCGTTGTCGTCGTGCCGGACATCCTGGCCAACGCCGGCGGCGTGACGGTCAGCTACTTCGAGTGGGTCCAGGACATCCAAGCCTACTTCTGGAGCGAGAAGGAGATCAACGCTCGCCTGCAGGAAGTCATCGTCAAGGCCTTCCGAGACGTCTATGAAGTCTCCCAGCGAGAGCAGGTGGACATGCGCCTGGCCGCCTTCATGGTCGGCCTCAACCGCCTGGCGAAGGCTGTCAAGATCCGCGGCACCTTCCCTTGATCCGAGCGGTGCCTGGCTTTAACTTATTTAACTGATTCAACTTCTTCGTCGAATCGGTTCAAAAGTTAATTTAGTTAAATCGGTTAACATCAGGCACCGATGAAGATCGTCATCGCTCCCAACGCGTTCAAGGGCAGCCTCGACGTCCTCGAGGCGGCGCGCGCCATGGCTCGCGGCGCGCGAAAGGCCTATCCTCGGGCGCAGACGCCGCTGTTGCCCATCTCCGATGGGGGCGACGGGCTCATCGAGGCGCTTACGGCCGACCTGGGCGGCCAGCGCCTCCATGTCCGGGTGCGCGGCCCTTTGGGCGAGCCTCGGCGAGCCTCCTACGGATGGCTGCCGGGACGCATCGCCGTCGTGGAAATGGCGCGCGCCTCGGGCTTGGCCCTCGTGCCTCCCGGGCGGCGCGATCCGCTGCGGGCCACCTCCTTCGGCACGGGCCAGCTCATCGACGCCGCGCTGCGGCGAGGCGCCAGGCAGGTCTTGGTCGGGCTGGGAGGCAGCGCCTCCAGCGACGGCGGGGCGGGCATGGCGCAGGCGCTGGGCTGCCGGCTTCTGGACGAATCGGGACGGGAACTGGCCGCAGGCGCGGCGGCCCTGCGGGGCCTGGCGCGCATTGACGCCGGGGCGCTGAGAAGGCGGCTGCGCGGCGTGAAGATCGTGGGCTTGACGGATGTCGAGAACCCGCTGCTGGGACCGCAAGGCTCGGCGCGCGTCTACGGGCCGCAAAAAGGCGCGACGCCGCGAATGATCCCGGTCATCGAGGCCGGCCTTTCCCGGCTGGCGGGGGCGCTCAAGCGGGACCTCGGCGCGGACGTGGCCGCGATACCAGGGGCGGGCGCGGCGGGGGGGCTCGGCGCGGGCCTGATGGGGTTTCTCAAGGCGAGGCTCGCCGCGGGAGCGGCATACGTCCTTGGCCGCATCGAGGCCGAGCGCGTCCTCGCCGGAGCGTCGGCCGTCGTCACCGGGGAGGGGTGCATGGACCAGACCAGCTTTTACGGCAAGGCGCCATTGGCGCTGGCGGCCTTGGCTCGGGAAAACGGCGTTCCCGTCGTCTGCGTCTGCGGAGACTGGGACTCCGGCATCGCCGGCCGGCTGAAAGCCGCGGGAGTTTCGGCCGTGGCGACGTTCAAGGAGGCCGGGGCGGAACCGCGCAGTTCCTTTTCGAAGGCTTCCCGATGGGCCGAGCGGGCCGCCGAGCTCGGCTTGCGCAAGCTGGCGCTGCCGGCCGCCGCGGCCGTCGCGCTGCTGCTGCCGCGGCCGGCGCTCGCCCAGCCCGGGATGCTCGACCTGCGCCGCGCCGATGCCCTCTATCTCCACAGGGACCAGGACGACAACCTGGCCAAGAGCCAGCGGCTGCTCGACGCCGCGCTGGCCGCCCATCCCAGGCAGCCGGGCCTTCTCTGGCGCAAGGGCCGCGGCCTGATCCGGCAGGGCGAGGCTTTCAAGGACAAGAAGGATCGGCTCAAGTACTTCGGCCGGGCGCAGGGCGTCCTGGACCGAGCGATCGCCGTCGAGCCCAACAGCGCGGACGCCCATTTTTGGCTCGGCGTGGCGATGGGCCGCATCGGTCAGGACCGGGGCATCTTCAAATCCATGAGGCTGGTCGGGCCCATCCGCGATCAGATGAAGGAGACGATCCGTCTCGATCCGGCTTACGGCGGCGCCCATCGGGTGCTCGGCGAGATCCTCTGGCAGCTGCCGGGCTTCATGGGCGGGGACAAGAAGAAGGCCGTCTCGGAGTTCGAGCAGGCCGTTGAGTTGAGCCCGGATTACACCGACAACTACGTCCCGCTGGCGAAGGCCTACCTCCACAACCAGGAAAAGGACAAGGCGGTCGCCGTCCTGCAGAAGGGCTTGGCCGTCAAGCACCCGGCCGATCCCGCCGATCAAGCCGGCAACGTGCGGGACATGCGGCAGCTTCTGGCCAAGATCCAGAAATAGCCGGGGCCCGCGCTCAGAAGTCGGTCAACCGCGCTGGCGGGAACGCGGCGCGGATGGCGTTGAGGACGGCGGCCAAGTCGATGAGCTCCTGGGCCACGGCGCCGGCGACGGGGGGAAGGAGCCCGAACGCCGCGGCGCACATGCCGAGCAGGCTCAGGCTCATGCCGCCGAGGGCGCTTTGAAGGGCGACCTTGCGCATGCGCTGGCCGATGTGAATGAGCTCGTCGAGCTTGGCGATCTCCGCGGTCATGATGACGGCGCCGGCCGCCTCAGAGGTCACGTCGCTGCCGGCGCCGATGGCGACGCCCACCGTGGCGGCCGCCAGGGCCGGGGCGTCGTTGATGCCGTCGCCGATGAAGAGGGTGCTGCCTTTGGCCGTCTCCTCGCGCACGATGGCGAGCTTTTCCTCCGGGGATTTTCCCGCGGCGATCTCCTTGATGCCCACTTGATCGGCCAGATAGCGCACTTCCGACTCGCGGTCGCCCGACAAGAGCATGAGGCGGGTCACCCGATGCGTGGGCGACAGGTGCGAGAGGAAGGCTCCGCTTTCCGGCCTGGGGACATCGCGAAAGCGCAGGACGGCCGCCGCGGCGCCGTCGACGAGGACTAGGCACTCCAGGCCCTGCGCTGCCGCAGGCAGGAGCCGGCGCGCCTCTTCGGGAGCGGATTTGCGTCCGGTGATCCAGACCGCCCTGCCGTCGACGGTTCCGGTCAAGCCGAGGCCCGGGCGCTCGCTGACGTTGGCCGCCGCCGGCGCCGATAGGCCGCGCTGCCTGGCGGCGTCGAGCACCGCGGCGGCCAGCGGATGCCGGGAATAGCGCTCCAGGCCCGCGGCCAGCCTGAGAGCCTCGTCGCCCGCGACTCCGTCGGCTGGTATGATCTCGACGAGCGTGGGCCGTCCGACGGTGAGCGTCCCGGTCTTATCGAGGATGACCGTGCGGCAGGTCTCGATCTTCTCCAGCACGGTCGGGTCCTTGATGACGATCCCCCTGGCGGCCGATAGAGAGATCGCACCGATGACGGCGACGGGGATGGCGATCAGCAGCGGGCAGGGCGTAGCGACGACCAGCACCGCCAAGAAGCGGGATGGATTCGACGACGCGAGCCAAGCCGCGACGGCGATGACCAGGGCCAGCGGCGTGTACCAAGCGGCCAGGCGGTCGGCCAGGCGGCGCAGCCGCGGGCGGTTGGCGTCGGCCTGGGCCATCACGCCCATGATGCTCGCATAGCGGGAATCGCGCGCCAGCTTGCCTGCCACGATGGTGAGGGCGCTCTCCCCGTTGACGGCGCCGGAGAGGACCGGCGAGCCGGGCGTCTTCGAGATCTGGAACGGCTCTCCGGTGAGATACGACTCGTCCATCGTGCCGCGGCCCTCGACCACCGTCCCGTCGACGGGGCACAGCTCGTGCGGCAGGACGACGAGGGTGTCCGCGACGGCAACGCGCTCGACCGGGACGTCCTCGAGCCCGCCCGGCACCCGGCGGTGGGCGAGTTGGGGCATGCGCCGGGCCAGCGCGTCCAGCACGGAAGAAGCCCGGCGGGCGGCGAACTCCTCCAGCGCGCCGCCGCCCGAAAGCATGAGGACCAGGATGGCGCCGACGAGCGGCTGGCGCATCGCGGCGGCGGTGACGATCGAGACGCCGGCCAGAAGATCGGAGCCGAGCTCGCCTTGAGCGAACCGCGCGACGATCTTGAAAAGCAGGGGCGCGCCGCCTGCGATGATCGCCGCGTAGAGGGGAATCTGGGCGCCCGGGCGGCGCA
This sequence comes from Elusimicrobiota bacterium, assembly GCA_027452025.1. GTDB lineage: Bacteria > Elusimicrobiota > Elusimicrobia > UBA1565 > UBA9628 > DAIDHI01. The sequence goes on along the minus strand of DAIDHI010000015.1, from coordinate 35,106 downwards.
GCGCGTATTCCAGCACCAGGGCCAGGACGATGGCGCCGGCGGAGAAGACGGCGATGTAGGCTTCCAGGCCCCGATAGGCCCGCTCGGGCGGCGCGCTGGCGGGCACGCTAGAGCTTAAAGCCGGAGAGGATGGAGGACAGCTCCTGCGCGATCGACTCGAGCTCCGGCGACGGAGAACGCCCGGCGGCGTCTTGCAGGCGGCGGCGGACGTCTTCCAGGCGGCGGCGATCGTTCGCCAGCCTGTCCCGCAGCCCGGCCTGCGCCTGGGCGAAGTCCCTCACGAGCTCCTGATGGGTGTCGGTGGCGCGGATACGGACCGTCGCGGAGAGATCGCCTTCCTTCAAGCGCGAAAAGCCCGCCGAAAGAACGCGCAGCGGCCCGGCGAGGCGATGAGACCACAGCAAGGCGATGACGCCGCAGGCGAGGATCGCCGTGCAGGAGGAGACGACGAGCGGGGCCGCCAGGCTTTGGCGGAACCAATCGATGGAATGGAAGAGTTGGTTGGACCTCGCCGAGGCTTGCGCGACGCCCCGCAGCACGCTGAAGGCGACGAGCAGGAGGCTGGCCGTGACCAGGACGAGGACGTAGCCGAGGATTTGGAGCTGGAGGGCAGGATCGACCCAGAACTGCTTACGCTGATAGGAGCTCACGCCTTGGCCGATGCTAACAAGAGGCGTCGCGATTGTCAATGCCGGTTTGCCCGGCCCGAGGGGGTAATTCCGCGGTAGGCCCACTTTCGACCGTTTTCGACCCGTTTGGCCCACGCATCGAGAGCGCCCAGTTCAATAGAATAACCTGAAAATTGGAGGAACTATCATGCGAATCGCAGGCGCTTTGGCGTCGTCTTCTGAGGAAACGCTCGCCTTCGTTTTGGTTTTTACACTACTGTCCCCGGCGTTAGCGCGGGCTGCGGACGTGCCCGGACTCGGCGGCGCCGATGAGGGCTCGATGGCGTCTGCGCGCTTGGAGAGTCCCGGAGCGAGCCTTTCCATGCCTTTGGCGGGCGCAATTGATTTATCTCCCGAAGCCGCTTCAATTCCCCAAGCGATCATGGATTCAGCCGGCCCTGTGCACGCTGCGGCCGCCGCTGCTTCGGATCCCATCCGAGCTGCTCGAAGCGAAGGAGCCCCCCGGTCCGGAGGAGCAGGCGCCGATGCTGCTCGCGGCCAACGGTGGCCGCTCGAATGGAAAGCAGGGGCGCTCCTGCGGCATGGCGAGGGTGCGGCCGAATCCGCCGCTTCCGGTGACACCGACGACGTCTCAGCCGACTATGCGCAGGGCCGCAGGGAGTTTGATTCGGCAGGGAGCGAGCAGACGGCTGCGGTCCCCGTCAACATGATGCCGGAGCCCAGGGTCTCGGCTCTGAGGCTGATGGATGTGCGGGAATCAGGCGGGGTCATCTACTTATCGTACTTCGGCTTCAACGGCAATGACACTATCCTGGTCGCATGCAACCATAGCAACGGGAAGATCTGGTGGTCCATGAACTCTCGAGGGAACTCTCATGCGTTCTCAGCGCGGGGGCTTGCCGACTTCAGGAAAAGCTTGGAAGCCGCCAAGGGGGCGATCAAGGCGCGGATTGAGGGGCTGGAGACGGAGATTCCCAAAGAAAGCGACCGGGATTTGATCCGGCACGACTACGAGTCTGAGTTGGAGATGATCGAAGCCGCCTATGCCGGAGCGAGTGCGGGCGATTCGACCTCTCCGTCCGCCGTCGGCGAGGTCAATACGATGCCCGAGCCCAGGGTCTCGGCTCTGAGGCTGATGGATGTGCGGGAGTCAGGCGGGATCATCTACTTGTCTTACTTCGGCTTCAACGGCACTGACACCATCCTGGTCGCATGCAACCATAACAACGGGAGCATCTGGTGGTCCGTCAATTCCGGGGGAAGTTCCCACGCGTTCTCGGCGAAGGGTCTTGCCGACTTCGGGAAAAGTCTGGAGGCCGCCAAAGCCGCCCTCGAAGCGCGGATTAGGAATCTGAGCACTGAGATTTCCAACGAAAGTGATCGGGACCTGATCCGGCACGACTACGAGTCGGAGCTGGAGATGATCGAAGCTGCCTACGCCAGGGCTTCCAGGCGCGGGACCGGCGCCTAATCGGAAGCGCTTTCCCCGAGAGGCGGCCGGGGCACGCGGATATTGTCGATAAGCCGCGTGTTCGCCAGCCGGACGGCCGTGAGCAAGCGCATGGGCCGCGAAAAGGCCGCGGGGCCCAGGGATTCGGCGTCGGCGAGGCTGACATATTCGACCTCGGCGCCGGGGATTTCTCGCAGCCGAGCGAGGGCCGCGGACTCTACGGCCGCTGGTGTAGCGCCGCGCAGGCGGGCGGCTTCGGCGCCGGCGCGCAAAGCGGCGTAGATGCGGGCCGCTAGGCGATGTTGGTCGGGGGGCAGGTAGCGGTTGCGCGAAGAAAGCGCGAGGCCGTCCTTCTCCCGCACGGTCGGGCAGCCGATGATGCGCACCGGCAGACCCAGGTCCTCGGCCATGCGGCGGATGATCACGAGCTGCTGGAAGTCCTTCTCTCCGAAGAAAGCCGAGTCCGGCCGAGCAATGCTCAAGAGCCGGTAGACCACAGTGGCGACGCCCCGAAAATGGCCGGGACGGGACGCCCCGCAGAGACGGTCGGAAAGCCCGGCGACCTCGATGAAGGTTTGAAAACCCTCCGGATAAAGCTCCCGCGCCCGAGGGTGAAAGACGGCGTCGACGCCGGCTTCGGCGCAAAGGCCCCGGTCCGCCGCCCAGGTGCGCGGATAGCGGGAGAAGTCCTCTCCGGGGCCGAACTGCGTCGGGTTGACGAAGACGGAGACGATCACGCGATCGCAGGCCTTGCGCGCGCGGGCGATGAGCGCGGCGTGGCCCCGGTGCAGCGCGCCCATCGTCGGCACAAATCCGATCGTCTGCCGCCGCCGGCGCCACGACTGGGACAGGCGCGTCAACTCCCGCGCGCGGGAGACGACCTTCATGACAGGTGGCGCTTGAAGAAGTTCACGATGCGCGTCTCGTATTCGAGCCCGCCCGCCTGGTAGCACTTGGCGTGCGTCGCTTCGGGGATGATCCAGAGCTGTTTGGGGTCGCCCGCCGCGGCGTAGAGCCGGCGCACGTCTCTTTCCTTCATCAAGGCGTCGTCTTCCCCTCCGATCATCAGGAGCGGGCGCGGGGAGATCTTCTTGATGAAGTTGACCGGGCTGTAGGCATCGACGCCCTCCTGCCCGACGCGCCAGCGCAGGAAGAAGAGCGTGCCGATGATGAGCGGGAAATAAGGAACGCGGAGGTTGTTCCACGCCCACTGGCGCACGACCCGCCTGTAGTCGGTGAAGGGGCTCTCCAGCACGGCGCAGCGGACCTCGGGATGGTCGGGCATGGCCATCGCCGTGACGGCGGCGCCCATCGACAGCCCGAAGACGCCGAGCTTGCCGACCAGATGAGGCTTCTGGTCCTTGAGATAACGCACGGCCGCCTCGAAATCGATGACCTCGTAATAGCCCATGGTGGTGATCTCGCCGTCGCTTTCCCCGTGGGAACGGAAGTCGAAGTAGAGCAGGTTGAAGCCGTGCGCGTTAAGGTAGTGCGTGAACTTCAGCAGCTCCCCCTTATTGTCGCCCCAGCCGTGGCACATCAGGATCGTGCGGCCGTCGGCGTCCTCGCCGGGAGCGGGCAGAAACCACCCGCTGAGCCCCAGCCCGTCGCGAGTCTTGAAGAACACCTTCTCGTAGCGCAGGCCGAATTGCTCCGGAAACACCTCCATGCGGCTCATGTTCGGGGGATGCAGGATGATGCCGGCGCCCATATAGCAGACGACGATCAGGCACGCGGCGCTGACAATGATGATCAGCAGCGGGAGGCTCATCGCGGGGCGGCCGCTAGGCGGTCTTGGCGGCGGGCGCGCTCTCGAAGGCGTGCTCCGCCGCGGGGAACGCGCCGTCCTTGACCTCGCGGCAGTACGCCGCCGCGGCCTTGAGCATGACGGGCCGCAGGTCGGCGTAGCGCTTGACGAACTTGAGAGGGGCGCCCTCGCCGAGGCCCCAGACGTCGTCGGACACGAGGACTTGCCCGTCGCAGTGAGGACCGGCGCCGATGCCGATGGTGGGGATGGAGAGCTTGCGGGTGATCTCTCGCGCCAGCGCCGAGGGGATGCACTCCAGCACGACGGCGAAGGCGCCGGCGCCTTCGAGGATCTTGGCGTCGGTGAGCATCTTCTCGGCGTCCTGGGGCTTGCGGCCCTGCACTTTAAAGCCGCCGAGGCGGTGCACGGCCTGGGGCGTGAGGCCCAGGTGGGCCATCACGGGGACGTTGATCTTGAGCAGTTCCTTGATGACCGGGGCGATCTCCAGGCCGCCTTCGAGCTTGACCGCCTGGGCGCCGCCTTCCTTGACGAGGCGCCCGGCGTTGCGCACGGCTTCCTTGAGGTCCACCTCGTACGACAGATACGGCATGTCGGCCACGAGGAGCGCGCGGGAGTTTCCGCGCTTGACAGCCTTGACGTGGTGAAGGATCTCCTCGAGCGTGACGGGAATGGTGTTCTCGTAGCCCAGCTTGACCATGCCGACCGAGTCTCCGACCAGCACGACGTCGGCCCCGGCCTCGTTGACCAGGGCGGCCGTAGGCGCGTCGTAGGCCGTCAAGGCGGCGATCTTGACTCCCTTCTGCTTCATCAAGGCGAGCTGAGTCGTGGTTACGGCGGCGGGCTTGTCGCTTTTGTAGGGCATTTACCGATAAATTTTAACAGTTCCCGGGTCGGGCTTCAATCGGGCGAGAAGGGCCGCAATGGCCCTGCCGCGCAGCTTCCAGCGCGGCGCCACGTCGCGAAGCGGCGCCAGCGCGAATGTCCGGCCGGCCATGGCTGGATGCGGCAGGGTCAGCCAATAAGTGCGGAGAGTAATGCCTTTCCAGTCAACCAAGTCCACATCGAGCGGCCGCGAGGCCCAGCGCCGGCCGCTCTTGCGGCCCGCGGCGGCCTCCAAGCGCTTGCACTCGACGAGCAGTCCCATCGGCGAAAGGCCGGTGCGAAGCCTCGCGGCGGCGTTGAGATACGGCTCGCGGCCCGGCCCGACGGGCGCGGTCTCGTAGACGCGCGAGACGGCCACGACCCGGGTGCGCGGAAGGGCCCGCAAGCCCGCCAAAGCGCGCTCGAGGGCGCGGCGACGATCGCCCAAATTGGCGCCGAGAAGGATCAGGCACTCGGCCACGCTAGCGGCGCCGCTGGGCGGCGCGGGAATACAGGTAAAAGAGAGCGGCCAAGGCCCCGGCCGTCAGGGCGAGGGCGCAGACGTTACCGACCCAGCCCTCGAAGGCGCCCATGGCGTAAGGCTGGCCGAGATAGCCGTAATCGGCGAGGGTCTTCGACGTGAACGCCACCGACAGAGCCGCGCCGATCTTCGGGAAGATCCCGCCCTCGAAGACGAGCAAGGTCCACAGCAGCCAGTAAAGAGCGCCGACGACGACGAGCACCAGGATCAGCAGGGCCCCCAGATGGACGGGGTCGTAGCCCGGGACGGCGGGATCGTCGGGCGCGTCGAGCCAATCGAGGAGGCGCCGCGCGGATTCTCCGAGCTTCATCGGCGGTTGAGATCCTCCATGCCGTAAAGGCCGGGCCTGCGTCCGGCCGTCCACAGCGCGGCCTCCAGCGCTCCCAGGGCGAAGACATCCCGGGAGTGCGCCCGGTGGGTCAACTCCAGGCGCTCGAAGGGGCCCGCCAGGGTCAGCGTATGCTCGCCGACGACGTCGCCCAGGCGCAGGGACACGATCGCGGGAGGGCGGCTTGCGCTTCGCGTCGCGGCCCTCGCCAGGCGCAGGGCCGTGCCCGACGGCGCGTCCTTCTTGCGCTTGTGATGCGTTTCGCTGACGGCGGCGTCGAAGCTCGAAAGCCGAGTCGAGGCGAGAGCGGCGAGTTCGAAGAGGAGAGTCATGCCCGGGCTGAAGTTGGGCGACTGAAACAGGGCCGTCTTGCGCGCCAACGCCGCAAGGCGCGCCTGCTGCGCCGGCGAGAATCCGGTGGTGCCGATCACGCAAGCTTTGCGGACTTTCGCGCACGCTCCGGCCCAGGCGAGGGAAGGGGCCGGGGCCGAGAAATCCACGAGCGCGTCGCAGGCCGAGACGAGCGAGGAAAGCCGGGCCGGCCCGGTGGCGCGATCCAAGGAGCCCATGACTTCGAAGCGGGGGTCTGCCGAGGCTAGCGCCGCGACGCGCGACGCCATGCGCCCGCCGCCGGCGCATATCAGCAGGCGGATCGGTCGGGAGCCCATCGGAGGCACTATACAAAATTGGCCGGGCCCAGCCGCTCACCCGGAAGGCAGCGCGGCCAGGCAGCGGCGCGCCTGCGCGGAGATGGGACTGCCCGCCATGGCCGTCTTGAGGACGAGCCGGCAGGCCCGCCGCGCCCGGCCGGGAGCGCGCAGGGCCGTATAGGCCGTCGCCAAGCTCATCACCTGCGAGAGGGCCTGGGCCCCATCCTGATGAGCGCTCGGCGAGGCCGAGGAGAAGATCGCCCACGCGCGGCCGGCGAACGACAGGCCGGCGGACCGGCGCCCTTGCTTGGCGCATAGGAGAGCGAGCCTCGTGAAGATTTGGGTGCGCTGGAAGGCTTTGCAGGTTCCGGGCTTGGGACACTCGTCCAAAGCTCTTCGAGCATAGCCGAGCGCCCTCGTCGAGTCCCGGTTTTCGTAGAGCGACGCCAAGGCCAGCAGGAATTTTCCCCGAAAATCGTGGTTCGTAGGCCCGCAGCGGGCCAGACCGTTTTCGTAGGAGGCCTCGGCCTCGCCGAACTTGTTCTCGTCGCGCAAAATGTCGCCCAGCCACGAGATCGCGTGAAGCATGTCGTCGGGGTCGGAGGCTGGATTCCGGGCGAACTTGGCCAGGGCCTCGCGGATGTAGCGTTCGGCCTCGGGTAGGCGCGGGGGATTTTCGAACGCCAGGAGACTGGCCATGTGGTGATAACCCAACGGATTGTCGGGATCGGCGGCGATGAGCGCGCGAACGTCTCGCTCGGCGCGCGCATAGCGGCCCGCGGAAAGGTCGGCGTAGCCTTCGCGCACGTAAGCGTCCGCCTGCTTGGCGTCCATCGCCTTGGCGGCTTCGAACGCCCGGCGGGCGTCGTCCAGGCGTCCCAGCCCCACGCAGGCCTCGCCGAGTTGGACGTAGACGAAGTAATCGGGCCGGAGGGCCAGGGAGGCGCGGTAATCGTTGATCGCCCGCGCGGGACGCCCGAGATCGGCGTCGATCGAGCCGAGTTCCGAGAGGGGCGCGGGGTCGTCCGGCGCCAGCGCGCAGGCCGTCAGCGCGGCGCGCCGCGCCTCGACGTCCCGTCCCGCCTTATGGAGGGACCGCGCCTTGTCGAGCCAGGCGGCCGGATCGCGGGCCGGGCCGGCGGCGGACGCCGGGGCGGCCAGGAGGGCCAAGACGAGGCAGACCGGCAGGCCGCTTCGCGCTCTCACGGCGTAATACTACCAAACGGCGCGGCGCCCGCTAGAACTTGATCGTGGTCGTCGCGGCGGCCGCCCGCCTGGTCCGCCCGGAGCGGCGCGGCAGGCGCGAAGAGCCGCGGCGCCGCCTCACCGAGGGGCGCCCGGCGGCCCCCGCGGGCACGCAGAGCACGGGAGCCGCGCATCGCCGCAGCACCTGCTCCGCCGTCGTGCCGAGCAGCGCGTCCTTCCATAGCCCGCGCTTATGCGCCACCAGGACGACGAGGTCGTGCCGACGGGACTCCTCGACGATGCGTCTGACCGGGTCGCCGTCGACCACCTTGGCCTCGACTCGCGAGCCCAGCACGGCACGCGAGGCGTCCGCGGCCAGCGCCGCTCGGATCAGAGCGGAGTCGTCGGAGGAGGCGTCGCGCACGTGCAGCAGCGTGATGCGCGCGCCCAGGGCCGCGGCGGCGGCTTCGGCCGCGTGGAAGCCCGCCATCGAGTAAGGCTGGAGGTTGACCGGCGCGAGGATCGCGCGAGGCGTCGGCGCCGCCCGGCGCAGGGACAAGACCGGGACCGGCGAGCGGCGAACCACGGCCTCGGTCACCGAGCCGATCAGGGCGCGCGCAAGCGCCCCGCGGCCGTGCGTGGCCATGATCAGGAGACCGGCGCCGCAATCCTTGGCCGCCCGCAGGATTTCTCCGACGACGTCGCCTTCGCCGACGCGCACGGCGGCGGTGCCGAGGCGCCTGCGCAGCTTGCTTTCGAGAGCCGCCGCGTCCTTGCGGCTCAGCGGCGGCACGGCCAACGAGCCTCCGTCGGGCACGAACGACCAGGGAGAAACGTAGACGGCCTCGAGGCGAGAGTTGAGACGCTTGGCCAGCATCCGGGCGTAGCGCCAGGCTTGGGCGGCCCCCGGGGAAAAATCGTAAGCGACGAGGATCTTATCGGGCGGGAACGCTTTCATCGGGCACCTCCTCTCACATCTGACCAAACCGCCGTTGCGTCGGCGCTTCATCCGCGCGACGTTTCGGTCACGGCTGGAGCGCTCCTTCTCATGCTCGCAACGTTCGGGCCCCGGCCGGGGCCGCGCCGAAATGTTGCGTGCGAGGGCTGAAGGATCACCTCATGGCCCGGAAGACCATTATGATCTGCGACGACGATCCGGACTTGCGCCGGTCCGTGCGGCTGCTCTTGGGCGGCGCCTTCGACGTGGTCGAGGCGGAGGACGGCAGCCGCGCCTTGGAGATCATCGCCTCCCGGCCGCCCAGCCTCGTCATCCTCGACGTCTCCCTTCCTCAAAGGACGGGTTTGTCGGTGCTGCGCGAGGCCAAGGCTCTCCAGCCAGCCCTGCGGATCCTCGTCTTGACGGGGCACCGCGAGCTCGGCATCGCGCGCCGGGCGCTGGCTCTGGGCGCCGCCGAGTTCGTCACCAAGCCCGTCGAGGCGGATTACCTCGAGGCGGCCGTGCGGCGCCTGACGGACGCTTCCCGGAATCTCGACTCGGAGCCCTGCCCTTGGCGCGTGTCGGGACCAGCGCCGCATGAAGGCATGGGGGAATCATGAAGAGGCGCATCGATGGTCTCAAAAGGCGGCTGGAACGGTCTCCGCGAGAGGCCTTGGCGGCGAGCTTGGCGCTGTTGTGCGCGGTCGCCGCCGCCGACCACGCCCTGCCCTACGATTTCAACCTCTCCATGCTCTATGTCGCGCCCATCTTCCTGGCGGCTCGCTATTGCAGCCGGCGCGCGGCCCTGGGGATTTCGCTGTTGGCCGGCGCGGTCTGCTTCACCGACTACCTCCTCAACCTCTCGCCTTGGTCGGTCACGCCCATGGCGCGCTGGAGTCTGGCCGAGCGCTTCCTCGCTTTTCCGCTGATCGCCGCGCTTTTCTCGAGCCTCGAGAACGACGCTCTTCGCGAGCACGAGCAGGCGGACAAGGAGCACCGGGTGTCCCTGGCCAAGAGCGAGATGCTCTCTTTGGTCAGCCATCAGTTCGCCAACTCGCTTTCGGTGATGAGCCTGGTGGTCGGCGTCATCGACCGGCGCGACCCCGGCATCGATGAGGAGCGCAAGAGCGAGCTCTTCAAGACGCTTAAGCGCCACATGAGCGTGCTCAAGATGCTGGTGCAGAATTTCCTCAACGAGGCGCGGCTGTCGTCCGGGCGCTTCGCCATCCAGGCCCAGCCCACCGACCCGGCGGAAGTGATCCAGGCCGTGCTCGACACCTTGGCTCCGCTGGCCGAAAAGCGGACGATCTCGGTGGCCGTCGAGCCTCTGGCGCGCGAGCGCAGGGTCCTCGCCGATCCCGACGCGCTCAACGTCGTCCTCACGAACCTGATCGGCAACGCGATCAAATACACCCCCTCGGACGGCCGCATCTGCGTCCGAGTGCGCGATGCCGGCGTTTCCGAAAGGCTCATCGAGGTCTCCGTGGAGGACACCGGAATCGGCATGACGCGCTGGGAGCAGCGCAAGGTGGTGGGAGGGTTCGCCAGGACCCTCGCCGCCCGGAAGGCCGCGTCCGGCTTCGGGCTGGGGCTCAAGGTGGCCCAGGACCTCCTGCGCAGCCACGGAAGCCGGCTCATGATCGAAAGCTCCCCGGGCAAGGGCAGCCGGCTCTGGTTCGACCTGCCCGAAGCTTCGGCCGTCCCGCCGCGGCTCGCCTTGGGGTCGCGATGATCGGCGTCGGCTAGCGCAATCGCTTGGACGGGGGCAGCCGCGAGGCGTCCCAGCCGCCGCCGAGGGCCTCGATGAGCTGGACCTCGGCCGAGGCGAGCTGCGATTCGTAGGAGAGCTCGGCCTGCTCGTAGGACAGAAGCGCGAGCCGGCCGGCCAGGAGAGAGAGATAGGGATCCAGGCCGGCGCGGTAGCGGGCTTGCTCCTCCTCGAGGTTGCGCTCGGCCGCGGCGACGGCCTCGGACTGCGCCTGCGCGTCCTGCGACGAGATCCGCACCGATGCCAGGTCGTCTTCGACCTGCTGGAAAGCGGAGAGGGCCGTCTGCCGGTAGTTCGCGACGGCCTCGTCATAGAGAGCGCGGTACTGCAGGACGGCGGCCTTGCGGGCGCCGAACTCGAACAGGGTCTCGCCGGCGTCGGCGCCCACGCTCCAGAAGCGGGCCGGCCAGGAAAGCCAATCCGCGGCGATGAAGCTCTCGAAGCCGCCCTGGGCGTCGAGGGTGAGGCTCGGGAAATAGGCCGCCCGGGCCACGCCGATCTGCGCGTTGGCTTGCGCCACGGCCCGCTCCGCGGCGGCGACGTCCGGCCGCCGCTGCAGCAGCAGCGACGGGACGCCGACGGGAACCTGCGCCCCGGGGGGGACGAACGGCGCCGCCGCGACCGCGAAGGCGGAAGGCGAGACCCCCAGCAACACGGCGATGGCGTGCTCGTACTGCGCGCGCAGAATGCGCGCGTCGGCGGCCTGGGCGCGGGCGGCGGCCGCCTGCGCCTCGGCGTCGGCCCGGGGCTGGTCGGAGACCAGCCCCGCCCGGGCCAATGCCCGGTTGACGGCGGCGGAGTCCGCGTCGGCGGCCGCCGCCGAGTCGAGCAGGACGGCGAGCGCGTCCTGGGCCCGCAGGCCGTAGTAGTCGACGGCGAGCTCCGTCTGCACGCTCAGCCGCACCGCCGCCAAGTCCGCCGCGCTCGCCTGGGCGGCGAAGACGTTCGCCTCGACTTGGTTCTTCACCTTGCCCCAGAAGTCGGGCATCCAGGAGGCGTCGAGGGGCAGCGAATATTCCGTGAAGGAGGCGTTGCTCGAGAAGCCGAAGGGGGTGGCGCTGATGTGGGAGCGCGTGGCGCTGGCTCCGGCGGTGACGGTCGGGAAATATTGGGAGCGGGCTTGCTTGATCACGGCGCGCGCGGCCAGAAAAGACTCGGCCGCCGCCGCCACGTTCTCGTTGCCGGAGCTGGCCCGCTCTTCGAAGTCGTCGAGGGTCGTGTCGCCGAAGGCCTCCCACCACTTCCCGCGGGGCCAAGCCGCGTCCGGCCGAGCCGCCATCCAGCGCACGCCTCGGCTCGGGGCTTCCTTGTAGACGGCGGCGACCGGGGCCGAGGGTCTGGCATAGCGCGGCGCCAGACTGCAGCCCGAGACAAAGCCGGCCAGGAGCAGGGACGCGGCCGCGGCCTTACTGGCCGATATAGACATCGACGAGCTCCCCCGGGAAGATGTTGACGTTGCTCGGCTTGGCGAATCGGAAGATCACCGGCAGAACGCGGACGTCGACGCGCTCCTGGCGTTGGTCGGAAAGCTCGATCTTGGGCGAGATCAGCGGCTGGATGCGGACGAACTGCAGGGGGATGCGGATGTCCGACCCGCGGATGGCCAGCTGCGCCTTGATGAGCGAGGGCGGCGGCAGGCGGTCGACCAGGATCTCGTCGACGTAGCAGCGCACGTGGAGATCCTCTTGCGGCCGCGACAGGACGATGACGGGATCGTAGCCCTGCGTGTAAGGGTCGTAGACTCCCTGAGGCGAGGCATAGTCCTTGACGGCGGCGTTAATCGCCGTGACGACGCCGGCCGCGGGCGAGCGCAGGGTGTATTTGGAGAGGGCCGCCAGCGCGGCCTCGAAGTTGGCCTTGGCGGACGCGGCGGCGGCGCGGGCCGTGTCCAGGGCGTCTCGGCTGACGGAACGCGCATCGAGCGCGCAGGCGGCCTCGTCCTTGGCCAGGGTCTTTTCGGCGCTCTCGGCGGCGGCCTGCGCAGAGGCCGCTTGCGCCCGGGGGATGGACGTGTCGAGCCCCAGCAGCGCCTGGCCGGGCTCGACTTGCTCGCCCTCGGCGACGAGGATCTTGGCCACCGCCGCGGAGACCTCGGGGAACACGTTCACGTTGGAGCCGTGCGGCTGCGCGCTCTCGATGATGCCCTCGGAATAGATGCCCGCCGGATACGGGTTCTCCGCCGGGGCGAAGGCCGGCGGCAGCGGCGCCTTTCTCTTGCCCATGAAGTGGGCGGCGACGACACCGGCGAGAAAACCCGCGATCGCCGCGCCGAAGAGAAGCCGGTTCCTCATGCGGGCACCGGCATCGTGCCCGTCAGCTTGCCGTCCTCCATGGTCAGGATGCGGCTGGCGAACTCGTAGATGCGGCTGTCGTGGGTGACGACGATGATGCAGCGCCTGTCGTTGAGCACCTTCTCCTTGACGAAGCGCACGATCGAGCGGCCGGTCTCGCCGTCGAGCGAAGCCGTGGGCTCGTCGAAGACCAGGAAGTCCGGCTGGCCGACGATCGCCCGGGAGATGGCGACTCGCTGCTGCTCGCCGCCGCTGAGCTTGACCGGCGGCAGTTGAGCGCGCTCCTTGAGCCCGACGATGTCGAGATAGCCGAGCGCCTCCCGCAGCGACTGGTCCCAATCCCGCCGGCGCAGGATGAGGGGGATCGCCGTATTCTCGATGGTCGTCAGGCGCGGGAAGAGGTGGTAGTCCTGGAAGACGAAGCCGATCTTGTTGAGGCGAAACGCGGCGAGCGCGTTCGCGGGCATGCTCCAGATGTCCGCGCCCTCGACCAGCACGGTCCCGGAATCGGGCCGCAGGATCCCGGAGAGCACGCTCAGGAAGGTGGTCTTGCCGCTTCCGGAAGGGCCGACGATGTAGACCATCTCGCCGAAACGGGCCTCGAACTCGAGGCCCTTGAGCGCCATGACCTTGGCCGAGCCCTCGCCGAAGCTCTTGACGACGCTCGTCGCCTTGATCGCGATTCCGCTCATGTCAGCTCCGGAAGATGTCGAAGGGCTCGATGCGCAGCACGCGGCGCACGCCCACGTAGCTTGAGAAACCGGCGATGAAGAGCACCATCACGAAGGCCACGGCCAGGTTGAAATAGGTGATCATCGAGGCGTAGCTGGGCAGCCGCACCTTGGCGAGAGTGACGAGAAGCGTGCAAAGGCCGATGCCGAGCCCGTAGCCGGTCAGGGAGGTGAAGGCGGCCTGGAACAGGATCATGGCCACGAGCTCGTTGTTGGTCGCCCCGATCGCCTTGAGCGCGCCGAACTTCTCCAGATTCTCGATGATGAAGGTGTAGAAGGTCTGGCCCGAGATCGAGAGCCCGACGAGGAAGCTGATGACGGTCATGATCAGGATATTGGTGCCTATGCCGGTCTGATACTTGTAGAAGGCGGAGATCATCCCGATGAACTCGCTCTTGGTCACGGCCCGGTAGCCGATCTTGGCCACGGCCTTCTTGATGGCGGGGATGTCTCGCGGGGTCTTGGGCTCGACGAGCACGTAGGAGATCGTGAAGCGCGGGTTGGGGATGTATTGGAGAGCGCGGTAATACGTCGTGTAGAGCGTGGGCAGGCCGAAGAGCGAGGAGACGTTGACCTTGGCGATGCCCACGATCCGGGCGCGGTGATCGTTGATCTGCAGCTCCGAGCCGATCTGGGGATTGCCGAGCTTCTTGAATTCCGAGTCGTAGACGGCGATGAAGGCGTTCTCGGCGTAGATGTCCTGGATCTTGCCGCGGATGAGCTCGGGACGCCCGAAGAGCGTGGAGTCGTCGAGGCCGATGACGGTGGCGGCCTGCCAGGCCCCGTCCGGAAGCTTGAGGAGGGCGACGCCGGAGTAGAGCGGGGCCGCGAACTTGACTCCCGGGATGCTGCGCACGGCGTCGAGGACGTAGTCCGGCATGCCGATCGAATTGGCCACGGTCTGGACGGACGGGTCCATCACCCACATCGTCGCGCCCACGTTGAGGACGGTCGAGGACGAGTGATCGAGGATGCCCGCGAACAAGGACGTCATCTGGACCATCAGGAAAACGGCGAATGTGATGCCGACGATCAAGGCGGAGAACTTGGCTTTGTCGTTGACCAGCAGCTTGAACGCCAGCCGGAAGATGCCTTTCATGGTCATCACTCCTCTACCATTCGCGGGCGATGGCGGCTATCGTCGCGGCGCAACGTTGTGTTGAAGCGCGCTTTTCGGGCGCGCAACGCTCCGGCCGGGACGGAGACGAGCAAGACGGCCGCGGCGGAATCGTTGCTTGAACGTCATGCGGGTTTTCTACCCTTGTCCGCGATGGAATACAAGGACTATTACGCCGTGCTGGGCGTCAAAAGGGACGTTTCCGCCGAGGAGATCAAGCGCGCCTACCGGCGGCTGGCCCGCGAGCACCATCCTGACCTGCATCCGGAGGCCGGAAAGGCCAAAGCCGCGGAGAAGTTCCGCGAGATCAACGAGGCCTATCAAGTGCTCTCCGATGCGGAGAAGCGCGCCAAATACGACCGGGTCGGTCCGGAGTGGGAGGGGGGGGCGCAAGCGCCGCGCGAGCGCGCCGCCGAGCCCCAGGGCTTCGCGGGATTTAGCGATTTCTTCGAGGAGCTTTTCGGCGAGTCGGGCCGGCGCGGCTTCGGGGTCTCCGACGCCTACGCCGCAGGACCCGCCATGGGCGAGGACATCGAGGCGGAGCTGCCGCTGTCCCTGGAGGACGCCTTCGCGGGCGGCGAGAAGAGGCTGTCGATCGACGTGCCTCGGATCTGCCCGGCCTGCGGAGGATCGGGGCGCGCGGGGAAGGGCTTTTGCCGCGCCTGCGCGGGAGTGGGCGAGTCCCGGGGCCAAAGGAGCGTGACCGTGAGGCTGCCCAAGTACGTGGCCGAGGGGACGAAGCTTCGCCTGCGCGGCCAGGGCTCTTCGGGCGCGGGGGGGCGCGAGCCGGGAGACTTGTTCTTGCGCGTGCGCCTTCATCCTCACCCGGCCTTCAAGGTCTCCGGCAGCGACCTGGAGACGGCCCTCGACGTGCCGCCGTCGGTCGCCGCGCTCGGAGGCGAAGCCGTCGTGTCCGCCCTGGACGGTCCCATCCGCATCCGCATCCCCGCGGCCACTCGCGCCGGGCGGCCTTTCCGGATCCCCGGCAAGGGCCTGAGCAAGGGCGGGGCCGCGCGCGGAGATCTCTACGCCGTCTTGCGCATCGACATCCCGGAGCGGCTCAGCGCTCGGGCGCGCGCGCTCTACGAGCAGCTGCGGGAGGCCGGCTCGTGAACTCCGCGAGGAAAGCCGCCGGATCGTCGAGGCAGCGGCGCCTGCGCCGCCTCAGCCTGACGCTCGAAATCGACGAGTTCTCCGCCGCCCTGATCCTGGATATGCTCGAGCGGATGGAACAGCTGCGTCGAGAGTTGGAGCTTCTCGGCGGAGGCCCTCGTGGCGGCCGACGATAAAGCGAGACGATCTCACCGCATCGAGCTCGACCTGCGCGACCTGCACCAGCTGTTCAATTCCATGGATCCCTCGCCTTTTCGCGAAAAGGACCTCGACGCCGATGCCGAGGAGTTCATGGTGGGCTGGATGCAGGAGTTCCCGCTGCGCGAGCCGGTGGCCTTGGCCGTTCATCTGCGCCAGCCGCCCGAAACCGGCGACGCCCAGGCGCTCATCGAGCAGGCCGTGCATCACTACTTCGCCTATCGGGCGGACCTCAATCGCTTGGAGCTGCGGCGCCTGCTCGAGCAGGGGCGAGTGAGCCTGGTCATAGGCCTGCTGTTTTTGTCCGGCTGCCTGTTCGCGGGAAGCCTCATCGGCCATCGTGACGGCACGCTCGCCCAGGTCTGGCGCGAGGGGCTGACCATCGCCGGCTGGGTGGCGATGTGGCGGCCGATGCAGATCTACCTCTACGATTGGTGGCCGCTGGCCCGGCGCGGGCGCATTTTCGAGAAGATGAGCCGCATGCGCGTGGAGGTCATCCAGCGCCTCGACCGCGCTCCCCCGTTCAAGGGGTGACGACCAGCCGTCCGGTCACTCCGCCGCGCTTGAGCCGCTCGCAGACCTCGTTGATGCGGTCCAGAGGCGCGAACTCCGTCTCTTCCAGGCCCAGTCGCCCGCTTTCGGCCAGCGCCACGACCTCGCGCAGTTCCTTGAGCGTGCCCCAGAGCGTCGCCTCGAAGCAGACCTCGAAGCGGCTCTCGGCCAGGACCTTCAGCCGCGCCGTGCCGCCCGCCAGGCCTATCTGCGTGACCTTCCCCATGGCCCGGGTGGAGGCCACGGCCGCGGCCAGGGTCTGGTCGGAGCCGACGAAGTCGAAGGCCGCGCAGACGCCCTTGCCGCCCGTCAAGTCGAGCAGACGGTCGACGAGCTTGGGGTCGCGCCCGCTCAGCGCGTGCGCGGCGCCTTCCTTGAGGGCGAGCTTGAGCTTTTCCTGGTTGATGTCGACGGCGATGACGTCGCAGCCGCAGAGGATGCGCAGGAGCTTGAGCCCGTACTGCCCCAGGCCGCCCAGGCCGATGAGCAGGACCTTATAGTCGGGTTCGAGGTAGGGCAGGGCTTTCTTGATGGCGCGGTAGGGCGTCAGCGCGGCGTCGGCCAGCGGCGCGGCGCGGCGGGGGTCGATCTTGGAGAGCTTGACCAAGTAGCGCTCGTCGGGCACGAGGAGGTCCTCGGCATAGCCGCCGTTCCAGCGCGAAAGTCCCGCCCATTGCGGCTCGTCGCAAAGCTGCTCGTGGCCGGACGCGCAGGGCCCGCAGACCCCGCAGCCCCAGCCTCCGAAGACGACGACGGGATCGCCTTCCTTGACGGAGCAGACGCCTTTGCCGGTCGCCGCGACGTAGCCGGCGTTCTCGTGGCCGAGGGTCAGCGGAAGCGGCAGGGGAAGGCTGAGCTCCCCGTCGATGACGTGCAGGTCGCTGTGGCAGAAGCCCGCGCCGGCCACTTTGACCAGAACTTGGCCCGGGCCGGGCTCGGGAAGAGGCACTTCGTCGAGCGACAAGGACTTCCCGTATTCGTGCAGTCTGGCGGCTTTCATGGGCTCACCTCCGAAAGGCCACCGCCGCAACGGACCGGCTAGACCGCGCAGCGCCGCGACCGCGCCTTTCTCTTGATGATAGCGCCGGGCGCAAGAAAGGGTTATGGAGAGCCGGCAACGGGCTCGTGACGGCGTCGACGCGGCCGGCGGCGCTCAGCGGGCCCGGTATTGGGTATAGGCGTAGCGCGCCTTCGGGTCGAAGGCGGAGTCGGCGGCGGGGCGGTCGGAGCTGACGGTGACGGTCTTTAGATCGCCGCTCAAGCGCACCCAGGCCGCCGCGCGGCAGTCCCGGGCGTCGTCGCAGCGGCTCCAGGCGATGTCGTCGACTCCGGGGCCCTCGGGCCTGCCGACGAGCAAGGGGCCGCTTCCCAAGAGCTTGGCGTTCCAGAATTCCACGCTGCCGTCGCCGGGAAAGCGGAACGCGAAAGAGCCCAGCGCGTGATAGGCGTACCAGCGGCCGCTTTCGAACTCCTTGGCGTCGCAATCCATGCGCCGGCGCCGACGCAGCGCCTGGAGCGGAGATTCGCGCCCGCACTCGTAAGTGAGATCGAATTTACGGCCGGAGGTCAGCGCTTTGAGCCGGGCCACGACGGCGTCGCCAGACGCTTCGGGAGCGCTCGTCTTTTGCGCGCGGTAGCTCAAGGCTCCGATGCGCTCGCGCACCCGCTCGGCGTCCTTGGCGGCCGGCGCAGCCAGCAGATAGAACCGCAAGGTCTCGGCCGCCTCGCCGTAGCGTCCGGCTTTCTCCAGCGCGGCGGCCTCGCCGAGGTAGGGGGCCGCGACCCAGGGCGCCAGGGCGAGGGCTTTTCGGTAGGCGGCGGCGGCGGCCAGGAAGTCGGCGGGGCTCTTGGCGTCGGCGGCCGCGGCATCGGCCCACCCCTTGAGCTCGGAGGCTTCGGCTGGGACGGCCGGCGGGGAGGGCTGGGCCAGCGCCAGGGCGATGGCCTCGCGGCGGGCGCCGTCGTCGTCCGGGTTCTTCGCCAGACGCGCCAAGTCGGCCTCAAGGCCGGCGCTTTGGGCGCGCGCGGGGCCGGCGGTCAAGATCGCCAGGAGCACGACGCGGGCCGCGGGTCCCATGCCATCGCATGATAGCAAAGGCTTCGCGGCCCGCGTCGGCTCAGCGGCCGAAGTCGCGCTCGAGGACCTCCGTGCCGCGCCGGCACAGTTCGCGGGCATTCTCCGTCCAGCGGCCCGGGCCCCAGTAGCGATAGTCGCTGCTCTGGGTCGCGAGCAGATGGAAGAGGGCGTTGCGATAGGCGCGCTCGTCGGTCTTGGCCCGGCCGTCCAGCGTCCGGTGGAACAGCGAGCTGAGCTTGCGCATCGGGTCGAGGACGTTGTCGTAGCCGCGCACCCAGCTGATGTCGTTGGTCCACGAGCCTCCGTCCATCGAGAAGCGATGGTCGGCGCGCTTGGCGTCCTCTATCGCTCGGGCGACCTCTTCCGGCCCCGAGCGCCCGTCCAAGCGCCGCCAGACGGCGTGCTGGTGCTTGGGCTGCACGGGCGCGAAGTCGCGCTCGCCGACTCCGGCCTGCGCCAGGAGCTCGAGATATTCCGTGCCGGCCAGGCCGACGACGCCTTCCGTCCCGGTCTCGGAAAAGACGCGCTTGTAGTTGCCGGGGAACTCGTTCATCATGACGCCGCCGTTCTCGCCGTCGCTGATCTGGACGGCGATCGGCGGGACGGTCTTGCCGGCCAAGCCGCGCGGGCGCAGGCTTTGGGCCTCGGAGTAGGGCTGCATGTGGCCGACGAGCTTGGTGTCGGAGCCTTGGGTCTTGATGAGCGCCGTGATCGAGACCTCGCGTCCCCGGCCGTCCCGCGCGACGAGCCGGCGCGGCAAGTGGCGCTCGCGCAGTTCCGAGCCGTCCGTCTCCTCGACGGTGTGCTCTTGAACCAGCAGCCAGTCGTAGCCCGACGCCTTGAGCGCCCCGACGTAGGCGTAGGCGACGTCGGGGTGATTGGGCAGGCTCATCTCGGGCGGAGAAAAGCCCCGCACGCGAGCCAACGCCTCGAGGCCGAAGACGGAGGCGAACTGGTGCTGCCAGGCGCGCATGTGAAGGATCAGGTCCGGCACCGGCGTCGAGGCCGCCACGGCGTGGCCCCACATCGTGCCCAGCCACTCGACGCAGTCCTTCGTCCGCTCGTCGCGCGCAACCGCCTTGAGCCCTTCGAGGGCCTGGCCGAGCCCCATCTGGCGCAGGCCGAACAGGAGTTCTCCTGAATAGTCGAGCATCAGGCGCGGGCGGCGCCCCGCGGCGGAAAGCTCGCGGATCAGGTCGGCCGGGCGCGCGTAGCAGTGCGCGTAGGCCGGGGCGTCGTGGAAGTCGTGCTGTTCCTTGCGCGCCATCATGTACTCGAGGTTGCCGAGCACTCGCGCCGCGCGGATATCTCCGTCGTCGAGCACCAGCGGCTGATGCATGTGCAGGGCCACGGAGAAGGCCGACTGGATGCGCTCGAGTTCCAGGGGCGAGCGTCCGAGATGGACCGGCTCGCGGCGGCTCGTCGCCGCCTCGATCCGGGACTCCGAGCCGCAGAGGTTGGGCAGGCCGTCGATGATCTCGGGCAGCTCGCCCGCGGGAATATCAATTGGCATAGCAGGCCTCCGTGCGCTCGGCGATCTTGTCCCAGGTGTAGTGCGTCTCCGCTTCGCTTCGTCCGTGGCGGCCCATCCGGCGGCCCCACTCCCAATTGGTGAAGAGCGTGCCCAGGCCCCAGCCGACGGAGTCGGGGCGGGGGTAGATCTTGAGCCCGTTGACGTTGTGCCAGATGATTTCCCCGGGACCGCCGGCTTCCGAGGCGACGACGGGCTTGCCCGCCGCCCAGGCCTCGAGCACGACGATGCCGAAGGGCTCGTTGCGGCTGGGGACGACGACGACGTCGCAGGCCCGCATGAGGGCGGAGTGCTCGCCCGGGCTTAGGCGCCCCAGCCAGCGGATGGCATGATTGACGCGCAGCTCGCCCGCGCGGCGCTCGAGGTCGTGGCGCATGTGGCCCTCGCCGGCGATGATGAACTTGGCGCGCGGATAATGGCTCAAAAGGCCGGGGATGGCCTCGATGAGCAGGTCCGGCCCCTTCTGCACGCTCAGGCGGCCCATGAAGAGCACGGTCTGGTCCATGCAGCCGATGGTGTAGCGCGCCTTGATCGTGCCGGGGTCAAGCCAGCCGTCGAAGCGCCGCACGTCGACGCCGTTGTAGACGACGCTGACCTTGTGGTCGGGCAGGTTGTACATCCACTGGATCTCGCCCTTGAGCGCGCCGCTGACGGCGATGACGCGATCGGCGCAGTAGGTGCCGTGGCGTTCGTGATCCCGGATGCGCGCGGAGGCTCCGTTGTGGAAGACGTTGCCGCAGCGGCCCCATTCGGTGGAATGCATGGTCATGACGGCTCGGCGATCGGGGCGGCCCTGCTTGATCCAGACCATGGCGTTGGACGCCAGCCAATCGTGGGCGTGGACTACGTCGAAGCGGCCGATGTGGTCCTCGGTCTGGAAGAAGCGCCACACGAAGGAGCGGCACATGTCCTGGACCTCGTCGACGAAGCTCGCATTGAGGTTGTGCGGACAATAGTGATAGTAGACGCCGTCGACGCGCGAGACGTTGCCGCCCGCGCCGTAGCCCGGGCGCGTGAAGACGTGCACCTCATGGCCGCGCCGCTCCAGGGCGGCGGCCAGCTCGGTGACGTGGACGGCGACGCCGCCGACCGGATGCGAATGCAGGGACTCCCATGAAAACATCGCGATGCGCATTTGATTGCCTCCTGGAATCGGTATGGAGGTTTGATATCAAACGCGTATCGCGTCCCAGTCTCGGGAGCGTAAAGGTTTCGTGACGCCGGACCAAAAATGGCGAAAAGAGCCGAATCCCTCTTTAGAGGTCGAGCAGGTCCAAGTAGCGTCGAGCGACGCTCGACCAGCGGTAGAGAGACGAGGCCCGCCGGGCGCGGCGGCCGATGGCCTGCCGCAGGTCCCGACTTTCGAGCAGCCGAATGATCGCCCGCGAAAGGGCTGCCGGATCCTCGGGAGGAACCAGAAGGCCGGTGATTCCGTGCTCGAGGATCTCCTGAGGGCCGCCGCTGCGCGTGGCGACGACGGCTTTGGCGCACGCCATGGCCTCGACGGCCGCCATCCCGAAGACCTCGTGGCGCGAAGGCACGACCGTGAAGAGGCAGTCTCGAAGCCGAGTCCACAGCAAGGCGCGGGGGATCTCTCCCAGGAATCGCACCTGATGCGCGACGCAGAGCCGCTTGGCCAGGCCGGTCAAGCGGCCTCTTTCAGCGCCCGCGCCGCAGATCGTCAGGACGGCGCTCGTCCCGCGGCGGCAGACGCGCTTCCAGGACTCGAGCAGGATATCGACGCCCTTGTAGCGCCACAAGCCCGCGACGCAGAGGACGAAGGGACCGCGGGCGGCGCGGCGCGTCGCGGCGGCGAGAGCGGCGTCGCGCTCCGCGGGATCGAATCCGTCCGGTACCGCGTGGAGCCGCCCGGCCAGCGACGGCATGCAGCTCTCGATTATGGAGACCGAGGCGCGCGAGGGCGCCGAAGCCCAGGAGGCCGCCGAGACAAACCCCTCCAAGAGCCCCCGGCTCAGCGCCGCGAAGGAGACGGGCGCCGCCTGGGCGTCCGGGCTGGAAAAAGAGTGAAGAGTGGCTCCGAACGGGATCGTCGCCTCGCGGCAGGCGCGCCAGACGGCGGCCATGGGAGGACTGAAGCTCCTTTCGAAGTGGTGATAATGAACGAAATCTGATCGCCTGACCAGCGACAATATCCGCTCCCGGATGTCCGCATAGTAGGAGAGATTGCCGCCCGATCGCCGCCCCAGACAAAAAATCCGCCCCGAGCGGTTGCGGCCGACCCAGCGCGGAAAGCGGCTTCGATGCGCCTGCCGGGAGTGGACTCCCAGGGCGGTCACGGAGTGTCCGCTGCCGCGGTAGCCCGCGCTCAAGCCGCTCAATATCGCGCGGCTGGTCGCGTTCTCGCAGGGGGCGCCCGAAAGAAGCAGGATGCGCATTAGTCGCGAGTCACGCGGCGGGCCATTTGAACAGCTCTCGCCACTGCGGCAGCGGGCGGCTCTGCCCGGCCGCGGGCGCGCGGCAGCCAAGCAGACGGGCCGTGTAGCTGAATTTGTATTGCCTCTGGGCCAATGCGTTTTCCAAGGCCGCGCGCGCCTCGTCGAGAGCTCCCAATCGGGTCAGCGCGAACCATTCCCAGCCCAAGGGATAGGCGGGCACCGGCTCGAGGCGCCGCAGGCGGCGGCAGAGCCGGACGACCTGCGCCCAATCGCCGGCCTCGCCCCGCGTCGAGATCTCGACGTAGAGCTTGTCGCGCGGATGCGAGTCGGGAAATGCGCGCAGCGGCCATTTGATCCGCATCAAGGTCGCGTTGGCGGCGGCGCGGCGGCCGTGCCGGCGCAGGCTCTCGTGGCGGATGGCGACCTCGCCGAAATAGAGGACTCGCCGCCCTTTCTTTCGCGCGCTCAAGCAGAAGTCGCTGTCCTCGCAGGGCTGGCCGAGCCTGTCCCAGAACCGGACCTCGCGCAAGACGTCTCGGCGGATCATGAGGCAGACGCCCACCAGGCAATCGCAATATCGCGTGTAGCTTCTTTGCCCAAGGTCTGACTCGCCGTTGCCCAGAGCATAGAGCCAAGAGTGCATCTCCGCGCTTTGAATGCGGCCGTCGGGATGGACGATGCGGGGGCCGATGATCGAGGCGGAAGGGTGCCGCCGCGCCGTCTCCAAAAGCTTCTCGAGCCAGGAGGGGCCGACTTGCGCGTCGTCGTCCAATAGGACGTACCAGTCCGGAGGATCGTCGTCGGTATCCACCGCGAAATTGATCGCGGCGGCCTTCCCGACGTTGCGCGGGAAGGAATGCGCCGCAAGCCTTCCGAGACGCCGTTGAGCGCCCAAAAAAGCGCGGACAGCGGCGCCCGAGGCGTTGTCCATGACCCGAACGTCCAAGCAAGACGCCGGCGTGAAGCGGCCAATCGAATCTAGGCACTGGCGCAGGGCGGGCAGCGCCTTGTGCGTGACGACGATGACGCGGACCTTCACCCCTGTCGGCCGGCGCCCGGCGGGGCCAGGGTCTCGCCGTAGACCGCTTCGCAAGCCCGGGCCCGCGCGCTCCAATTGAAGTCTCGCGTCGCGCGCTCGCGGCCGGCCCGGCCCAGGCGCGCGCGAAGCGCCTCGTCGCGGATCAGACGGTCCAAGGCGGACTCGAGAGCTCGCGGATCCTTCGCCGGAACGAGAAGGCCGTCGCGTTCATGCTCGATGGTCTCTTCCGCGGATCCGACGTCGGTGGCGACGACGGCCTTCCCCGCGGCCATGGCTTCCAGGAGCGCGCAGCTGTGCCCTTCCCAGCGCGAGGCCAGGACGAAGGCGAGACAGCCTTGCAGCAGTTGGGCGGCTCGAGGCGGCTCGAGGTGCCCCCAGAAGTGGACGCGGTCGGCGATGCCGAGCTTTTGGGCCAAACGCTGGTAGTGATTCAATCGGAATCCGAAAAGGCTGGGAAACGCGCCCACGAGAGAGAGATCGACATCGTGCCCTCGCCGCACGACGTCCGCGAACGCCAGGAGCAGGACGTCTATGCCCTTGTCGCGGGCCAGGCGAGCGATCGACAGAAGATAGGGGCGGGGCGGGCCGGAAACGGCATTGAAGACGGCGCGGACTTTGTGGTCCTGGCCGGGATGATGGTCGCGCAGCTCGCGCTTCATCTTCGTGCCGGGCACGATGACGCGGCTGACGGCCCAGGCGAAGGCGCGCGAAGCGGGAAGTCCGCTGTAGGCCCCCCAGGGCGGCCGGCCGCCCTCAAGCACGACGGGGACCTTCGAAAGCATGCGGAAGACGGCTAAAGCGAGGTAGTCCCAGACGCCTTCCCGCGCGGGGGACGCGAGGAAGTGCACGACGTCGACTCGATGCCGCCGGCAGAGGGCCGCCATTTGCCAGCCCACCAAGGCGAAATCGAGGCAGGCCAGATGCCGCCCCAAGCCCAGCCGTGACACCGCGATCCTGGCGGGCGGGCGAAGGCTATGGAAGGACCTCGCCGCGACGAGCACGTCGTGGTTTCGCCGGGCCAGCTCGGGGGCGTAATCGAACAGCAGGATGCGGTTGTAGGGCGAGCGGCAATCGTAAATCTTGAGCAGGATGCTCAAGCCCCCGGGGGAGGTCTGGGCGGACGCGGGCGGCGTCCTAGGCATCGCTAGGCGGTGCCCGAAGCGGTTTCCGACAAGATCGGGAGAAGCCCGTAGGCTATGAGGATGGGTTTGAAATACTTCTTCCTCTTGCGCCTCTTTTCCGGCTCATCCGGCTTCTTTGGCATGCGTTTCCGGCTATTCTATAAAAAAGTCACCGAAGAAGCACGATGGCCTCGGAATCGATCAGCCGCGGTCCGTGGCGGAGATATTTGACGGGACCTGCGGGCTCGAACCCCGCCGAGCGGCACCAGCGGAGGAATTCGGCCTCGTTGAAGGCGAAGACGTAATGGGACTGCTCGAAATAGAAGACGCCGTCGTCTCGGCGGCAAGGCAGGAACCCTTCCTGCGCGCCAAGCTCCGGCGTCCGGGATTTGAACAACAACAGGGAGATGAAGACTCTCGCGTTCGGCGTTTGGCGAGTCAGTGCCCGAAGCTCTTTCAGGTAATGCAAGACGACGTGCGGCGGCAGATGGGGGAAGACGAGGATCAGGACGATGAAATCCTTGGGCTCCAGGCCGTCCAATCGATGCGCGAGAGGGGATAACGAGCCCTTGGGATTGAAGAACGGATTGCGCACGTCGGCATGGTGGAAGCGGAAGCGAGGGTTGAGGCTCTGGATGTTTTCTCGGCACCAAGCCACGGCATGCGAGTCGACATCCAGGCCGTCGTAGAATCCCCGCGTCAGACGATCCAGAAGCGGGCCGGCGATGCGCCCGCAGCCGCAGCCGATCTCCAGGACCCGGTCATGCGGCTTCAAGCCGGCTTCAATCAGCTCCTCGACCATTTGGAGTCCGCCCGCGGCGAAGATCTCGGCTTCGGCTTGGCCGACCCTGCCGCGAAGTCCGGCCGGCGGATACGGTAGGCGCCATCGCGTTGCGGCGGCTTCCATCTCGCTCAAGCAGGCGCTCCCCGCCCCGTTTGCGCCGGGCGCGTCGAAAACGGCCGCCGTTTGGCCAGCTCATGGGGGAGGGTCGGCCGGTGGGGCACGTGCCGACGCAGGAAATGGACGATCGTTTCTTCGAGCGCGGCCTCGTTGAAGACGCTCCAGGAGGCCGCTTGCGGCAGAGCCTGCCAGTCGGCGTCCGGATTCAGAAGGTTCCTTGTCGCCAGTATGCGCGCGAAATCGTATCGCAATTGGTCGGCCTGGAGGCGGAAGCTCTTGCGATCGGGCGCGCGCAGGCGGCGCGGGTCGGTCATGAGCCCCCTGATGAAGTAGCGGCCGTAATCTTTCAAGACGTCGCCGGCTCCCGGCGGCAAGCTCTTGCCTTCGCAAGCGAGGAAGCCCTCGAGGGCCGTCGAGAGTTGGCCGAGAGTGGTGCGCGGCGTCACTGCGCCCAGAGGCCCAACCAGCCTCTCGAGCGCCGCGAGCGTGGCGCCGCAGGCGCGGCCCGCCAAGGCCGCCGCGATCCTGACGGGAGGCACGTGATTGTAGAGCTCCATGATCGAGCCCAGGCGTTGCGCCTGGACTATATCGCCTTGGGAAAACGTCGGCGTTCGGCGCACGAAATACGGAGGCCTCTCGTCGTGGACCAGCCCCAGCTTGGCCGCGTCTCTGTGAAACGGCGTTCCCGGGAATACCCTCAGCTGATGGGTCTGGAGCCGGTCGGGCGCGAACGACAACGCGAAGTCGACGGACCTGCGGTAGCTCTCCAGAGTGTCGCCCGGCAACCCGTAGATCAGGTCGATGAACAGCTCGATTTTACCGTTGAGCCGCCGCAGGCGCTCGATGTTGTTGCGGAACCGCGCCAAGTTCGAGAATCTTCGGCTGTTCTTGATCGCCCCGGGATCGGTCGATTGGAGGCCGCAGGCCATGTAGCCGCCCGGCAGAGCGGCCAGCAGCTCGATCGTCTCGTCGTCGAGCATTTCGGCGACGATCTCGAAGTCGAAGAAAACCTTGTTGGTGTTCTTCTGCGTCATGAGCCGCAGGATCCTCTTAAAGCGGTCCTTGTCCAGGTTCGCCACGGCGTCCGCGAACCAAACCCGCTCGACTTTCGAGTTCATGATCGCCAGAAGCTCGCGTTCCACCCGCTCGATCGGGTAGGCGCGGGATTTGATGGTCGCCCACAAGCAGAAAGCGCACGAAAAGATACAGCCGCGATAGGTCTCGTAGCAGCCCAATCCGTATTGGATATCGGGGCCGTGGAGATCCACCGTGCCGTCCAGGTAAGGCGACGGGATGACGCTGAGGTCGGGAATGGGCGGCCGGTCCGCAGTCTCCACGACGCGGACGCCGTCGCGGTAGCTGATCCCCGCGATCTCGTTGAAGCCGCCGCCGAGGCCGAGATAGCGGCGGACCAGCAGGCGCAGCGTCTCCTCGCCCTCGCCGCGCACGACCATCGTCACTGCGGGGTTCTCCTCCAGCAGCCGAGCCGCGGTGTGGGTCGCTTCCGGTCCGCCCAGGACGATGGGCGAGGCGAATCCGGCGCCGCGCAGCCTGGCGCAGGCGCGCAGGATTTTCTCGATGTTCCAGACGTAGCAAGAGAAGCCCAGCAGGTCCGGGCTCTTGCGAAGGATGGACGAGGCGACCTTATCATCGGTGAGCGCGAGGGCGAAGCCATCGACGTCGATCGCCGCGCGCGTCGAGATCTCGGCGTCGTTGAGAAGGTAGGAGCGCAGCGTCGCGGTCGCGAGCCCATAGCGGTAGTTCGGATAGAAGCCGGAAAGGAGGATACGGAAAGTGCGGCCGCTTCCGGTGGCGGGGATCGGGGATGAGTTTGGCACAGAGAAGGTATTCTTACCCTTAGCTCGACAACATTGTAACCTATATGGCGCTCTTCAGGATAGGCTCGGCGGACATCGCGATGCGCCTTTGATTGGCTCCTGAAATCGGCGCGGACGTTTGATATCATACGCGGGTCGATGACCCTCAAGGACTTTCAAAAGAAGACGCGGTTCGATCGCCGCGAGTTGGCGGCGCTTTCGCGCAGCCGGCTCGTCGACGGCGTCGCCTCGGCCCCCGGGATGCCGACCGCGCTGCTCGAGCCATTCCATGAGATCGCGAGCATCGAGTGGGACGAGGCCTCGGGCACCGGCCGCATCGAGGCCGTGCGCCACAACCGTCCCGACGACTGGTTCTACGCCTGCCATTTCCTGGGCGATCCCGTCATGCCCGGCTGCTGGGGCGTCGACGCTCTTTGGCAGTGCCTGAGATTCTTCGCCGCCTGGCGCGGCCTCGCGGGCTGCGACAAGGCCTTGGGCCTGGAGGACGTCTCATTCTTCGGCCAGATACGGCCGTATGATCGGACCATCCGATACTCGGTCGACGTCCTTGGCGTCGAGGTCTCGGACGGCGACACCCTGCTGACGGGCAAGGGCCGCGTCGAAGTCGACGGCGTCGCCGTCTACTCCGCGGGAGCCGTGCACGTGGGGAGCGCTTTTTGGCAGGCGGACGGCTCGCGGCCGCCCGCGATCTCCCGGCAAAAGGAGGAGCCGCTGAAGGCTCGGATCACTTACGACGAGTTCTCGGCCAAGACGGCTTTCAGCCGAGCCGAGATCCTCGCCGTCTCGCAAGGCGCGCTGGTGAAGGATTCTCCCGTGGAGCTGGCGCTGCTGCCGTCCTCGCTGATGCTCGAGGTCGGAGAGATCCATGAAATCCGTTTTGATCCGGCCTCCGGAACGGGCCGGGTCGTGGCCTCCCGTCGAGTCGATCCCGGAGACTGGTTTTATCCGATGAACGGCGGCGTCAAGCCGACGGCGCTCTCGATCGACGCCGTATGGCAGCTTATGGGGCTGTTCTTGGCCTGGAGCCGCAACGCCGGCACCGGCCGCGCGCTGGGATTCGAGCGGGTCGAGGTCTTCGACGTGGTCAAGCCGGAGGACGGCGAGCTCGTCTATGACGTCCGCGTGGAGAAGCTTTCTCATTCGGGCGCGGACGCGTTCGTCAACGCGGACGCGCGCGTATTCGCGGACGGCCGGCTCATTTTGAGCTGCGTCAACGCCCGCGTCGGCTGCCACCGGGGAATCCGCTATTCCGATTACCCGGTCCAAAACGAGATGGCCTTCGGGGGCGCTCTGAAGGCCAGGACCGACGGGAGTGCCGGGTGAGGCGCTCAGCCGCGGCCGGTTCCTCGAAGACGGCCGTCGAGTAAAAAAACTGCCCCCAAGGAGAATCGAACTCCTGTTTCAGCCTTGAAAGGCCTGAAACATTCGACGACTTTCGTCCTCCTCGAAGACGGGAAAAGCATAGTAATTTTAAGGCTGAATTCCCATCGGTGGGCGTTCACTCCTGGAGAAATCCCGGGACTTGAGTGTGCACTTTCCTGTGCGGGTGATCTTCGATGATCCCCGAAAGCCTCTCAGCCGAGCTTGAGCAGGTGATCGCCGCCTACCGCCACGCGCGCAGCGGCGAACCCATGGGTTTGGGGACGGCGGGCGGCTATCGGGATGCCCTTTCCAAGCTCTACGCCGAGACCGCGAGAGTCTATCCGGAGCGGCGCCTGGAAGGTCTTCGGGATTTCAAGCCCGAGGACTTCCGGGATTTGAGAAGAAGCTTGGACCTGAGGCAGGCGGCGGGCGAGATCAAGACGCGCACGATCCGGGCCGTGCTGATGAATTTGAAGGGGCTGTTCAAAGCGGCGCAGGTCCAGGGCGTGACTTCGGAAAACGTCGCGACGGGCGTCAAGGCGCCGGTGCCCGCAAGGCAAGACGAGTATCGCCGTTTGACGGTCGAGGAACGCGATGGCCTCATGGCCGTGGACGAAAAGCGGCTGGCGAGCCTCGATGACAAGGGAAAGTTCTTGTACCTTCGGGACAAGGCCATGCTGGCGGTTCACTTTGACGCGGCCCTGCGCGCCTCCGAGGTCGCGCGGCTGTCGGAGAAGGACATCCTATGGGTGAGGCAAACCGCCGGCGGGATCGTTCCCATCGTCATCCGGGAATCGAAGGACCGCCCCGCCGGGTTCGAGGACCTGGCTTATCTCAGTCCTCTCGGGGTCGGGTATCTCAAGCGGTATCTGGTGGCGCGGGATAGATACCTTGGGCAAGCCGGCGTCGAGCCGGAGCGGGTCTACACGCGGAAGTCGCATCAGCTTGTCGGCAAGGCGGTCTTCTGCAATGAAAAGGGGCGATCTCTCACCGCGAACGACTACCGGGCCCAGGTTTACGCTCCGATGGCGGAAGAAGCGGGCCTGCCGTCGGAGTATTCCGGCCGCACCCATTATCTTCGCCACACCAGGATCAGCGAGTGGGTCGAATCGGGCATGGACGCCAAGAGAGTTCAAAAACTGGCGCGGCACATGCACATCGAGGAAACCCTCGCTTACTACACCTTCAAGGAAAAGGACCTGCTTGAGGATTACGGCCGGCGTTTCGGCGCCGGCGGCGAGAAAGCGCCTGCCGCCACGCAGGCATGGCCGGAGAAGGCGGTCCGGCTGGAGCTTTTTCGGCATGCCTTGAAGTTGAACGGCCTGGAACCTGATGAGGCGCATCTGGAAAGGCTGGATGCCGCCCTCCAGGTGAACTCACGCTCCAAGGCAGCCAAGGACTTGTTCTACACCGTGGCCGAGACCTGCGGCAAGCTCGGGATCAAGAGGACGCAACTCTACATGGGCTGGATCAAAGCCGGACACCTCCATCCCTTGAAAGTCGGATCGCGCACGGCTTTCCTCAAAAACGAGGTAGATGCCCTAGCTGCCTACCTCACGGCGGAAGAGGCGTCGGTCGTCCTTGGCTACAGGGAGAAAACTCCGAGCATGATTTCCCGGCTGGCCGCGCAAGGCGTTCTGCCCTCGGTGGAAATGGGCAAGGGACGGAGGTTCAAGGCCCAGGACTTGGCGCGATTTCTTATCGACAAGAAGGACGGCAGAACGCGGCTTAATTTCAGGCAAATCCCACGTTTAACTTGTTCGGTTGCGAGTCAGAGTTCTGTTCGGTCTCTTGGGAATCCGAGCGCCTAAAATGCCTTGTGAGCCTGGAATGACTCTAAAACCCAAACATATCCATAGCAAGAGATGGATCGGTCTCCGTCGGGAAATGGCAAAAACCGCGAAGGTGTTCGGTTGGATGGACGTTACGACGGGGCGTGACCGCCTTGTTTTAAGACTTGCCGAGGTTCTTGGCCAGAGTCTTGACGGTGTTAAGGATGGTCGCCTTCTGCGCCTCCGTCTTGTCCCGGATCACGCTGGCGATCTGATGGGCAAACTTGTATTCGCTCGTCATGGCAGGCGCCGGCGCATCCTTGAAGAGATTCGCGACCGGAATGCCGAGAGCGGCGGCGATCTTCTCGATGGTGGCAAGGCTGGGCTTTCTGCCCTCGGTCTCGATGTAGGCGAGGAAGCTGGCGCCGATTCCCGCCGCTTCGGCCAATTGCTCCATCGTGAGCCCGGCGCGCTTGCGTTCCTGCCGGATTCTCGCGGCGACGAGCGTGTAGATGTTCTTTCGCATGGAACTGCCTCCGGGCATTCTATGGACTACGCCCAGGCTGTTACATCGTCTAAAAGAGTTTTAGACTTATTGACTTTTAGTGTTTTACCGATATACTCCTAGGCGGGGGATTAGGGGCATTTGTGGCCACTTGGAGCGACTGGGATATCTTCGTTTTCCACCTGGGGCTTGATGTCGAGAGCGGAACGACCATGACTACCCAGATTTTCCCCACTAAGAATAAGCAGATCGCCATCACCTCGATGGACCTGATTTCTTATGGCCTATGTGGGGAAAAAGACGCGATAGAAGCAGTCCAAGAGGGCCAGCGGCAAGGCTTCTTGAAAGAGCTTTTGGATGATGATGGCCGGCCTTTGCAAGAGGGGATCTATCGAGTGCTGCGGGAGCCTTTCCAAGCCTATTTCGAACGCTGGGCCGAGGGCAAATCAGATGCCGATTTTGAGGCCATATGGGCGCTCTCCATGTCCAAGAAGGAATCGTCGGGTTTGGCGTCTCCAAAGGACGCGAATGAGGATCAAAGCCGATGATGAGCGAGAAGACGCGGCAAGCCGCGATGCGCAGGCATCAAGAGCGGGAAGAGTTGATGCCGAAGGTCGAAGAGATGGTCTCGCAGTTCGAGAAGCTCACCAAGATCCAGTTGTATCCGCCGACCTTGAGGCAAGTCGCTTTGCTTTTGCGATACGTCCGCGCGGGGCACTTGGCTTACCGGCAACTCATGAATGGCCTGGAGAGGAGCCTGACCTTTCGACAAGCCAAGTCCGTCCTGGGTCCGGCGGCGGATCCCCGCATAGAAAACTGGAAATCGAAAGCCGGGCGGGCCGTCGGCAATCTATTCAACGAATTGGGGCTTAGGTAGCCAAGGAGGAACCCGATCATGAAAGGATCGCTATTCTGGATGTTGGCGCCGGTCGTGCCGGCCGTGGCCGGGCTGGTCAACGTCATCGATCCTAAGCCGGCCACCGACGCGACGACGGAGCTGCGCCGGCGGGTAGATCTCCTGGAATCGGAGCTTCAGAAACTGTCTCAGCGTTCGGCGGCGCCGGCCCCGACCGTTCAATTCGTGACGCTCGGACTGTCCGGGAATCCTGGGAAGGACGTGGTCGATGAGATGGTCCAGGCGCAGATGGCAAGCCTGAGGAGATCGCAGGAGTGGCGGGTCACCCATTCACCGCGGCTTGCGTCTTCCCATCGGTGGCGCCACCAACATTTTTACGCTGGAACCTCGCATTTGACTCGCTACAGCCCTCTATACAAATACATGACGACGATGGAGGGCAGCCGATGAAGAGCGATGTGGAAGTCGCTTGGAATACGGAGGCATGTCCCGCGTGCAACGGCCTAGTCATCGCCCGATTCGCTGGGCGGTTTAAATCGACTATTGAACTCGCCCATGCAGGCCTCAAGGCGGACGCCAAGAGTATCTTGGAGGTGGGGGTCGTTGTGGCCTCTATTAACAAGGGCTACCAAAGCGAGCGCGTCGGGATCACGGCAAGCGGCCCTGACGAAAAAGAAGCGATGGCAGCAATGATAAATCTTTTCAGTGGCGGGCTCGGCGAAGAGGCTCCAGTTGGCCATGGGGCAGGCGGAGTATGTGAAGCAGGCGTCATCGGGGTCGGGGCGAAGAAGGAAGGACGGGCATGAGCGAAATTATTCGAGACGACCGTCGCATCCAGCCGCAAAACCTGCCGCTTGAAAGCGTGATCAGGAAGGTCTTTGACGGGCAGTGGCGGATTCCTCAATTCCAGAGAGAATTCGTCTGGAAGCCGAAGGAGTTGAAAGATCTGCTGGACAGCATCATGAAGGACTACCCTATCGGCTCAATCGTGGTCTGGGAGGTCGATGAAGCTCATCGGAACATCTTCCGACCGCTGCGGGAGTTGGGCCAGCCGGAAAAGTTCGAAAGAGATCTCTATTTCGTCCTCGATGGGCAGCAGCGCTGCACCTCCCTCGCCGCCGCCGCGCTCGGCAAGACCATCGATAAATGCGATTTTCGCACGGTCTGCTACGATCTCGATGCCCATAAATTCATCGTCGGAGCACCGGACGATACGGTCAGAATTTCCATCGCCGATATTCTTTCTCCCGAATTTGAGAGCAACCGCGTCGCGCTGCACATCCTCAACCATTTCCCGACCCGATTTAGAGAGCTGATGAACTTGAGGGGCCGAATCCTGAACTACCCCGTGCCGGTGATTACCGTCAAGAACCAGCCGCTGGAAGATGTCACCGAGGCGTTCAGCCGGCTCAACACGAGGGGAAAGAAGCTGACGGTCTTCGATCTTGTTTGCGCGCGAGGCTGGAGCAGCGACTTCGATTTGCGAAAGCGATTCGAGATCGATATCGCAAAGCCGTTCAAGAAGTGGTGCGAGATCGACGGCGGGCTGGCCATCCAGGCGATTGCCTTACATCTTAAGGAAGATTGCACGAATACGGTGATGCTAGAGCTTCCGTCTGAAAAAATTAAAACAACATGGCCCAAGCTCATCAAGAGCTTGGCCGCCGCCCGCGACAAGCTCATGGAAATCGGCGTCTGGCAGGGGGATCGGCAGCTTCCTTTCAAGCATATGCTTGCCGTGCTGGCTGCCCTCGACTTGTCGCAGCCCCTGTCGGGTATCGATGCGGAGACACAGAAACGGCTTGAGCGCTGGTTCTGGGTCTCGGGCTTTCATGGGCGTTATCTGGCGCACACGACGGACGTTATGCGCTATGACTTCGCCTGGTTCATGGGTAAACAAGTGCCTAACGCCGGAACGCTCAAAGAGATCGCGATCGAGAGCGCCGGCGGCATCGATGCGCGCCTGCTGATCGGCAGCAGCTTCAGGAAGGACATGCCCCTTCTTAGGGCCTATCTGGCGATGCTTGCTCACGAAAAGCCGCGAGATTTGAAGAGCGGCGCCGAGTTGAGCGCCCAATCGGTATCGGAGTTCAACAAGAAGGAACGGCACCATATTTTCCCTCGGAATCTGTATCGCGATCATCCCAACGTCGATAGCTTGATGAACTGCTGCTTTCTCAAGGCCGCGATCAATAAAGAGGTCGGCGGCAGCAAGCAGCCCAGTGAATATTTGGCCGCGTTCGTTCACTCGCCGGCGGACCTTGAGAAAATTCTTTCCTCGAATTTGATCCCGACCAACGGCTCTCGGGCCATATTCAGGGACGATTTCGCGCAATTCCTTCGCGAACGCGCCGAACTGGTCGCGCGGAGGATCAATGAGCTTTGCGGCGTTCCTGTCGGCCAAGGCAGCCCTGTGGAGAATGGCGCGTCCTCTCTGAACGGCGCCGAACCTCGCAATGGGGCTGAGTCAGAGAGACAGAGGGTTCGGCCCGCAGTCGCCGACAGCGGGCGCCCTTCAGAATCAGTGAACAGGCGCTTCTCCAAAGTCATCCTGCAAGCGCTTCAAGCGGGGCCGCGATCAGTCGGGGATCTCTGTGAACACGCGCGCGTAAGCGAGCCGGAGCTATGCGATGACTCGATTCGTTGCCTCGACAAGGGGTGCCACGGAGGGAACACTCGGCCGCATTGGAAGCATGCCTTGCGAAAGGCGTTGGACAATTTAAAAGGTGAGGGCCCAGGGCACATTAAAAGGATTGGTCCCGACCTGTGGAGTTTACAATGAGCGACGACTTAGATCGGTTGGCGCGTAAAAAGAAGGAGATCTCGCACAAGGCTGCTGCGGCTCAGCGTCGAACGAAAGAGTCGGAGTATGCTATCGCCGAACGCGAGGCGCAGCGAAGGGCGGAAGAAAAGGATTACTTGATACGCGCCGGCATGAAGCCTGGGGAGATTAAAATGCTCGTCGCGGCCCATCGCTATATTTGCAGTCATTGCGATGGCTTCGTGATGGAGGGATCACCCGTCTGCTTCTATAAGAGCCGATCCGATAAAGATCTGGACGAAGCCACCGGCTTCGCGATGAAGCACGATATCTTCCATAACGACTGTCTGAATTCGTATCTCGCCAGCTTGGCTGAAGACGATGATGACTATACGCCAAGCCCGGACGTTCTCTAGGGCGCGAGTCGCTGGCCATTGGTCCAGCCTGTGTTATACCGACCAGAGGCGCCCGCCGGAGAACTCAGAGCCCCTCGGGAATACCCCTTGTTTTTGCTCGGGATCCCGCTTACACTTCCAAAACTGACTGAATCAGCAGATTGCCCGACCGGTATAATCAGCGCCAGCGAGAACATGAAATTACTGCTAGGTTGCCTTTTACTCTTGTCTGCCTGTATGCCTCCTCAAAGAGCGACGCTTGAAAAACCCGTTTACCCACCGATGGCGCATTTTGTAGCGTTCCAGCTTAAACTGGACACTTGCTTACTGACGGTTTAGCGTCGTCCCTCCGCGGTTCTCCGACCTGCGCCGCTCAAGCGTCTTGCGCCTGATGAGCGCCCTGCGCTTCAAGATCTTCTTCAGCCTGCCCGCA
>DAIDHI010000014.1 GCA_027452025.1 Elusimicrobiota bacterium | reverse complement strand
CCGCCCTACTTCGTCTGCGGCGCCATCTTCTCGGGCTTCGCGATGGTCCTGACCTTGATGATCATCGCCCGCAAGGTCATGAACTTCGAGGATTACATCACGATCCGCCACATCGACGCGATGTGCAAGGTCGTCCTGCTGACCTCGATGATCGTTTCGATGGCTTACGCCACGGAGCTCTTCATGGCCTGGTACGGGGGCAATCCCTACGAGCGCTTCGTCTTCCTCAACCGCATGTTCGGGCCTTACCGCTGGTTCTATTACCTGATGATCTTCTGCAACGTCGCGGTGCCGCAGACGCTTTGGTTTAAGCGCGCGCGCACCACGCCGGCGGTGGTCTGCGTCGTCTCCATCCTCATCAACGTCGGCATGTGGCTGGAGCGCTTCGTCATCATCACGACGACGCTGCATCGCGACTACCTGCCGTCGAGCTGGGTCATGTATAGGCCCACCTACATCGAGGTCGGGACGCTGTGCGGCAGCTTCGGGCTGTTCTTCACCTGCTTCCTGCTCTTCTGCCGCTTCCTGCCCATGATCGCGATGAGCGAGGTCAAAGGGGTGCTCGGCTACGCGCGCGGCGGCCGCGGCGCCGCCGCCGGGGAGGTCGCCCATGCCTCTTGAGCTGACCGTGGGAGTGTTCGATTCCGAGGCCAAGATCGTCTCGGCCGCCCGCGCCGCCCGCGCGGCCGGCGCGGCCGTCCACGACGCCTACACGCCCTTCCCCGTCCACGGCCTGGACAAGGCCATGGGGCTGGCGCCCTCGCAGCTGCCCAAGGTGTGCTTTCGCTTCGGCGCCGCCGGCCTGATATTGACGCTGGGCTTCCAGTACTGGGCCTCGACCTTCGACTGGCCCATGAACATCGGCGGCAAGTCCTTCGACGCCTCGCCGGCGCTGATCCCGATCGCCTTCGAGCTGACCGTGCTCTTCGCCGGCGTCGGCACCGCCCTGTGGTTTCTGCGCATGAGGCGCCTGTCTCCGGCGGCCAAGCCGAGCCTGGCCGACTTCGGCGGCCTCGACGACCGCTTCGTTTTGGCCTTGCGGCCCGGCGAGGGCAATGCCGCGCCGGCGCAGCTCAAGCGCCTGCTCGAGGAGCAGGGCGCCTTGCAGGTGCGGGAGGTGGCCGCGTGAAGAAGAACGCCTGGCTGCTTCCCGCGGGCCTGCTCGCCGCCGCCTTGGCCGTGCTCCTGCTCGGCGCCCGCCGCGATCTCAACGAGCCGCATCTGCGGCTGTTCTCGGACATGGTGCGCACGCCGGCCTACCACAGCCAATCCTCCAACCCGATCTTCCGCGACGGCGAGACGGAGCAGGCGCCCCCGCCGGGGACCATCCCGCGGGACTTCCATCCGCTGCATTTCACGCCCGACGAGGCCGGCCGGGAGCTGGCGGGGCGGCAGCTCAAGAATCCCTTCCTTCCCAGCTTCGAGAACATGGCCCGGGGCCGGCAGATGTTCGAGGCCTTCTGCTCGCACTGCCACGGCGTCTCGGGCCTGGGCGACGGGGCCGTGGCCAAGCTCTTCCCGCAGTTCTCCTTTCCGCTGGCCACGCAATCGACCTACAACCTCCCCGACGGCACCATCTTCCACATCATGACCTACGGGCGCAACCTGATGCCTCCGGTGCGCACGCAGCTGTCCCAGGCCGACCGCTGGAAGGTGATCCTCTACCTGCGCGACCTGCAGCGCCAGGAGATCGCGCGCATGGGGCCGAGGGCGTTCGTTCCGCAGGACCCGCGGCGCAACACCCTCGTCTCCGACGCCTACGGCAAGGAGCTCTTCGCGATCAACTGCGCTTCCTGCCACGGCGAGGAGGGACTGCATCCCAAGCCCGGCATCCCCACCCTGCACCTGCCGGCCGTGCTGGCCTATGCCGGCGATTCCTATTACTGGGACATCATCAATCACGGCCGTCCCGGCACGCAGATGCCGGCTTGGCGCGAAATCCTGACGCCCACTCAGATCAAGAGCATCGTCCTGCACATCCGCTCCTGGGCCGGTCCGACGCCGCAAGGCGCCCTCCTCGCCGGCGGCGCGGCCGCGCGCGGAAGCGCGCTGTTCGCCACGCACTGCATCGGCTGCCACGGGCCCGAGGGACGAGGCGGGATCGGCCCGTCGTTGTCCTCGCCCTCGTTTCTGGCGATGGCGTCCGACCAGTTCCTGCGCGAGACCATTTCCCTGGGCCGCCATCACACGGCCATGCCCGCGTCCTACGACTTGACTCCCCAGGACGTCTCCTCGCTCGTCGCCTACATCCGCTCCTGGGCGCGCAAGCCCCCGGCGTGGAAGGTCGTGGCCGCCTTGCGGGCCGAGGCCTCGCCCGCGGCCGGGCGAGCGCTCTTTACGGCGCGGTGCTCGGCCTGCCATGGGCCTTCCGGAGAGGGGGCCATCGGCTCGGCGCTCAACAGCCAGTCCTTCCTGGCGATGGCCGACGACCGCTTCCTTTATAACGTGATCACCGAGGGCCGCCCCGGCACGGCCATGCCGGCCTGGACCTTCCTGAGCGCCCGCGACGTCGCCAACGTGATCTCCTACATCCGTTCCTGGCAGAAAGCCCCGTCGGTCGCCCTGTCGACGGCGACGCGGCCGGGCCAGGCCGATTTCGGCCAGGTCCTGTTCGCCAAGAACTGCGCCAGCTGCCACGGGCCTCAGGGCGGCGGCGACATCGGCACGCAGATCGCCAACCCCATCCTGCTGACCCAGGAGAAGGACGATTTCCTGTGGCGCACCATCGCCTACGGCAAGGACGGCACGGAGATGAAGGGCTTCCTCAAGCGCGCCCGCGACCCGCTCTCCTCCGAGGACATCGGCCACTTGGTCGCCTACCTGCGCAAGATGCAGCATAACCCGCCGCCGCAGGGGCTGCTGCGCACCTATTCCTGGGCCTCGGCCAAGGACGGCTTGGCCGTCTACCAGACCAAGGCCGGCTGCGTGCAGTGCCACGGCGTCGGCGGCTCGGGCGCGAGCGGCCCGTCTTTGGGCAACCCCGCCTTCCTCAAAGTCGCCAGCAACGGCTATCTCTACGGCACGATCGTCCTCGGGCGCGAGGGGACGGCCATGCACTCCTACTACAACGGCGCCGACCGGCCGCACCTCGAGGAGGCCGACATCGAGAACGTCATCGCCTACCTGCGCTCGCTGGAGACCTCTCCCGCCTTCATCCCGCGCCGCGTCGAGCGCGGCCCGAAGCTCGTCGCCGCGGGACATGCCCTCTTCGAGCAGAATTGCGCGCGCTGCCACGGCCGGCAAGGGCTGGGCAAGCACGGCTTGAAGCCGGGAGATTTCGCTCCTTCTTTGAACAACCAGGAGTTCCTCAAGGCCGCCGACGACAACTTCCTGCTGGCCACGATCGCCCTGGGCCGCCCGGGCACGCCGATGCGGGCCTTCGGGGACGGCATGGACGGCAAGCCGGGGCTGACGGCCGAGCAGATTCGCGAGATCGTCGCCTTCCTGCGGTCGTGGCAGCGGGGCCAGGCGACAGCGAGGGCCCAATGATGGAGAGCAAAACGCGAGGCTTGTCGGAGATACGGCTTCCCTTGAAGGAAGCCGTGGTGGTGGGGGCGATCGCGCTGCTCGCGGACTGGCGGTTGAACCCGCACCGGGCCTGGGCGGGCCTTTTGTGGGCCAACTTCTTCTTCGTTTCGCTGGCGCTGGCCGGCGCCGTCTTCGTCGCCATTCAAAACACGTCGTCCTCGGGCTGGTCGGTCGCGTTTCGCCGCGTTCCGGAGGCGATGACGGCCTACCTGCCGGTCGGAGGCGCGGTCTTCGCGCTGCTCCTGCTCGCCGGCCGGGGGATCTTCCCTTGGGCCTCGATGACCGATCTGCCCAACGCGGCCTATTTGAACTTCTGGTTTCTGGCCGCGCGCACGGCCGTCTTCTTCGGCGCCTGGCTTTGGCTCATCGGCAAGCTCAAGGCGATCTCGCGGCGGCAGGACGAGTCCTCGGATCCGGCCCTCGTCGAGGGCCGCATGGCCTGGTCGGCGCTCTTTCTAGTCGTCTTCGCCGGGACGTTCACGCTCTTTTCCATCGACTGGCTCATGGCTCTCGAGCCGCGCTGGACGAGCACGATCTATCCCTGGTACGCCTTCGGCGGCCTCTTCGAGGGGGGGCTGGCGGCCTTGATCCTGATCGTCCTGCGCCTGCGCTCGCGCGGCGCGTACGCCGGCGTCAACGACCACCATCTCCACGACCTGGGCAAGTATCTCTTCGCCTTCAGCGTCTTCTGGGCCTACCTGTGGTTCTCGCAGTATCTGCTGATCTGGTACTCGAACCTGCCCGAGGAGACCGTCCATTATCTCGCCCGGATGCAGCCGGGCTGGCGGGAGCTGTTTTGGCTCAATCCCGTCGTCAACCTGGCCGTGCCCTTCGCCATCCTGCTGCCGGCCGCCCGCAAAAAGCGGCGCGCCACCCTCGCGGCCGCCTGCGCGCTGCTCTTGGCCGGCCACGCGCTGGACCTCTACGTCCTGATCATGCCGCCGCTGTTGGGCTCCCGGCCGGTGCTCGACATCCTGCAGCTGCTGGTCTTCGCGGGCCTGGCGGCGGCCTTCGTCTTGACCTTCCAGAGGGCCTGGGCGGCGGCGCCGGAGACGCCGCGGCGCGATCCGTATCTAGAGGAAAGCCTCCACTTCGAGGGCGTCTAGGCGGCGATCTTCGCCGGCTCGTAGGCGCAAGACGGGTCGGAGGCGAGATGGTCCCCCGTCATCGCCCAGGCTCGCGCGCGGGAGCCTCCGCAGACCCGGGCGAACTCGCAGCGGCCGCACTTGCCCTTGAGCTTTCTCGCGTCGCGCAGGTCGCGAAACAACGGCGAGTCCCGGTAGATCTCGGCCAGGGTCTTGTCGCGGATGTTGCCCGCCGCGACGGGCAGGAAGCCCGAAGGGCAGACGTCGCCGCGGTAGTCGATGAAGACGAAGCCCTTGCCGGCGTTGACGGCGGTCCGGGAAGCGCTCACGCCTCC
>DAIDHI010000013.1 GCA_027452025.1 Elusimicrobiota bacterium | reverse complement strand
TCGTAGCCCCAGACGCTCTCGAGCAGGAAGGCGGAGCTGAGCACGCGCCCGGAGCGCTGCATCAGCAAGACCAGCAGGTCGAATTCCTTGCGCGTCAGATGGAGCGTCCGGCCGGCGGCGCGGGCCGTGCGCGCGTCGAGGTCCAGCCGCAGGGACCCGCTGCGCAGGCGTTGGGCGGGCGGCGCGACGGCGCAGCGGCGCAGCAGCGAGCGCAGGCGCGCGGCGAGGAGACGCCCGTCCACCGGCTTGACCAGATAGTCGTCGGCGCCCGCCTCGAGGGCCTGGGCCTGGGTCGCGGCGTCCTTCTGCAGTCCCGAAATGAGCACCACGGGCAGCGAAGCCGTGCGCCGGTCCCCCCGGAGTCGCCGGCAAAGCGATACTCCGCTGGCGCGCGGCAGCACGACGTCGGAAAGGACGGCGTCGGGACGATTCTCCGCCGCCGCTTCGAAGGCCTCTTCGGCGCGGGCGGCCGTGATCACCTGGAAGTGCTCGCGCTCGAGCAGGGACTTCATCACTTCCCGGTTGTCGGCCTCGTCGTCCACGAGGAGTATCTTGAAGGCCATGCGCGCATGCTAACACAGTCTCCATTTGGGCTCAATGTCGGCCTTGTTGCGGTTTTGTGCGGGGGGACGCGCCGGCGCCGGCGGCGAGGATGCTGCCGATGACGACGAGGGCGGGCAGCTGCCAGTCCCAAAAGCTGAGGAAGAGGTCCGAGGCGCGAGGCAGATGAGGGACCAGGAGCGCGCCGTCGAGCCCGGCGATGAGGGCGAGGGTGACGCCGGCCGCCGGCCAGGGCCGCAGGCTGTCCGGGCGGCGAAAATAGAGGCGAAAGACCCCGAGAAAGCCCGCGGCCAGGGCGGCGCAGCGCAGCGCCGCGGACGGCCGGGTCGCATGGGCGCCCGCGTAGACGAGGAGGCCGGAGGCCATCCAAGCCGAGAAGCCGTAGACGAGGGTCGTGAGCACCCGCATGGGATCAGTGTAGCAGGGCGTCGCGACGGCCCCGGGACGGCCGTGTCACGGCCGGGTCCTGGGACTTTGGGCCCGCGGGGCCGAGGGCCTTTTGCCTCTGTCTGCCCGGCTGCTCTCTCCTTATAATCAGTCCATGACCGCCGCTTGGGTTCTCGCCGGCGCTTGGCTGGCCGGGGCCGCCGCCGCCGGACCGCTGCCCGGCTATGTGCCTTCGCCCGCCCGGGCGCCATCCTTCGCGCGCCAGATGACGCGTCTGCGCGCCGCCGCGATCCCCGAGGCCGCCGATCTCTTCGAGCGCATGGAAGACGGCGTGGTGCCCCAGGACCAGCAAGCCGCCCTGCAGGCCGGCGTCATGCGCGCGGCCTCCTTCGGGCCGCGGGCCCAGCTGGCGCTGGTCAAGACTTTCGAGAGAGTCGCCGCCTCCGACGACGACTCCGCCGTCGTGCGGGCGGCGGCGATGGACGCTTTGGGGCGAGCCGCGCCCAGGCTGCGCAGTCTCGACGCCCTGCGCGAAGTCGCGTCGGCGCTGACCGACGCCGCCCACGCGCAGCCCGGCTCGCGTCTGGCGCCCTTCCGCGTCGAAGCCCTGCTCGGGCTCTCGGAGCTCTCGGATCATATGCCCTGGATCGACCGCCGCACCGACGAGCTGATGGTGCTCACGGCCCTCGACGGGGCGCGCCAAGCCGGCAGCGCCCGCGAAAACGAGCTGGCGATGCTCATTCTTTATAATCTGCTCCAGGCCCGCGGCCCGGAGGTGGTCTACCGCACGCCCGCGCTGGCTCAGCGCCTGGACTCCGACTTGCTCTGGCCGCTGGCCGTGGATTTGCCGGCCTATTATGCCGACGCCCGCCACGGCGGCCGGTCGCGTTATTTTCTGATGGGCTGCTTGCGCTGGATCGCGGGCAGCCGGGAGCTTCCCGATCCCGCCGCGGCCGCGCGCATCCGCGGCGTGCTCGAGCACATGGCGCGTCTGGATCCCGAACCCAGCCTCAAGCAGCTCGCCGGTCTCTACGGCGAGGAGCTGCAGGCGGGCGCGCGGCCGTGATCCGCCGCCGCTGGACGGCGGCTCTTGCCTTCTGGCTGGCGGCCTCCGCCGTCCGCGCCGCGGATTTCCAGGCGCCGAT
The DNA here is from genome assembly GCA_027452025.1 of Elusimicrobiota bacterium. GTDB lineage: Bacteria > Elusimicrobiota > Elusimicrobia > UBA1565 > UBA9628 > DAIDHI01. The sequence continues at coordinate 54,885 of DAIDHI010000013.1, read as the reverse complement.
CCCGCCGGAGGCGCTCTCGCCTCTGAGCGAGGCCGCCGCGCAGGCCTCGGACGCCTTCGCCGCGCCGCCCGGGCTGCCTGCGGCCGAGGCCATCGCGGCGCCGCCGGCCCAGGAGCGCGCCGCGGACGCCGCCGCTTTGCCGCCGGCCGCCGCGTTCGCTCCGGCCGGCGTGCCGGTCCCGGCTTGGAAAGGCCTCGGCCGGCTTTCCGGCCGCCTCGCGGCCCGGCCCGGCCAGGCGGACGGGGCTTTAGGCGGGGCCTTCGACGGGCGCGGACCCTCGTCCAATGCCCCGGCCTCGCCCTTGCCGGCGCCGGTCCTGCCGACCTTGCCGCAGGGCGTGGCTTCCGTGACGATCCACGACGTGCACACCGCCGAGGACGTGCGCGCGGCGATCCCCCTGGGATACCAGCAGGACGTCAACCGCGAGCTCGTCGAACGCCTGATGAACACGGTCGAGCAGATGGCGCCTTATCGCGTCTACGATTACCGCGACCGGCAGGGAGGCCATTTCATCGCCATCGACCTCTCCGGCAACCCCGGTCTCGCGGACCTGCTGCCGGAGCAGGGCTCCCACGAGATCAGGACGATCAAGAAGATCCAGCTTTGGAACGTCGATCTTCAGGTCGTCTTGCGGGAAACCGGCAAGACCCCCGACCTCATCGTCGGCGGGACAGTAACCGAGCTCAAGAGTTCTTCGGGTCTGGCGACTTTATCCCTGCTCCTCAATAAGGCCAACAGCCAGGTCTACGAGCACGCGCGACGCCATGGCCTCGGGCCGGGCGCCGTCATCATCGACCTGAACGACGCCTCGCTGCCGCCCGAGCGGATCCTCGCCGAGATCGAGGACTGGCGCCGCCTTCCCGAAGGGACGAATATCCCCGGTTCGCCGCGCCAGGCGTGGCAGCCGAAAGTTCCCGTCGCCCTCGCCAGGATCTACGTCTTCCAGGGCCCGTTCCTGCTGGAGTTCGTCCGCCAGGCCTCCGGAGCCTACGCGCCGGTGCCCGCCGCCATGCCTGTCGCCGCCCTGGCCGCCGCGCGGCCGTCGGTGCGGCGCGCGCGCGGCGGCCAGGGCGGCGATACGGCGATCGCGGAGGCTTTCCGCCGCGCCGAGATGGAGCGGCGTCTGCGGCGCATCATCGAGCGCAAGCACTACCGCTTCGCCCTGAGGGTCTGGGGCAACTTCGCGCGGACGGCGCCGGCGGAGACGGTGCGCGCCGTCGGCCAGCGGGTGGGGGATCTTCTGGTCGAGGCGGGCTTGCGCGTCTCGCGGCGACGCGGCCGCTGAGCGCGGCGCTCAGTCGTCGTCCCAATGGATGCTGCTGTCGATCGACGACGGCGGTTCCTTGATGGCGAGCGTGATGCGGAACTTGAAAGAGCCGACCGTCGCCGCGTCCACCCGCCCCATGAACATCCCGGCCAAGTTGCAGAAACGGTCCATCATCCCGCCTTTGCTCCGGGCGACGGGCGCGGCGCGCGCCTCGGGACGGCAGCTGACTCCCAGCCCGTCGAAGCATAGGTTGAGAGACCGAGGTCCCACCAAGGGCACGGGCCGCGGCGTCTGAGCCGCGGCCGCGCCGACGAGGGCCGCCAGCAGTAAGAGTCCGGTAAGGGCGCGAGCGCCGGGCCGATGCACGAGCCGAATGATAACAGAGCGTCGGGGGCGATTTGTTTCAGACCCGTTAAATCCCGGTAAAACCTCGACGGGGAACCGTCAGGGCCGGCCGGCGAAATCCGTTGCGACGCGCACCACTTGGGGGAGGCGGCCTTCCAGGCCGGCCCGCGCGAGTTCGGCGTTGAACTTGCGCGAGCGGCGAAGGTTCTCGATCTGGTTCGTCAGCCTCCGCTCCCGGGTGTGAAGCACGCCCGCGCCGCCGGCCGCCGCCGCGATTTGCGCGACGATTCTGGCATCCTTGGGTTCGACGCCATAGCGGGTCAGCAGGCCGGCCATCGTCTCGATTTGCGCGCGCTGCTGCGGGGTCATTTGGCTTGGATGCGGGTCGAGCGCGATGCGCCCGGCTTTGATCTGCTCGACGGCGTAGCGGCGCATCTCGGGGCCGCCGACGGATATCTCGTAGGCCGTTTGCGGCGCAAGCCTCCCCGACTCGGGCGGCAAGCCCCGGCTCTTGGCGTAGATGAGCACGTTGGTGTCGATATAACGGCTCGCGGCGCCGGCCTTCGCCGCCTCGAGGGCCGCTTCCGCGCGGGCCACGGCCGCGTCATAGTCTGCGGCGTCTTTGACGGGCTCGAGCGCGGCGGTCGCCAAGCCGACGCGGACGGGATTCTTGCCAAGCGCGCGCGCCTGCGCCTGGAGCATGCGGCGCACGGCCGAGATTCGGTCGGCCGTCGCCTCGGGCGCGCCGAAAGACGCTCGGGCCGCCTCGGCCAGCACCGGCTGCTCTGAGCGCAGCCGCGCCTCGAGGGCCAGCGCGAAGCGCCGCAGGTCCGCCTCGGCGCCCAGCGCCTGGAACTGCTTGCCGTGGGAACGGGCGAGATGCACGCCGCTTTCGCCGTCGGCGACGAGAAGCCGAGCGTCGAGGCCCAACTCGCGCGCCGTCCGCGTCGCGGCCTCTCCAAAGCCCTTCAGGGCCGCGTCGCCGACGGCGTGGCCCAGGCGCGGATGGTCGTTGAAGGCCTTGAACGAGTCGAGCTCCAGGACCAGGATGTGATCGAAGCGCCCCGGCCGACCGCTCGCTCCGAAGAGCTCGCCGAGATGGGAGCGGATGGACTCGTAGTCCTTGAGGCCGGAGACGGGATCGCGCTCGGAGAGTTCCCGGTAGCGGGCGTAGGCGGCGGCGTCCAGCCGCCGCAGCTTGAGCGCCGCGCGCCGCGTTCGCTCGCGGCGGCCGGCCGCCGCGGCCGCGTCCGACGCGGCGCGCTCTCTTTGCGCCGAGGGACCGGGCTCGAGCCGGTCGAGGATGCGCACGCCGGCTTCCTCGAAGACGGCGGCGAGCCCCTTGCCGCCTTCCTTGGCGCCCGACAGCGCGGCGTCGGCCTTGCGCAGCGCCTCACGCAGGGCTTCGGCCGGGGGCAGCGCCCGGTCGATGGCCGCGGCGCCGGCTGAGATCGTGCCTGCGCCCGGCGGCCCGCGCTCGGAGGCGGCGCCCTTGGCCGCGGCTTCGTCGGCCGCGCGCTTTTGAATGGCGCGCATCACGACGGCTGGGTCATCGGAGACGCCGAACGCGGGCAGGACCGCCGCCAACTCGAGATTGTCGGCGCGGAAGCGCTCTCCGGCGCGGCGCACCGCTTGAGCGGCCGCCGCGCCTCGTCCGGACGCTACGAAGAAGGCGAACTCCTCGCCGCCCTTGCGCAGTCCGACCGCGCCGGGGCCGGCCGCGGCGCGCGCGGCCGCCAGGGCGTCGGCCGCCATGCGCGCCAGCACCTCGTCGGCGGCGGCGCGGCCCTTGGCGCCGTAACGGGCGGTGAGCTCGCGGTCCACCGCGCCGAAGCCGTCGCCGTCCATGAGCACCAACTCGCCGTGACCCGAGACGAGCTCGGCGGCGCGAGCCTCGAGGTAGCGGTTGTTCAGCAGGCCGGTCAGGCGGTCGGTGTAGAGCCCGTCGAAAAGCGCCCGGCGGTCGGCGGCGGTGAGGCCGTCCGGCAGCGGACCCAGCTCCGGCAGCGCGGGGCCGGACGGGCCGGCCTGCGGGGCGGCGCGAGGGTGAGGCCGATAGGGCTTTAGGCCCGCCTGGCGCGCGTCGGAGAGCAACGGGGGGCTTGCCGGCCGCGGGCCGCTCCACAGGCGCGCCGCCTCATCGATTTGGCGCGCCGCGCGCGGGCCGAAAGAGGCTCGCAGGCGCTCCATCGAGCGCGAAAGTTCGCCGCGCGCCTCGGGCGCGAGGGCGGGCGAGACCTCCTGCAGCGCGCGCAAGCGCGCCAGCAGGGGCGCGCCGGGGGCCGCGCCGGCCGAGAGGGCGGCGGAAGCCTCCGAGGTGGCTCGGGCGGCCGCTTTCGAGAGCGCGGCTCGCAGCGCGGGCGCCCGAGCGGCCTCGGGCAGGGCGGCTACCGTCTCCGGGTCCAGGGCCGTCTGGGCCATCGCGTAGGCGAAGGGGCGCCGCCCAGGGCCGGAGAGGTCGAGACCGAGGGAAGAAGACAGGCGCGCATCCGCGCCTCGGGCCGCGAAGGCCTCCCAGGAAGAGGTGTCCGCGGCGCGGGCGGGCAGGGCCGCGAGGAGGGCCAGGAGTACGGCGACGGCCAGTCGAGCCATGAGGGGAAAACCGCGGTCTACGAAGCGGTTTCTTCGGGCACGTCCATGGTAGCCCCGGCCCCGGGACCTGTCAAGGGAAGATTCCCCGTCGTGGCCGCTCCGTTGCTAAAGAGAGGGGCATGCAACTCATCGCGTATGTAGGCCTTATCGCGTTCGCCGTGGCCTGGGTGCCCGCATCGGTCGACACGATCAAGGCCGGCCGCTGCGACGCGAACCTGGGTTTCCTGGCCTTGATGTTCATCGGCAGCGCCTCTCTGATGCTCTACGCCCTGCTCAAGGGCGACGACGTCTTCTTCGCCGTCAACCTGCTGACGACGGCGGGAGCGCTGGTCAATCTCTATTTCAAGTTCTTTCCCGGCGCGTCGAAGACGGGCAGAATTTGATAAAATATCATTCTCATTGCGGGATGGTGAAACGGTATCACGGGAGACTCTGAATCTCCTTTTCTAGGTTCGAATCCTAGTCCCGCAGAATTTGGACGCTCATCAAAGCTGGCCCCGGGCCGCCTTCGGCGGTAACGGGGCCAGTTCGTTTTTGGCTTGATACAAGGATGTCCTTGCGTCCCGGAGGACATCCTGTTAAACTGAATTAATGACCCCGTTGAAGCTACTGCCGAGGTGTTCTGGACGGCCTTCCAGGCGCTGCCGAAAGCGGCGCGCGAGGATTTCCTCGCTCGCCTGATCTCAGATCACAAGCTCCGAGAGGATTTGCTCGATCGCGCTGTCATCGCCGAGCGCCGTTCCGAGAAGAGCCGGCCTTTTTCCGATTACTTGGCGGAGCGCCACGGCAGCCACGCGACCCGCTAAGTGGCTTACCAAGTCCGCATCATTCGCTCTGCGGAAAAGGAGCTGGACGCCGTCGCTCAACCCCACCACAAGCGACTGGTCGCTCGTATCGCTGGCCTTGGGGAGGAACCGCGCCCCAACGGATCGACCAAGCTCAAGATCCTTCGATATCGGCGACGATGACTTTCCAATCCGGCGGCAGAGGTCTAAATGGCTGATCGCCGGCGACTTCCCTGAAATCCGAGAAAGTCGGCAACTCCTCGTAGAAGCGGCTGCTGTCCATCGCGGCGAGATTGTTCGCCACTATTTCTCGAGCACGATCCAGGGCTCGGGGCCGGACGCGCCGGATAAAGACGGGATCTGCTCGATGTTCTGCAGCCGCGCCGCCCGCTCGACGGCGGGCTTGACGTAGGCGAAAAGCTCTTCGGCCGTGATCTTCCCGTCGCCGCGCGCGTCCGCCGCGCCGTGAAGACCTTCGAGCAGATAAGACGTCAGGAGCCCATGCCGGCGATCGGGATCGGACGTCGAGATTTGGCTGGCCTGGGCCGCGGCCAGCACGAGGGCGTTGTCCGGGGTCTTTTGCTTTTGGACCGTCACCAGCGGCCGCGCGCCCTTGGCGATTAGAGAGCGCGCGCCCTGGCCCGAGAAGCAGGCGTCGAGCACGATCGAAACGTCCTTGGTCGGCAGCTTGCTCACCGCGGCGTAGAGCTCGGAGAGCGGGAAGGCGGTGTCGGCAAGATAATTCGGATCGGCCTCGTAGGGCATGAGATAGCCCTCGCCCGTGGCGGGATTGGGCGCGCCGTGGCCGGCGTAGTAGATGAAGACTCGGCTCTTGGCGTCGACGCGGTTGGCGAGCCAGCTCTTGAGGTTCTTCTCGAGATCGGTCTTGGTGGCCTTGTCGTCGATGAGCAGCGCGACGTTCTTCGGATCGTAGCCCATCGACTGCGTGAGGTAGGAATACACCGTCCGCGCATCATGGGAAGCATAGTCGACGGCGGGGATGCCCTCCTGGCGGTATTTTTCGATGCCGATGACGACGGCGTAGGCGTCGGGATCGGTCTTGGTCTTGGAGGGTGGCGGCGCGTCGATATCTTCCTGGGACGGCGACGGCGCCGCGACCGCAAGAGAGGGCGGGGACTCTCCTCCCAGTTGATAAACGGCGCGGTACGTATGATAGCCGTCGGCGGGCCGGTAGTCCACCCCGCAAAGAACGAGACGGCCGTCGGCGCGGCTGAAACCGGCTTCGGCGATGTCGACGTCGGAAGCGGGCATCTCGATGTCGCGCTTGACGATGACGCGTCCTGAAGCGGCGTCCGTGACCTTGACCGAGGCCGTCGCCGAAGGCTTGGTGAACGAGATCTCGACTACGGCCGAGAGATCATCCGAGGGCACGATCGTGCTGCCGTTGGGCGTCAGCGGGAGTTTGTATTTGAGCGCGCCGGAAACGGGATCCCAGGCGGCGTAGGCGTCGGCGGTCGAGCGCACGAGGCCGGAGAGGAACCGCGGCTGGCTCTCGCCGGAGCAATTGTCGAGCAAGGAAACCCTCGCCCCGTCGAGGGTCTTGACCTGACAGCCGGCGTCGTCGGCCAAGAGCAGCGCGGCGCGGCCGTCCGCCAAGAATCCAGCGTCGGATTTCGGCGGCGTAAACACCCATTGCAGAGGCTTTTGAGTTTCGTCCCAAACGCCGGAGAACGCCTGGCGCTGCGAGACTCGGCCGGACAGGTCGATCACGGAGAGAACCTCCTTCTCCCGGGCGCGCGTATCGGTCCAACCGATGGAAAAGGTGGAAGGCTGCGATTCGTCGGTCTTCGACCAGGAATAATCATCATCGGTCCGGTAGAGTATCTTGCTCGCGTCGGGCGAAAACCGCGCGGAGGCGAAGCTGGGGCACCAAGGCTGGATCCCCTCGGGCACGCAAGTCTCCTTGGGCAATCGCGCCAGGGTTCGAACGACGCGCTGTTCCGCCACGGACAAAAGGAGAAGTTCCGCGCTGCCCGTCGTCGAGTCCGGGCCGGGACGGCCGTTCCAGTGTATCTTCTGAAGGCTCATCAGAAGCCACCTGCCGTCGGCGCTGATATCGAGCGGCCATAGGTTGGCGTAATCTTTGTCGTTGCTCGTCTTAAGATCCGGAAATTCGATGAGCGCGAGCTGCTTGGGCTGACGCATATCCCATACGCCGACGCTATCCCTGCCGCCGACCGTCACGAACCGCGCGTTGACGGCGCGGCTGTCTCCCGACAGGATTTTCAAGGGCTTGAGCGGTTCGGCGCCGCCGACGACGGCAAGGGCGAGCAGGAAGCTGATCATGGGGATTATTATATCCGTGTTTCCGAAATTAATGTATAAAAGGTTGATGATTTTTTCCGGCGTCTCCTTCGCCGCCGAGACGCCCGCCCTCAAGCTCGAGCCCGCGGTCACGATCCCCGCGCCCGGCGCGGCCGCAGAACGTGGAGCAGACTCCTTCGATGCCGGAGCCTTCCGGCGAGGGCGCGCTCCCATGGATCGTTTTGAAGTAAGCATCGCCGGGATTGATATGCGAAGGCCCTTGGGAGAAAGATGAAGAAGACCGGAATGTTTGCCTGCATTATGCTGCTTACGGGCCTTGCGCTGCAGACGGCCCGCGCCCAATCGACTGCTCCCGCCGGCGCGGCCGTGGCCCGCTCGAAGGCTACGCTGGCCGACCTAGTCAAACGGCTCCAAAGCGCCCCCGCGGACGACGCCTTGCGCGAGCGGATCATTAAGCGGTCGTTGAGAATCAAGAAGCGCCTCGTCATTCCCGAGCAAGCGCGCCAGAGCTACATCGAAGGGGAGACCATCGTGAAAAGCGCCAAGAGCCAGGCTCAAGAAGCGCTGGCTGTGGACAGTTTTCAGAAGGCCCTGGCCGCCGCCCCTTGGTGGGGCGATGCTTACTATGATCTCGCGACGGCCCAGGAGCTGGCGGGCCGTTACGATGACGCCCAAGCTGCGCTCAAGTTCTATCTCATGACCGGACCGAGCGAGAAGGACGCCCGCGCCGCGCAGGACCGCATCTACGCGCTGGACGCCAAGAAGAAGCTCGCTGCCGCGCAAGCCAGCGCCCCCACCATGGCCGCGGCCCAGCAGAAGGCCGACGACGATCGTTTTCTCGCCTCGCTGGAAGGCGTCAAGTTCCTTTGCTACGACGGGATGACGACTCCGGACCGCGACGGCCGCGATTGCGCAAAGGAAGTGTGGTGGTTCGAGGTCAAGGGAGGTATCCTTCATTACTTGAACAAGATCGTCTGGCTGAGGCCCGACTATCAAGCATTTGTCGGCTCGGCCAAATATCCTGGGAAGCTCTGGATGGACTTGGCGTATGACCCCTTCAAAGGCCGCATGGCGCGGGTGACGGATTCTCTTGGGAGGACGTTCACCGCCGAAATCTCTGCCGACGGCGCCACGCTGACTCCGACCGGAGTGTTTTGGAGTTCGCCCTGCCAACGCGTGGCTTCCTTGCCTGAATGATAGCCGTCGTTTTCTTTCTGCTGGGCCTAAGCGCTTTTCCCGCGAGGGCCGTCAATTGGCAGTGCCCCTGCCCGGGGATGTCCCGCGACAGCGGCATGCCTTCTTCCGGGCCGCCGCCTGATTGCCAAACCGTCTGCTTCGGCGCGGGCGGCGGCGGCGCGATCGCCCCCAACTACTACCAATACCAGCAGCAGCAACAGCAGCAGTTGGAGATTCGTCGCCAGCAAGTCCTGCAGCAGCAGGCGCAGCAAGCCGCCGCCGCCAATCAGCAGGGCGCCGCGGCCCAGCAGGCCGAGCTCGGACGTCAACAGCATGACATCGACGCGCGCGCTCAGCAAATTCAAGCGCAGCGCGACGCCCAGTTTCTCAGAGATCGCGACTCCGTCGCGGCCGGCCTCAAGGGAATCAGAGACACCGGCCTAAAGGGCGGCGAACCCGAAACCAACCCCGTCGCAGCGAAAAAGACGAAGCCGCGGAGCTACACAAAGGGCTTCATGGACGCCAGCGGATGCTATTCCGCAAAGGCGGGGGTGGCCTGCGCCGATGTTGAAGCCTCTGGACAGCAAGCCTGCCTGGACGCCTATCGCGCCGGCTTCGCGCTGGGTGATACTCAACGCAAGCAGACGATTCAGGAGGCCTATCAGGCCGGACATGCCGCCCGAGCGGCAGGCCAACTGGAAAAAAAAGCTTTTTCCGACCCGCGGGCCAAGGGCTCGTGCCGGCATGAGTGGATCATGGCCTTCCAGCGCGGCTACTTCGAGAAAAAGCCGGTTCAGCCGTAGCGTATTCTATATCGAGCGAAAACTGCCGGCCCAGTCTGAATAAAATTATACGAACTGAGCAATGCAGCGGGGTTTTGAGATCGAAGCCAGGTTCTGATATTGTCGGTTTCGGGCAGCCAATTTGCGCTCGCGCGGACAAAGCCCTTCCGATGGAAGGGCTTTTGTTTGTCTCCGGCCGCGTCCGGCATGCGTCCGCTGCAATTGCTAGAATCGCCCCGTGAACCCAGCCGGCGAGCGATTCCTCCGATGGCGCAAAAGAGCCCTGTGGCTCGCCGGTGCCTACGCAGCCGTCGCGCTGATTTCCTGGCAGGCCGTGCCCTGGGCCGTGCGCAAGGCCCTTTCCAAGGTCCCCGCCGCTCTTCCCGGCTTCTCGGCCTCGGCCGAACGCGTCGACTTCAACCCGTTCTCGCTGCGCCTGCGCGTCGAGGCTGTCGAGTTGAGCCATGAGGAACTCGGGGAACTGGCCTCGTGCCGCGAGGTCAGCTTGGCGCTCAATCCGTTGGCGCTCTTCAAGTTCGCGATCGGATTACGCGAGATCAAGTTCGTCGAGCCGCGGTTGACGCTCAAAATCGCCAAAAACGGCGAAAGCGTCCTGGATTTCCTTCCAAAGTCATCCACAAAAAATGCGCCGCCCTCCGCTTGGCCGACATTCGTTCCGCGCGTCGTCATCGGCGCCTTCGAGGTTTCGCGCGGAGCCCTCGAGTTCGAGAGTCGAATGCCGAGCGCCCCCCAAAAGGTCTCGGCCAGCCCGATCGACTTTCGCCTCGAAAACCTCAGCACGATTCCTGGGGAAAGCGGCAGCTATAGCCTGCAGGCGCTCACCAACCGCGGCGAACGCCTGCACTGGGACGGCGAGTTGACGGTGCGGCCGCCGTCGCTCTCGGGCCATGTAGCCGTCGAGAACGTCGACCTCACCCGCCTCTCGACGGCCCTTCCGTCTTCCGCCGTCTTTTTCGAAGCTGGACGCCTGACCGCGCTTTCTGATTACGAGCTTTCGTTTGATAGCGGCGCGCTCTCCGCGGCCCTTAGCGACGCGAAAGTCGGGCTCTCGGGGGTTCTATGGCGGCTTAAGACGGCTCCGGAAAAGAGAGCGCGCGGCCCCTTCTCGCTCGAAGTCGGGCCGGCCCGCGTCGACGTTGCCGCCGTCGCGCTCGGCACGCCGCAGGGCAAGGTGACGGTGCGCGCCGACGTCCCGGTGGAGAGGACCGGCCAAGTCCGCCTGCGCCTCTATCTCACGCCCAAGCCGCTGGCGGGCGGGGCGCAGTGGGACGTCGCGCGCTTGCCCTTGGCGCCTTTTTCCCCGCTTGCTCCGCCGCCCACGCAGTTTTCACTTGACGGAGGCACTTTGACGGTGCGCGGGCGCGCCGATTACGCGGCCGGGCAAGTCGAGGGAGAGACGTCCTTGTCGGTCGCGGACTTCAAGCTTTCCGACAAAGCCAGCGCGACGGCGCTCGTGAAGTATTCACGCTTCATCGTCGAGTCCGCCAAGATCTCCACTAAGCGCCATTCCGTCGAAGTGGCGGCCGTGCGCCTGGAGGACCCGTTCCTGCGCCTGTCGCGCGACAAGTCGGGCAAGATCGGCGTGGCAACGGCCTTCGGCTTGTCGCTGTCGAGCGCCGCGGCTCAAGCTCCGCAATCGCCGTCCGGCAAGCCTGTGTCGTCCTCAGCCTGGAAGTTCCGGCTCAGGCGGTTTTCCCTCGATCGAGGCCGCGTCCTCATCCAGGACGACGCCGTCGCTCCGCCCTTCGCCTTAAACGTGAGCGCGGCGCGCGTCGAGCTTTCCGGACTGGCCGACGACGCGCGCTCAACGGCCACCTTCTCTGCTGCGGCTAAAATCGAGCAGGCGCCGGTCAGCGCCGACGGCGTCGTGCGCCTTTCGACTTCGGCGGCCTGGGGGCAGGCCAAGCTCAAGGGCGAGGGCATCCAACTGCCGCTTTTTTCCGCGTATTCCGGCAAGTTCGCGGGCTACAAGATCGAAGAGGGCTCCTTTGGCTTTGACCTCGACGACAAGATCGAAGGGCGCGCCATTGCCACGCAAAACCACGCCAAGATCGACCGAATGTCGTTCGGCGACAAGGTGGACAGCCCCGACGCGATCAAGGCGCCCGTCAAGCTCGGCCTGGCGATCCTCAAGGACAGAAACGGCGTCATCGACCTGAACGTGCCCGTCGACGGCAGCCTCGACGATCCTGATTTCCACATCGCGGGCGCCGTGATCAAGACGTTGGCCGACCTCATCGTCAAGGCCGCGCTCTCGCCTTTTTCGGCGATGGGCGCCATGATGGGCTCGCAAGACGATCTCGGGGCTGTGGCCTTCGCGCCGGGAAGCGCCGCTTTGACCGAGGCGCTCAGCGCCCGGCTCGACAAGGTGGCGAAGTTCCTGGCCGACAGGCCCGGGATCCTCGTCGGCGTGCGCGGCGCGGCCACTCAGGCCGACTCGCTCAGCGCGGGCGACCAGGAGCTCATGCGCCGGCTGCGCGGCAAGGAGCCCGGCAGCGAGCCCCTGACGCCCAAAGAGGAAGCTCGGATCATGAGTTGGCGCAAGGAATTTCTCGGCGCGGAGGCTGCCACGCCGGCTCAGGCGCGCGCCGATCTCGATGCCAAGTGGCGGGCCGGCGACGCTGAGATGCGGGCCCTTGCCCTGGCGCGCGCAGACGCCATTCGCGACGCTTTGGCCGCCCGCGGCGTGGCTACGGACCGGTTCTTCAGCCTCGAGCCGCTTTCGGGGGCGGATATCCCCGACGAGCCGAGCAAGCTTCAACTCGACGTCCGCTAGCACCGAAAGCCCTCCGAACGGCGGGCTTCCTTTTTTTGCGCCGAAGGGCTATCCTTGGCGGGCCATGGAACTGATCCCCTTGCTGGTATTTTGGGTGGGCGTGTTCGAGGCCGCGCGGCTCATCGGCAAGTTCGAGGGCGAGAGCCGCGCAAGCGCCTACTCCCTGGCCGCCGGCATCTGGGCTATCGTCACGGTTTACGCCATCCTGCACGACCAATACATCGTGCGCCTGGCGCCTGAGCACTTTACGATGTATCACGACGCCATGTGGGGGCTCCGGCGCCCGCAAGCGCTCGCGCTGGGGTATGCGTTGCGCGGCCTTTGGTATCCCGGCGTCCTTCTGGGCATGGCCTGCACGCTGGCGGCGAGAGCAGACTCGATGCCGCGGCTGAGCCGGCGCTTTGTGCTTAAGTGCGTCCTAGGCTTGATCATCCTGACCGAGAGCGTCTCCGTCTTCGCGGGCGTCGTAGCCTATCGGCGGGGCCAGGGCATATATCCCGACGCGTTCTATCCCGACCCGAGGCCGATGCTGCAGGTGACTCAGACGATCCAGCTGACCGGCTACTGGATGGCGGCGCTGTGGTCGTGCTTCATGATCGGCCTTCTTCTCGGCTTGCGTTACGGCCCCGCCGGCTTACCGGGCGCCGGAGCGGCCGACCAGCCGGCCTTAGGCGGACGCGAAGTCTAGCGCATAGCGGCTGCGGTTCATGCTCTCCTTCGGTCAAGAGAGCTTTTCCTTTCGCGCGAAGAAGCGGTAATACAGCGCGATGTTGGCGCCCATGATCGCCGCGTAGGCGCAAAACGGCGCGGCGAAGCGGGCGGCATCGAAGAGATAACCGGTCAGCGCCGTCCCCAGCGAAGAAGCCCCAAGACGGCTGACCTGGCTCCAGCCCAGCGCCCGGCCGAACTCCGACTCGTCGACCCGGGCCGTCAGCGCGCTCTGCTGCAAGGGAACGGAGACTACGCGCAAGGCGGGCGTGACGAGGAAGATCGCCAACGCCAGCGGGAACCAGGGCGAGAACGGCAGCAAAAGCAGCAGCGCGGCGCCCAAACCCCGGCTGGCCGCAACGCCTCCCACAAAGCCCAGGCGGCGCTCCAGAGGCCAGGAAGCCAGAAGGGCGAGCGCGGCCGCCAGGCCGCTGCCGAACCCATAGACCGCCATCCGGCTTTGCGGGACGTGGTAGACCAGGACGAAGAAGGGTATCAGGAACGGGACGACCAATCCCTGGGAAAGGCCGTTGAGCGCTCCCGTCACGGCGAAGCGGCCGATCGTGGCGCGGCTGGACTCGGTCAGCGCGGCGGGTTTTTGCCTGGTCAAGCGCAGGTCGAGCAGGAACAGGACTCCGAGCAGGGAAAGCGCGGCGGCGGCGAGAAAGGCCGTCCTCGCGTCGAAGAGCCGCGCCAGAAGGGCGCCTATGGCCCCGGAGACGCCGCTCGTGAAAGCGAAGGCGGAGAACCAGAAGGTCCGGCGCTCGTGCGGGGTGATCTCGGCCACGACGGCGCTTTGGACCGGTTGGACGGCGCCGCCCACCCCGCCGCCGGCCAGCGATCCGGTCGCCGAGATGCCCGCCACGATCGTGCCGGCGAAGAGCAGCGGCAGGCCCCGGGAAGCGTAGACCATGAGGCTTCCCGCCGGCATAAGCGCGCCGACGGCGAGCAGGGTCTTCTTACGGCCCCAGGCGTCGGAAATGTGCCCAACGGCCCACCCGAGCGCGGCGGTCGCGACCGCCGCCGAGGCGTAGAGAATGCCCAGCGTCAACGCGCCGTAGCGGGGCAGGACGAAGTAGGGAAAGGCGATCGTCGCGGCGCCGGCCGCCAGGCTGCGAAGCACGCGGAAGGCGAGCAGGTCGCGGTGGCGGCGGGAAAAGCCGGCGGGGAGCGTCTTCAAGGAGCATATTCTAGCCCATGCGCGGGGGCGGCGCTGCGATTTGATAAGATGGAGCGGAGGCTTACCATCTCGACGATATTTGTGGCGGTTGCGATGCTGGCCGCGGCGACCGTGCGTTCTGCGTTCGGCTTCGGCGAGGCGCTGGTCGCTGTTCCTCTTCTGGCGCTGCTGATTCCCGTCCAGGTCGCGGCTCCAGTCGCCGTGCTGGCGTCCATCCTGATCGCGGCCATCGTCGTGGCGCAGGATTGGCGCCACATCCACCTTCGCAGCGCCGGCCGTCTGGTCGTCGCGACGCTGCTGGGAATCCCCTTCGGCGTCCTGCTCTTGAAGACCGCCGCCGAGCCGGCGGTCAAAGGCACCCTCGGCGCGACGATCGCCGCCTTCTCGGGCTACTCTGTTTTGCGGCGGGAGAAGCTGGAGCTGCGAGATGACCGTTTCGCGCCGCTCTTCGGGTGGATCGCGGGAGTCTTCGGCGGCGCCTACGGCATCAACGGGCCGCCCCTGGCGGTCTATGGCTCCCTGCGCGGGTGGACGCCGGTAAGGTTTCGAGCGACCCTCCAGGGCTACTTCCTTCCCGCAAGTCTCGCGGGGCTGTGCGGTTATTGGGCGGCGGGCATGTGGACCAGAGCCGTGGACCGGCTGTTCCTATGGTCCTTGCCCTCGATCCTGCTGGGATTTTTCATCGGCCGCCTGATCAACCGCCGTCTCGACGCGCGGCAGTTTGTGAGGCATCTGCATTTCGGGCTCATCTTGGTCGGATTCGTCCTGATGATCCAGGCCCTCCGCTGACGGCCCTCTCTTTGCGAGTCCGACCGCCGGGCTTTCTTTTTCGTCGCGCCCGAGCTATCCTACGGAATCGATGATCCGCTCGTCGTTTCTTCTGGCCGCGGTGGCGTTGGCGAGCCTCGGATGGGGGCGGCCCAATCAAGGAATTTCGGACGACTCCTTCCACGTGCCGCTCGGGATGGGCTCGCCGCCCGCCGCTCCGGAGGGCAATCCGGTGTCGAAGGCGAAGGTGCGGCTGGGACGGCTGCTGTTTTTCGACAAGCGCCTTTCCCGGGACCGCACCATTTCCTGCGCCACCTGCCACGATCCGAACAAGGGCTGGTCGGACGGGTCGTCCGTCAGCGCCGGCATCGGCGGCCGGAAGGGTACTCGCAATGCCCCCACGATATTGAACGCCGCGTATCTCGACTATTATTTCTGGGACGGACGCGCGGAGAGCTTGGAAGAGCAGTCGAAGGAGCCGATCCGGAACCCGAACGAAATGGGATTCAGCGCGCGAGGCGTCGTCGGCCGCCTCTCCTCGATGAAGGGTTACGAGGACCTTTTCAAGGCCGCCTTCGGCGACAAGGCCGTGACCGCGGACCGCGTCGCCCAGGCGATCGCCAGTTTCGAGAGGACGCTGATCACCGGCAATTCTCCGGTCGATCGCTACTTCGCCGGAGACGCCAAGGCCTTGACGGCCTCCCAGAAGGCCGGGCTCGACCTCTTCCTCGGCAAAGCCGGCTGCGCTGTCTGCCACGACAGCAGGAACTTCACGGACGGCGATTTTCACAACACCGGCGTGGGCCTGTCGGCCGAGAATCCCGACCTCGGGCGCTATGCGGTAACCGGGCTTGCGCATGACCGAGGCGCCTTCAAGACGCCCACTTTGAGGAACCTGCCCGACACGGCCCCTTATATGCACGACGGATCGATGAAGACGCTGGCGGAGGTGGTCGACTTTTACGACAGGGGGGGCGAGCCCAACTCGCGGCTCGACGCCGATCTCCATCCCCTTCATCTGACGGCTCAGGAAAAGAGGGACCTCGTCGCCTTCTTGCGAGCCCTCGAGGGCGAAAAGGTGGCGATCGATGCGCCGACGAGCTTCCCGCGGTAGGGCCGGCCTTTCGATGCGCATCCTGCGAGCTTGCAGCCTCGCTTTGGCGGCCAGCCGTTTGGGATGGTGCCAGCCGTCGCGGGATTGGCGCAGGGCCGGCGCCGGCCTGCAGTGGATCAGGATCCCGGGCGGGACCTTCGAAATGGGCTCGCTGGAATATCCGAATACGGGGCCCGTTCGCCGCGTGACCATCAGGGCTTTCGAAATGGCGAAGACGTTGGTGACGAACAAGCAATACGAGGCATGCGTGCATGCGGGATATTGCACCGCCGCGGATGACTGCGGAGCCTCGTTCCGGGGCGAGGACCAGCCCGTGGTGTGCGTGGATTGGAACCAGGCGAGGGCCTTCTCGCGGTGGGTGGGCGGCCGGCTTCCCAGCGAGGCCGAGTGGGAATACGCGGCGAGGAGCGCCGGAAGGAACGAGCGATATCCTTGGGGAAACCAAGATGCCGCCTGCGGGCGCGCCGTATTCTCCGGCTGCGGCCATCATGCGACGATGCCGGTGTGCTCGAGACCGGAAGGCGATACGGCTCAAGGTTTGTGCGATATGGCCGGCGACGCGGCGGAATGGGTCGAAGACTCATATGGTCCCTACGACCAGGCGCCTTGCGACGGCGGCGCGGTGGAGGCTGGCCTCGCCCGCGTGGTGCGGGGGGGCTCTTGGGGCATCACGCCCGGCTATATGCAGACGTTCGCTCGCAGCGGTCACGATCAGGCCGTGCGCAGCCGTCGAGTGGGATTTAGGCCCGCCCGCCGCGCGAGCGCACGGCGCTAGTGCGCGGTTGCTACACTATGCGACGATGATCCGAGCCAACGCGCTCGCCCTGGCCGCTCTCGCGCTGTGGAGCACGCTCGCGGCTCTGGCGGTGAAGCTGCGCCACGTGCCGCCGTTCTTGCTCGTCGGCGCGGCGCTGACGATCGGGGGACTGGCCGGAGCGGGGAGGGTCACGCGCCGGGGGCTGACGCCGCGCGTCGTGCTGCTGGGCGTCTACGGCCTCTTCGCTTATCATTTCTGCCTTTTCATGGCGCTGCGCCTGGCGCCTCCCGTCGAGGCGAACCTGCTCAACTACTTGTGGCCCCTGCTGATCGTGCTCCTGAGCCCTCTCTTTGCGGCCGGCTCTCTGAGGGCCCGTCATGTCGCGGGCGCGCTGATCGGCTTTGCCGGCGCCG
This sequence comes from Elusimicrobiota bacterium, assembly GCA_027452025.1. Classification (GTDB taxonomy): domain Bacteria; phylum Elusimicrobiota; class Elusimicrobia; order UBA1565; family UBA9628; genus DAIDHI01. Next base: position 37,915 of record DAIDHI010000013.1, on the reverse strand, counting down.
CCATGCTCCTGATCGGGCGAGGCGCCGCGGCGGCGGACGCCTCCTGGGCCGGCTACGGCTTCGCGATCGCCGCGGCCGTGATTTGGGCGACCTACTCCCTCATGACCAAGCGCCTCGGCGGCGTGCCGACCTCGGCCGTGGCCGTCTTCTGTCTGGTGGCGGGCGCGCTTGCCCTGGCCTGCCACGCGCTCTTCGAGCCCGCGAGTTCTCTGACCGCCGCCGACGCGCCGTGGATCTTGGCCGCGGGGTTGGGGCCCATGGGCGCCGCCTTCTACCTATGGGACCGGGCGCTCAAGGAAGGCGATCCTCGCGCCATCGGGACGCTGGCTTACCTCACGCCTCTGTTTTCGACGCTCCTGCTGGCCGTCTGCGGCCAAGGCCGCCTGACGCCCGCCGCCGCCGCCGCCGGCGCGCTGATCGTGGGCGGGGCGGCCGTGGGCGCGCTCTGATCCAGCCGGCGGCCGGAGCCGGGTCGGCTTTTGGTAAAATAATCTTTCCATGAGCGCTGGCAATCAGGCGCTGCGTCGGCGGACGCTGGCCATCATCTCCCACCCGGACGCGGGCAAGACGACTCTCACCGAGAAGCTCCTGCTCTACGCCGGCGCCATCCAGCTGGCCGGCTCGGTGAGCGCGCGCGGCAAGGAGCGCGGCACGACGTCGGACTGGATGGAACTCGAGCGCAAGCGCGGGATCTCGATCACGTCCACCGTCCTCCAGTTCGAGTGCGGCGGCCTGCAAGTCAACCTCCTCGACACCCCCGGCCATAAGGACTTCTCGGAGGACACCTACCGGGTGCTGACGGCGGTGGACTCGGTCATCATGGTGCTCGACGCGGCCAAGGGCATCGAGAGCCAGACCCTCAAGCTCTTCGAGATCTGCCGGCTGCGCCAGATCCCGATCTTCACCTTCATCAACAAGCTCGATCGTCCGGCGATGGACCCGCTCCAGCTGCTCGACCAGATCGACAAGATGCTGCAGCTCGAGCCTTATCCCCTCAACTGGCCGCTCGGCGCCGGGCAGGACTTCAAGGGCGTCTTCGACCGGCGAACCAAGCGCATGCACTTCTTCGAACGCGTGGCCGGCGGCGCCTTCCAGGCGCCGGTCGACGTCGTCGACCTGTCGCACGAGTCCATCCGCGAGCGGGTCAGCCCCGAGGTGGCGCGCAAGGCGATCGACGACTTGGCTCTGCTCGACGAGGTCGGCGGCGTCTTCGACAAGGCCAAGGTCCTGGCGGGCGACATGACGCCGGTGTTCTTCGGCAGCGCGGTCAACAACTTCGGCATCGAGCTGCTGCTTCGGGGCTTCTTGGACCTGGCGCCTTCGCCCCGGCCTCAGCCCTGCGCGGCGGGCCCTATCGCTCCCGACGATCCGCGCTTCTCGGGCTTCGTCTTCAAGATCCAGGCGAACATGGACCCTCGGCACCGCGACCAGCTGGCCTTCGTCCGAGTGTGCTCCGGGCGCTTCGAAAGAGACATGCGCGTGACGCTGGCGCGCACGGGGGAGACGATCCGCTTGGCCAGCTCCCATAAGGTCTTCGGACGGGACCGCGAGACCGTCGATGAAGCCTTCGCCGGAGACATCGTGGGCGTGGTCGGGCACTCGCAGTTTCGCATCGGCGACACCCTGACCGAGGACCCGGCGATCGTTTTCAAGGGCGTGCCTCGCTTCCCGCCGGAGCATTTCGCCTACCTGCGCTGCGCCAACGCGATCCACTACAAGAGGTTCCGCACCGGCCTCGAGCACCTGCTTCAAGAAGGCGTCGTGCAGAGCTTCACGCCGCGCGGGGCGGCCGGCGGCGCGTCGCTGCTCGGAGCCGTGGGTCCGCTCCAGTTCGAGGTGCTCAAGCACAGGATCGAGGCCGAATACGGCGCGCAGACGCTCTTCGAGCCTTCGCCTTGGGCCCTGGTGCGCTGGATCGGCGAGGCGTCGCTGGGCGAGGTGACCGAGGAAGCGCTGCCGACGGGTTCGCGGCTGGGCGAGGACGCCGACGGGCGGCCCGTCGTATTCTTCGTCAAGGAATGGGACTGCAAGTATTTCCTCGAGCGCCATCCGCGGGCGGCGCTGTCGAAGCTGCCGCCCGGCGCCAGCCTCATCGTGCCGGTTTGAGCGCCGGTTACTGGGCGGCCGCGCGCTTGGGCAGCTCGCGCGGGATGATCGTCGTCACCTTCGGGATCGGCGAGCCCGGCTCGTAGAAGAACGTCACCTGGAGCTGCGCCGTGGGCAGCTGGACAGGCTTGACGACGGCTTCGCCGTACTGGCGCGCCTCGGCCTTGAGGGGCTCGGCGCGCGAGGCGAGGTCGATGAGCGCCCTGAGCTCCTCGCGGCCCGACGGCGTGTCGTGGATGCCGTTCTCGGCCAGGACGCGCGCGATCTGCTGCGAGCGCAGCACGTTCTTGGGGTCGCCCGTCGCCTTGCCGAAGAAGTAGGTGAACTTGTTGTCGTCCATCCGGTAGTCGCGCGCCGCCGCCGCCGTCGCCGGGTCGCGCTTGGCCAGCGCTTCGGCCGTCTTGGCGGCCGCCTCGGCCTGCTCGGGGTTGGCGCCCGCTTGCTCGGCCTCGGCCTTGGCTGCGGCCGCGGCCAGGTTCGGCTCGGAGGGGGCTTGGAAGCCGACCGGCTGCGCCGGTCCGCCCGCCGGCCGATCCGTCGGCAGGGGCTCGAGCTTGGCCAGCGTTGCGCGGTCGATGCCGTCGGGGAAATAGACGCCGCCGGTGGCCGCCATCTTGTCGAAGCTGGCCTCCGGAAAGAAGAGGCGGTGGCCGAAGTTCGAGTCGGTGGCCGAATAGAAGGTCTGCCCGTCGTGGGAGAAGACGCCGTCGATGACGATGGCGTGCTGCGCCTCGCGGCCGATCTTGAGCGCGACGATCACGGGGTGGCCGTCGTGTACCGTGCCTTCGATCTCGGAAGCGGCGACGACCTTGCCGCCGAGCTGGCGCGTCACGTTGAAGACGTCGCTGGCTTTGGGGCCCTCGCCAAGGACCCGCACCAGGCGCGGCACGTCGCTGGTCGGCAGGCGGCTGGCGTTGGCGATCGAGCAGGCCGCGCAGGTGGGCCCTTCCTGGAGGATGTGGCCGACGCGGTCGTGCGGCACGGCGAAGCCGCGTCCCTGGGCTTCCATGTGCGCGACGATGAGGTCGGGGTCTTGCCCGTATTTGTCGGCGGCGTCCCGGTATCTGCGATAGAGCTCCGGATCGACGACCTTGCCGACCTCGCCGGGCTTGGCCTCGGCGGCGACGGCGGCGGCGCGCTCGCCGGCCGCCGGCGCGGGCAGGAGCTTGCCGAGCCAGGCCGCGACCGGCGCGAGCGCGGCGTTGGCCGTCGCCATCACGCCGGAAAGCCCCGTCTTGTCGAGCGCCGTCTGCATACCGCCTTCAAGGGCCTGCGTGGCCCCGGCGCCGGCCCTGGTCTTGCCCAAGCCCCAGCCGCCGACGGCCATGAGGACCATGATGAGCAGGCCTCCTCCGGCGACTCCGAGCCGGCGCAGCGCCGCCGCCTTCTGCGGCGAGCCGGCCGGCGCCGAGACGTAATCGCGGGCCGCGGAATAGACTCCGCTCAGCATCTTCCAGAGCCCCCAGCTCATGCCGACCAACCCGATCAGTTTGAGGATCAAGCCGACACCGCCCGTGGCCACGCTGGTGAGCAGGCCGAAAAGGAAGAAGAGCACGTTGCTCAAGACCCCGCTGGCCGTCCCGAATTGCCCCTTGAGGGCGTCGAAGAGCCCGGCGACCAGGGGCGCGACCGTCGTATGGCCGGCGGCGCACATCCCGGCCAGGCTCCGGTAGCCCGCGACGGCCTGCTGGCAGGCCTGCGCCTGCGGCGAGGGGGCCGCGGCGGCGACGGGCGGCACGGCCGTGATCTTCAAGCCTTTTTGCCCGCCGGACAAGAGGGCGGTCGAAGGCGCCGCTCGCGCAGCCGAGCGCGGCGCGCAGCCTTCGGGTGGCGCGCCGCGGGGAGGGCGGGCGGGACGGTCCGCGGGCGCGGCCCATGGGTCCATACGCCGAGGCGCCCGACGACAGAAGAGCGGAGAGGTCGTCTTCCACGGCCTTGGCGGCCGCGCGCGTGGGAGAAGCCAGCGCCGCGGCGGCGTCGGTCTTGACTTTGTCGACGCCGTCGCCGGGCTGCTCCTTGGCGAACGACTTCAGTTCGTCTGGCAGCGGCCGCAGAGCCTGCTCCAAGGAGACGGCGTTCGGAGACTCGAGCGCCTGGGCCAGCGCTTGGCGCCGCGCCTCCAGTTGGGCGCGCGCCGAGGGCTCCTGGGCAAAGGCCCCGGCGCCGGCGCAGAGCAGCAGGGCGGCGAGAAGCGGCTTCATGAGGGGAAACCGGCGGTTTTTCCGCCGGTTTATCGGGTAGTCCCAGGATAGCCCCGCCGCCTGGACCTGTCAAGTGCGCCTTTCTCGTCGGGGCCGGCCGGCGGGCCAAAGGACCCTTGGTTGGCGATGCCGGTCGTCCTACACTTATGGGATGCCGATCGCGGCCATCGACGCCTCGCGCCCCGCCGCCGCGCGCCGGACCAGCCTCGCCGTGGAGCGCGACGGCTTCGCCGCCCTTCACGGGCTATTTCCCCTTTCGCTGCTGAGGCGGCTGCGGGCCGAGGTGATGCGGGGCCACGAAAGCGGCGAGCTGCGCCGGCGGGGCCTGGTGCGAGACGTCGCCGGGCGCTACGCCGCCGTCTTGCCCTTCGCGGGGCCGTTTCTGGATCCGCGGTTTTACGCCAACGCCCGCCTGCTCGAGATCATGGGCGCGCTCCTCGGCCCTTCGTTTTGCATCGGCAGCCTCGAGACCGTCGTCGCCCTGCCCGGCGCCTACCGGCAGCATCAGCACATCGACGGGCCGATCCGCTTCGATCGGCAGCTGGGGCGCCGGAAGGAGGCCTTCGCCGGAGACCTTTCGAGGCTGCCTCCCTATGCCGTGACGCTGTGCGTGCCGCTGTGCGAAGTGACCGAGGACAACGGTCCGACGGCGATCTGGCGCGGCTCCCACCGCGCCGCCTTGCGCGCGCGGCCGCCGGGCGAGGCGGAAGTGGCGCGCAAATATCCGATGGAGACGATGACAGGAGCGCTTGGCCAGTGCTTCCTCTTCGACTACCGGGTCTTCCACTGCGGGCTGCCCAACGACACGGCCGAGCCGCGGCCCGTCTTGATGTTCGTCTTCACGCGGCCCTGGTTCAGGGACCCGAACCTGATGGAGGTCGGGCCAAGCCTCGTGATCGGGGCAGGCGCCTTGGCGCGGGTGCCCGGGCGGCATCGCGCCTTGTTCAGGCTCGCCCCGGCTTCGCGCCGCCCGTTGTGGGATAATAAACGCTGATGCCCTCGCTCTACTCGCCGGCCCATCGCTTTCTGCCCGTCGACCGCCGCGGCATGGAAGCGCGCGGCTGGGACGCCGTCGACGTCGTCTTCGTCACCGGCGATGCCTACGTGGACCATTATTCCTTCGCCATGGCGATCCTCGGGCGCGTCCTCGAGGATCAGGGCTTTCGCGTGGCGATCCTCAGCCAGCCCGACTGGCGCTCTTGCGAGCCTTGGCGCGTTTTCGGCCGGCCGCGCCTGTTCTTCGCCGTCTCGGCGGGAAACATGGACTCGATGATCAACCACTACACGGCCAACCGGAAGGTGCGCAACGACGACGCCTACTCCCCCGGCGGCCGCATCCGCCTGCGCCCCGACCGCGCCACCCTGCCCTATTGCCAGCGCGCGCGAGAGGCTTATCCGGGCGTGCCCGTGATCGCCGGCGGCGTCGAGGCGAGCCTGCGGCGGCTGGCCCACTACGATTACTGGAGCGACACCGTGCGGCCGTCGATCCTCTTGGACTCCAAGGCCGACCTCGTCGCTTACGGAATGGGCGAGGAGACGATCGTGGAAATCGCCCGGCGCTTCGCCGCCGGCAAGACCGTCAAGGACCTGCGCGACCTGCGCGGCGTGGCCTACGCGATGGGCGCCAGCGAGCGGCCGCCTGAAAACGGCGTCGTCCCACTGCCCTCCTTCGAGGAGGTCAAGGCGGACAAGGCGAAGTTCCTCGAGGCGACCCGGCTCATCCACCGGGAGACGAGCCCGTTCAACGCCAGGACTCTCGTGCAATACCACGGCCGGCGGGCCGTCGTGCAGACCCCGCCCCAGCTGCCCGTCAGCCAAGGGCGGATGGACTACTATTACGGCCTGCCCTTCACGCGCCGGGCCCATCCGGTCTACGGCGAGCCGATCCCGGCCTTCGAGATGATCAAGGACTCGGTCACGATCATGCGCGGCTGCTTCGGCGGCTGCACGTTCTGCTCGATTACGACGCACCAGGGCCGCACGATCCAATCCCGTTCCCAGGAGAGCGTGTTGAAGGAGCTCGCCGCCATGGGCCGCGATCCCGAGTTCAAGGGCACGGTCTCCGACATCGGCGGGCCGACGGCGAACATGTATCGGATGCGCTGCACGGAGCCCGACGTCGAGAAGATCTGCAAGCGGCTTTCTTGCGTCAGCCCCTCCATCTGCCGGAATCTGGGCACCGATCACGGGCCGCTGACCGAGCTCATGAAGAAGGCGCGGAAGGTGCCCGGCGTGCGCAAGGTGCTGGTGGCCAGCGGCATCCGCATGGATCTGGCGAGGCAGTCGCCCGAGTATATGAGCGAACTGGCCGCCCATCACGTGGGCGGGCGCCTGAAGGTCGCCCCCGAGCACACCGACCCGCGCGTGCTTTCGCTGATGAAAAAGCCGACGCACGATACCTTCGAGGATTTTGCCGACAAGTTCAAGAAAGCCAACGACGCCGCCGGCAAGAACCAGTTCCTGGTGCCCTACTTCATCGCCAGCCATCCGGGCTCCGACCTCAAGGCCATGATCCACCTGGCGGTCTTTCTCAAGCGCAACGGCTACCGCCCTGACCAGGTGCAGGACTTCATACCGGCGCCCTTCGACTTGGCCACGGCGATGTATTATACGGGCCGCGACCCCGAGACCGGCCGGGAACTGCCCGTTGCGCGCGGGCTGGGGGATCGAAAGCTCCAGCGGGCCCTGCTGCAGTTCTTCAAGCCGGAGAATTACTTCGAGGTGCGCGAGGCGCTTCTTTCGGCCGGCCGCCGCGACCTCATCGGCGAGGGCTGCGACTGCCTCATCGCTTCCCAGCCGCCGCCCCAGGCGCTGGAAGCGCGGCGCGAGCGCTCGGCGCGCGAGGCGGCGGACTACGTCCACCGCGTGAAGGCGCCGGACGCCGGTTACCGTCCCAAGCGCGCCACCGCTCGCCGGCGCTCCTAGGCCGCCGGCTCGTCGCCGCGCGGGCGGGTGCCGAGCAGGCCGTGGAGCTTGGCCGCGAACGCGGCCGCAGACGCCGGCTTGGCCACGAAGTCGCGGACGTTGGGCTCTTGCTTGAGCAGGGCGATCGCCTTGGCATCCATGGCCTTGGCGGAGACGACGACGACGGGGATGCTTCCCAGGCCCTCGGCCTGGAGTTGGCGCAGGATCTCATAGCCTCCCAGCCCGGGCAGCATGAGGTCGAGGATGATCAGGTCGGGGGCGTCTGACTGGAGCTTGGCCCAGGCCGCGGCGCCGCTGCTCGCGCTGTCGACCCGGAAGCCCTCCTTGGCGGCGAGAAAGGAGAACAAGTCGAGCTGGCCCTGGTCGTCGTCGACGACGAGGACTCGCTTGCGGGAAGGGTCGGCGGCAACGGCCGGTTCGTCCATGGATCCCGCCATGAGGATAGCCGGTCTGCGCGCGCCGTCCAGGCTCGCGGAGTCAGCGGCGGTCATCCGCGGTCAGAATCCCGCCGGCCGGCCGGGCATCTAAAAAGCATGGGAGAATGGGCCGCCGCTGGACCGTTGGCGCTGCTGATCGTCGGGGTCGCGCTCTTTGTCTGCGGCGCGACGGTGTGCTGGTGCAAGCTCTCCGCCTGGATGGGCGGCAAGGACTGCGCGAAGGCTCCCCGCCGCTGGTGACTAGGTCCGATGGGTCGTTCTCTAGGCCGCCGCGGCGGGCGTCTCCAGGCAGGTGAGCCAGCTCTCGATGGCCGCGAGCTGGGAGGCCGCGTCGAGCCCGCCCTCGGCGAGCACGCTCTCGCCGGGCCCGCTGCCGAGATAGCCGCGCCGCAGCGGATGCAGGCAGCGCGCCAGGCCTTCCTCGCTGCGCACCCAGCGAAGCATCGTGGGCAGCGTGAATTCCGTGATCCCGATGGAGCGAGACAGAAGCGCCGGAGGCACGATCTCGCGCCGGCGCCGCTCTGGCAGCAGGTCGAAGAGCTCGGCGCTGGCGACGTAAAAGACGTCGACATCCAGGCCGCGCGCGCCTAGGCGCGGCAGGACTTCGCGCACGAAGGCGCAGGCCACGCCGCTGCCCTGGAGAAAGACGGCGGCCGTCCCGTGTCCGCGGCGCAGGGCGTAGACGCCTTCCACGGCCGCGTGCGCGGGCGGCAGGCCCAGGGCGGCGCGATCGGGCACGATCTCGGCCGGGCGCGTGACGAAGGGCGCGAGCACGGCCGGGCGACGGCGCAGGCCGGCCAGCAGCAGGGGCCAGACCTCCTGCGGCTCCCAAGGCGTGAGCGTGATCAAGGCGCCGTGGGGAAAGTTGTTTTGCAGCAGCTGCAGAGCCTGCGGATCGGCGTGCGTGGGCCCGTCCTCTCCCGTCTTGGGCCCGGCGTGGGCGTTGACCATGATCCAAGTGCGGCGGTCCTCGCCGGTGGCCGCGCGCCGCGCTTGCTGGCCGATGGCGTGCAGGCGCGCCGGCACGTGCTCGAGCGCGGCGATGAAGGCCGAGTAGGAGCTGCTGACGCCGACGTGCAGGCCGAAGGTGGACACTCCCGCCATGGCCGCGCCCATGGCGTCCTCGCAGATGCCGCCGACGGGGACCAGGCGCGAACGCGGATTTTTGCGGGCGTGGTAGAAGCCCTTGGGAAAGGAGCCGTTCAGGGCGGAAAGGCTCGTCGAGTCGAGCAGATCGGCCGCGCAGCCCAGGAACGCTCCCTGCGTCGCCTCGTTGAGCAGGCCGAGCGCGCTTCCGAGCGCTCCGCGCAGGGTGGCGGGCTGGCCCGCCGCCAGGGCCAGGCGCGCCGGCGTCTGCTCCGGCTTGAGCGCGGGATCGGCGAGGGCGGCCAGGCGGGGCGCCGCGGAGCCGAGGGCGCGCTTGGCGCGCGCCAGGCGCCGCCGCGCCGACGCAAGCTTGACCGCCGCCTCGCGGGCGAGGTCCGGCCGCGTCTCCAAAGCCCGCCGGATCGCCAGCAGGGTCCGGTAATAGGCGTCCTCCACGCGTTCCGGGGTCTTATCGCCCGAAAAGCGCGGCAGAGCGAGGCCGAAGCGTTCCTCGAAAGGCCGCACCGCGGCGTAGAACGGCTCGGAGCAGAACGCGTGGCCGGCGCCGTGGGAGCCGCGGCCGCGCAGGCCGTAGCGCCAGCCCTTCGTCGTGCGGTAGACGACGGCCGTGGGCTGGCCGTTGCCCAGGGACGCGGCCAGGCGCTGGGCCTCCAGCACGCGCGCGAAGTCGTGCCCGTCCCCGGCGTCGATCACGTTCCAGTCGTGCAGGGCGAAGAGCTCCCGCGGGTCCCACTGCACGTAGTCGCCGGGCCGTGCGCCTTCGGCGCAGACCCGGTCGGAGTCGATGGAGGACTGGTTCCAGTCGACGTGGACCAGGGCGTTGGACAGCCCGATCGTGCCCGCCGCGGCCAGGGCTTCGGCCACGCGGCCGGGCGTCAGGCCGCCTTCGCCTTCCAGGACGTGGACGCGCGGCGCGCGGCGCCCGAAGCCGTCTCGCGCGCCCAGCGCCGCGCCGATGGCGGCGCCCAACCCGACGCCGCTGGCGCCCGTGGCCAGGAGCACGTGGGGCGTGGCCGGCGTCGGGTGGCCGTCGAGCGCGCGCGCCTTGAGGCCCCGGAACAAGGGCGTGGGCTGCGTCGGGTTGCGCCGGAAGCCCAGAAGATCCTCGAGGCGCAGCTGGCGCTGCGGCGGCGGCAGCAGCCGCGGCTCGGCTTGGCGCGCCAATTCGTTGCGAAGCGCCCACAGAGCATAGAGGCCCAAGGCCTTGTGGCCGGCCGCGTAGACCAGTCGGTCCTCCTCGAGCAGGTCCGGGCGGGAGAAGTCGTAGGCCATCGTCTCGAAGATCAGGCCCTGCGCGATGCGCCCCGAGGAGACGCTGCCGCCGGGATGCCCGGAATTCGGCACATAGTTGAACATCACGGCGCACAAAGTGCGGTAGGCGAGGTCGAGGTCCTCGAAGAAGGGAATATCCGGGCGCTTGCGCGGCTCGGTCGTCAGATACGCGCCGCGGCGGGCGCGCCAGGGGAAGCGCTTGGTCTTGGCCATAACGTCCCCGCTCGCAACGATCCCGCCAACCCGCGGAGCGCGGCGCGGGCGTGTCTAGGCCTTCAGGAGCTTGAAGGCGTGCGTCCAGCCGTTCTCGCGCAGGCCCGGGATGCACCACAGCATCGCCAGCGGTTCGATGGCCCGCGCGGCCTTGGAGCCGCCCATGTCGGCCCAGTCCCAGCCGAAGGACTCGAGCACGGCCGCCACGGTCTTCTTGGCCGAGGCGTCGTCTCCGCAGATAAACATGGTGGGCTTGCCGCCGGGCAGCTGAGGGTCCACCATCAGTGCGCTGCCGACGCAAGAGAACGCCTTGACGAAGCGCGCCTGCGGGGCGATCGGGATGAGCCGCTCCATGAGCGACTCGTTGGGCCCGGTGAAATAGCGCAGCACGCCGTCCTGGGGAGCGTCGTCGGCGATCGGATTGCAGGCGTCGATGACGGGCTTGCCCGCGAGGGCGGAGGGGCCGGCCTGGCGCACCGCGGCCTCGGCGCCGGTGCCCTTGACCGCCAAGACGACGAGCTCGCCGAATTTCGCGGCCTCGGGCACGGAGCCGACGAGCGCGCTCGGCACGCTCTTGCGCCATTCGTCGAGCTTGGCCGGGGAGCGCGTGCCGAGCATGACCTCCCAGCCCTTGCTCGCCAATCCGGCGCCCAGAGTCTGCGCGACCACGCCCGAGCCGATGATGCCCGCTTTCTTCATGTTGACCTCCGAACGGGAACGACGAGCGTCAGGTCCTGAAAAATGATGCCGACGCCGAGCTGCTCGCCCTTGCGGTTGCGCACGAGCAGCGTGCTGTAGCCGATCACCATCTCCGTGTCGCTGTGCATGACGCGAACCTCGCCGCGGTGCACGGTCCTTCGGGACTCGAGCGCTTGCGCGACGACCTCGCAAAGCGCCGGGTAGGGCTCGAGGGCCTCCCGGTAAGGCCGGCCGAGGGCCGCGCCCATGGGCACGTGCAGGATGCGTCCCGCCGTGGGATTTCCGTAGACGACGCGCCCGGACAGATCGACGCTGAGAAAGCCGCCCGACAGGTTATCGAGCACGCTGCGGTAGTATTCGGCCTCGTCTTCCACGGCGGCATTTTACCCAATTTGCTAGAACAGTCCCATGAACTATCGCAGGCTCGGGAACAGCGATCTGTCCGTGTCGGAGATATCCCTCGGCTCTTGGCTGACCTACGGCGCGGGGGTGGAATACGAGCGCGGCAAGGCCTGCCTCGACGCCGCCTTCGACGCCGGCATCAACTTCATCGACACCTCCAACGTCTACGGCCTGGGCGCCGCCGAGGGCTTCCTCGGGCGCGCGCTCAAGGGGCGCAAGCGCGACTCCTACGTTCTGGCCACCAAGCTCTATTTTCCCGTCAGCGACGCCGACCGCGGCCTCTCGCGCAAGCAGGTCCTCAAACAGATCGACTTGTCGCTCGCGCGCCTGGGGACCGACTACGTCGACCTCTACCAATGCCACCGCTACGACGCGGAGACGCCCATCGAAGAGACGATGGCGGCGCTGTCCGAGGTCGTGCGCGCGGGCAAGGCCCGCTGCCTGGGCTTTAGCGAGTGGAACGTCGCGCAGATCGCCGGCGCCTTCGCCGTGCCGGGCGCCGAGCGCTTCGTCTCCAGCCAGCCGCAATACTCGATTTTGTGGCGCGCTCCGGAAAAGGAAGTCTTCCCCTATTGCGCCAAGCGCGGCGTCGGCCAGATCGTCTGGTCGCCGCTGGCCCAGGGCGTGCTCACGGGCAAGTATCGCCCGGGCCAGCCGATTCCCGAAGACTCCCGGGCGGCGAGCCCCGAGATGGGCGGCTTCATCGGGCGCTGGCTCAACGCCAAGACGTTGCGCGCCGTCGAGCGGCTGGGGGCCGTGGCCGAAAAAGCGGGCCTTTCGCTGCCGCGGCTGGCGCTGGCGTGGGTCTTGCGCCGCCCGGAAGTCTCCTCGGCCATCATCGGCGCCACGCGGCCCGAACAGGTCTTGGAAAACGCCAAGGCCTCCGGCGTCAAGCTCTCCGCCGACGTGCTGGCCGCCGTGGACCAGGCCGTTTCCGACGCCGTGCTGACCTGACGCGGCCAAGAGATCGTCACGCGGCTGGGCCTTGAAAACCGTCCGGGGCGCGGCTAAAATCTGGTCAGATTGCGGGATGGTGAAATGGTATCACGGGTGGCTCTGAACCACTTATTCTAGGTTCGAATCCTAGTCCCGCAGCCAATTTCCAGAATCGTTCCCACGGACCAAGAACCCATAGATGGTTCGGTAAGTGGGAACGATCTTTTTTTGGTCCTGTTTCAGGTTCGAGCAGGTGATCCGCAAGATGCTGGCACGTTTGTGTGGGTCCATCGAAAAGTATTTGTCCGCCAATGAAATTGTCGGTTCGAGCACCCTGCGTGCCAACGTCAGGCGACTGTCCGGCCCCGAGGTTTCCAAGGCCTTGACCTTTTCCTGGAGCACGATCCGCTGCTCCTGCCAGCGGGCCGTCTGCTGCTGCCAGAAGTCCTCGTTGATCTTGCCCTCCATCTTGTCCGTGTAGGCGCGCTCGATGTAGGTTCCGAGCTTGGCGATCTCGCGCCTGACGGTGGCCAACTCTGTCTCCTTGGCCAGCGTCTCATGATCGGCTCCGGCCGCGATCTTGTCCAAGAGGTGATCGACGATCTCGCGCTTCATGGAGATCGGCCTGACCACATTGCCCAAAGCCTCCTCAAGTTCGGCGAGCTTCAGGTTCTCGTTGACGCACCGCGCGCACCTGCGATCGGGCGACGAGCGCAGGCCCGTGCAGTGGGCGTAGGTATGCTCGTTCACGCCGCCGTCCTTGAGCGTCTTTTTCTTGGTCTCGAACACGATCGCGCGGCCACAGAGCGCGCACTGGATGAGCCCAGCGTAGGGCCAGTCGTGCTGCCGATACTTCGGCTTGTTCAGGCGTTCGAGCCCGGCCACGGCCGCGAGATGGAGGTCCCAACTGATCAGCGGTTTGTGTTTCCCCTGGCACCACTCGCCTTCCCATTGGTAGCGGCCGGTAGCGAACGGGCTTCGGATCACGCGCTCGATCAGGTTACGGGTCAACGGCACCGTGCAGCCCTCGCCCTTCAGCTTCTCGATGATTACGTCGATCGAGTAGCGTGCCGATGCGGAGAGTTCCTTGATGCGAACATGCCAGTGGCCCTTAATGGGATCGGGCTCGATGCTCTTCTTCTCACCTTCGACCCCGACGTTTCTGTAGCCGAAGATCGCCCTCTGGGGCCAGTCTCCGGCCAGTGCTTTCGCCTTGAGCGCGCGCCTGGTCCGCTCGGAAATCTGCCGAGACTCGGCCACTGCGGCCACGCCCTGGATGCCAAGGCGCCAGAGGTCTCCTGCGGGTGAGTTCTGATGATACACGAAGGATTCCAGGAAGCAATGGAGCGTCCGGCCCGTCCGCGCCATTTTTTCCAAGCGCGCCAGATCGGCAAGGTTCCTGAGCGAGCGGTCGAGTTTGGCGAAGAGATAGTGAGCAACACCCATTGCCTCGGCAGCGTCCATGTAAGCTGAAAACTGCTCACGGTCGTCCTCGTTGTAGGCTGACTCGACGAGTTGGAGAGGGGGCATGACGAGTCTGAGGCCAAGACGTTCGGCGTAGTCCTGCCCGGCCTTGGTCTGATCATCGAGGCCGAATCCCTTCTTCCGCTGGTCCTCGCTGCTCAGGCGGGCGATGAGCACGGCCGTGCCAGGAATGATCGCGACTGTCTTGTTCTGTGCCTTCTTGTGTCCCCGGACCTGACCACGTTTACCCTTCATTTTCCACCTCGATCAGGAACTCTACCAGGGACATGAGATCGTGCTCGATCTTCTCCGCTTCTGCCTTCGACACTGGCCTTCTGAACTGTTCCGTCCAGAACGCGATGTCCGCATCGGTCGCTCCCGGCGCTGGTGTCTGGTGGGGTGGGAAGTGCTGGCCGTCCTTGAGGATAACAGCCGCCCCATCCGATTTCAAGTTGTCCGAAAGTTCGTTCATCCATGTTCTCGCCCTCCGCGACGCTCTGCGGCGTCGCCACGGTCACCGTCTTGCCCTGGTCCAAGCCGAGGGCGACGGCATCCCGTATGTAGGTTGCCGACTCTCTGCCACAGGCCCCAGGGTGGCCCGCGACCACGCGCGCGGATTACCGAGTGCACGGCCGCACCTGCGCGCTATGGTCGCCTACGGCCATCGTGCTGAGGCCCCGGCGCAAGATGGAGTGATTGCAGGCGCCGCAGTCGATCACGGAGCCGTCGCCCTTCCGCCCCAGAAGGTGCCGGGCCACTTCTGCACCGGTGAAAACCACGCCGTAGTAGCGGAAAGCCTGTTGGTTCCTGATGATGCGATGTCGCATCTGGGCAAAGGTGCGGCACGGCTCTTCGTCGAACTCCGGGGAAAAACTTACGTCGACCGCCTTCCCGTTGAGTTCGAGCCATCCGTGGAGGGCCAGGCAGTCGTGGTAACTGATGAGGCCCTCCGCGTAACGAAGTTCCGGGACATTGCGCGAGATCAGGTGGGAGTTCCTGAAGCCCATCGCTGGAACAAGACCGCGTGGATCAAGTCCCTGAAGCGATCGGAGAATCCGCATCTCGTCATCGGTAAAGGGCTCCGATGAGAACGCCTTCCCCTCGGAAAAGATGAAGTGCGGGATCGAGGCGTAACGCCAGATGCCGGACGACGGGCGAGGCAACACGAGGCCATCGACCATGTCCAAGACACCGGAGAGGAACGTGGCGACCTCCGGCTGCTTCGCGCTCGGGACGGCCTTGGTCCAGCGGTTACGGTGGGCATCTACGAAGTCGATTATCGTCGTCATGGTCATCTCCTGTTCATAGTCCTGATATGCGGCGTGGACGGAAGGCGCTGAGATCGAGACCGGGCGCGATCTTCACACGGGCCCGGGCTGGGCATGAGACCACGAGCCGCTGCGCCCGCAAGTGCTTCAAGGCCGCCCGGTTGCTGCTCGTCAGAGGCGCCCAGCCCTTATTCACCAGCGCCCTTACGGTTGCGGTGAACATGTCCTTGTTCCTCGTGTGCGGCCGGTTGATGTAGAGGCTCATCAGGTCAGGCCTCCAGCGCGCGGCGCACCGGTCCCTTTCGATCGCGTCGAGCAAGGGGCGGCCGTGCCGCACCCAGACCGCTTGTAGCTGACGGCATACGGCGTCGGCGTCCGTCGGCACGAGCCAGGACCCGGCGCCCTGTGCGATCCGCTTGGGATCGACGTTGATCTCCGCGCGCACGAGACCCGCTTTGGCGTAGATGACCAGAGTCGGGAACTTGAACGTCCGGCCCGCGACCCACGAGGTCACCTCGTCTGCGGCCAGGCGGTTCGCGGCGGTCTTGTTGATCGGGTTGAGGTTGCGTCTGACCGGGTCGCGGTAGGACAGGACAGTCGGTTCCGGCTGCTCCAACGGGATGTCGCGGGCCAACTGGAGCGCGTTCCAGCCGACGACCGCCGGGCCATCGAGTGGTAGCCCCATGCGCTCATGGAGTAGCTCGCGGTATCGGCGCGAAGCCCACGCGGCGACCTCGGCGATCTCGCGCGCGGCATGGGCCTGAAGATCGGTCTGGGCCAGGCCGACAAGCTGCTCGGGGTGGATCGCGTTGCCGTGGCGCTCGCCGGGACCGGTCGGACCCGGCTTGAGAGCCCCGGCTTCGAGCAGGCGCCGATGAAGCGACCTAATCGGATTGAACTGGACGTAGAGGGCGAAGGGGACGTTGTGTCCGTAGTGGAACTGGAGCGCCCGGTCGCCTTCCATCCACGATCGCCCCCACCCGCGTCGCAGCCGACGGTGATCGTCGGGGCCAAGGCTTTGGCCATGGGGCCCGTTCTTGACGTGCCAGGCCCACGCGTAATCGAGCAACCGTTTCCGGCCGGGGCGCCCGGGCCGCAAGGCAGGGTCGTCCACCATGATCTCCACCCGGTCGGGCAGGATCAGGTCAGGACGATCAGGAAGGAAGAGAGGTGTTGGGGGCATGATGGCATCGGGCATCGAGTGCGAAATTGCGTGTTGCTCTGGAGCACGAGAGGGCCCGTATAAAATAGGGGCCGATCATGGCTGTTCCCCTCGCCGGACGGCGTGGAGCGTGGTCTTGAGCAGGCGCGAGCGGTCGTGCAGCAGCCTCGGGTTGACCGTGGCGCGGTCGCTCATGTAGTCGCGCGCCAGGGCCTCGCAGACCTCCTTGGGCGCCATGACGAACTGCGTGCGCGAGGGCGTCAGCGGTCGGGCGCAGACGAGACGGACGCGGGCGTCGGTGGCCAGGTAGGCGGCCAAGCCGAAGTCGCTGGTCGGGTAGATGTCATCGGGCATCGCGGTCTCCTTTCAGAGAGCACGACCTCGGCCAATCCCGAGTCGCCAGCAGGACGCTGGACCCCTGTCGTGCTGCCCCGGCGCCTGGCCGGGTCCTTCCGCGATGACGATCGACCGGGTGGGAGCCCGATCGTTCGGATAAGGGCGATGTCCGAGCGGCCTTATCGGTAGCTCACCGGCTCATGGCCGGATAACAGGACCTGGACGACAGGAAAAAAGTAGCAAGTGGGTCTCGGAATTGCAATACCCGGCGAGGTCCTACCCAGCCGGGCGATGGGGCCCAGCGGTGGCGCAAGATCGTCTGCGGCCAGGAGTTTGGACGGTAGGAGGTCTCCAGTGGGTGTTCGTATGTGCCCCAAAATCCAATGTCCCGAATTTGTAGAATTTACGACCGTCACGATGCCCACGCTGAACTGGATAGGGAAGGACTCCGTCGTCAACCATCATTATCACGTTCCCTTCCACCTACTCAAGGACGTGCCTGACCTCGCCTGCGGCAAGCCCGGGGGCGGAAACCTGATTGTTCAGGGCGACAATCTCGTGGCTCTCAAGGCTTTGCTGCCCTACTACGGCGGACAGGTCAAGTGCATCTACATCGACCCGCCATATAACACCGGGAACGAGGGCTGGGTTTACAACGATAACGTCAATAGCCCACTCATCAAGCAGTGGCTCGGCCAGGTGGTTGGACGTGAGGGCGATGACCTCTCGCGCCACGATAAATGGTTGTGCATGATGTATCCGCGCCTCGCACTCCTGAAGCAGTTTCTTTGTCCCGACGGCCTTATCTTCATTAGCATTGACGAGAATGAACATCGATGGCTTGAGGCCATGGCGGATGAGATTTTTGGAGCACAGAACCGAATCGAGACATTGATTTGGAAAAAGAGCTACGGAGGCGGGGCGAAGTCAAAGCACATCGTCAATCTTCACGAGTATATCCTCCTCTACGCGCGGAACATCGACCGGATTAGCGAGTTCAAGTTGCCCCCGAGCAAGGAGGTCTTGAAGTATTACAAGTTCGAGGACAACAAGGTCAGCACGCGTGGGCCTTACCGACTGCAACCGCTCGCTACGAACAGCATGGACCCGCGCCCGAACCTGCGGTATTCAATCCCCTTCGAGGGTGAGGAAATCTGGCCGGAAAAGCAGTGGCAATGGTCAAAGGAGCGCGCACTTGCGGCCCTCGCCAACGATGAACTCGTAATCAAAAAGAGCAAGGGCAAGTGGTCGGTCAACTACAAGCAGTATCTGAAGGACGGTGAAGGAACCGAGCGCAGCAGCAAGCCTTACTCGATCATCGACAACATCTACACCCAGCAAGGCACAAACGAGATCGGCGAAATTTTTGGCGATGGGAAAGCGTTCAATTTCCCGAAGCCGTCGGCCTTGATCGCTCACCTCCTCCAGTTCGCCACCGGCAAAGACGACATCTGCCTGGACTCCTTCGGCGGGAGTGGCACCACGGGCCACGCGGTGCTCAAGCTCAACCGGCAGGATGGAGGCAATCGTCGCTTCGTGCTTGTCGAGATGGACCCCAAGATCGCCAAATCGAGCACGGCCGAGAGAGTCCGGCGGGTCGCGCAAGGCTATACGGCGCCCGATGGCACGAAGGTCGAAGGACTTCAAGGTGGCTTCCGCTTCTGCGAACTTGGCGAGTCGCTCTTTGACAAGGACGGTAAGATCAGGGAGTCTGTGTCCTTTGGGGACCTTGCGCGCCACGTCTACTTCACCGAGACTGGCGAGCCACTGGCGCGTGAACGTGTGACCAACTCGCCGCTGATCGGCACCCATCAAGGAACCGCCGTTTTCCTTCTTTACAACGGCATCCTCGGCGACAAAAGCACCAATGGCGGCAACGTGCTCACGCGGCAAGTGCTGGCCCGGCTCCCCAAGTTCGACGGCCAAAAGGTCATCTATTGCGCCGGGAGCCTCCTCGGCCCTGACCGGCTCCGCGCCGAGCGGATTATTGTTCGCCAGACCCCATACGAGGTAAAGGTCTCATGATCACGCTCAAGGACTATCAGACGCGCGTGCTCGATTCACTTAGAGAATTTTTCCGCCAGTGCTCCAAGGACAGGCGGCCCGACGCCGCGTTCCAAGCCGTGCTGGTGATGAACGGAAGTCGCGAGCCTGTGCCATACTTGCCCGTGAGCGGCGCTGGGCTGGATCGCGACATGCCCTACGTCTGCATCAGGGTGCCGACCGGAGGTGGGAAGACCCTACTCGCCTGCCACGCGGCGGGTCTGGCCATGACCGAATTGCTGCACGCGGACAAGGCCGTGGTCCTTTGGTTGGTCCCGAGCAACACGATTCTGGACCAGACGGCCGAGGCGCTGCGCGATCCCCGCCATCCCTATCGCCGCGCGCTGGAAACCGCCTGCGGCTCGGTCGAGGTCCTGACGATCGAGGAAGCCCTCCGGCTGCCCCGCGCCGTGGTCGATGGCCAGACGGTTGTGATCGTCGCCACCATGCAGTCGTTTCGGGTCGAGGACACGACAGGACGCAAGGTCTACTCTCAAGCTGGAGCTTTGGCCGAGCACTTCCTCAACCTTCCCGCCGATCGGCTTGCCGGACTTCAGATGGGGCCGGATGGAAAGCCGATCCCGTCGCTCGTCAACATCCTCAGGCTGCGTCGTCCGATCACGATAGCCGATGAGGCGCACAATTTCAGGACGGACCTTTCGTTCGAGACGTTGGGCAACGTCAACCCCTCGTGCATTATTGAGTTCACCGCCACGCCCGCCCGGTCCAAACACCCATCCAACGTCCTGCACCGTGTTTCGGCCGCCGAGTTGAAGGCAGCCGACATGGTCAAGCTGCCGCTCCGCGTTGTCGCCAGACACCCGAGCCAGCGCGACCAACTCCTATCCGAGGCCATCACCCTGCGAGCCGACCTCGAACGTTTGGCGGGCAGCGAGGCACAGAAGACTGGCGAATACCTTCGGCCGATCCTCCTGATTCAGGCGGAGAAGGTCGAGGCCTGCGAGCCGCTTCGCCAACGCTTGGTCTCGGAAATGGGGATCGCCCAGGAGCAGATCAAGATTTCGGTCGGGACATTGGACGAACTCAAGGACGTGGCCGACATCAAGTCTCCAAAGTGCCCGGTCCGCGTGATCGTCACGGTGCAAAAACTCAAGGAAGGGTGGGACTGCCCGTTCGCTTACGTCCTGGCCAGCTTGAAGGAGACTCGATCGGCTACGGCGATCGAGCAGATCGTGGGCCGCATCCTGCGCCTGCCCGGCGCCCAGGCCAAGCAGCACGCTGACCTGAACCACTCCTATGCGTTCTCGGTCTCGCCCTCGATCGCCGAGGTCCTGGCCGAACTGCGCGAGGCGCTCGAAAACAACGGGTTCACTACGGCCGAGGCGGAGCAGATCATTCTCCCTGCATCCAATGGGCAGCTTCTCCTGGGTGTCCACCCCGAGACGGTCAAGCTCAACCCCTCCGAGATCGACAAGAAGGCCGCCCAGACCCAGGCGGAGGCGCTTAGCGGGAAGGTCAGGATCGATGCGGCCAAGGGCGAGATAACGGTCGTCGTTCCGCTGGACAACGAGGAGAAGGAGAAGCTCAAGACCTGCGTGACCACGCCCGAGGCCAAGGCCAGGATCGAGAACGCCGTCAAAGTCGTGATCGACAAGGACCTGGCCTTTGGCGGCACCGGCCAAACTCGCGCGCCGTCCCCCTACGAGCAGCAGCTTGAGTTTAAGGTCCCGCGCCTCTGCGTCAGCGAGGACGGCGTGGCACCAGAGTTCGATAGCACGTTCCTGCTCGAACACCCTTGGAAGCTCAGCGCCAAAGACGCCTCGCTGCCCGCCAACTACAACCCGCTTCAGCGGCCCGCTGGTCGCGCGGGCATCGTCGATGTGAGCACGACGGGAAAGATCGAGACCAACATCTTAGCCGCTGATCTCCCGGCCAGCGACTTCGTCGCGACCCTGCACCAGCAGGTCATGTCCCTCGACGGCCAAGACGACTGGACGCTCGAAAGACTGATCGCTTGGCTGGACTGGCGGATCGATCACAAGGACATCCTCGCCGGGGAGATGGCGGAGTTCCTGCGAAAGGTCCTGCGCGGGCTCATGGCAAAATTCGGGATCACCGATGTCGGAGTCCTCGCCCTTGACCGCTTCCGCCTCCGCGATGAGATCGTTCGACGGATCGACGCCCACCGCGACGAGGAGCGAAAGGTCGCTTTCCGTCAGCTTCTCCTGCCAGGCTCGGTGCTTGCCCTGGTCGAAGATCAGGTCGTCGACTTCAGGACCATGTCCTACGAGCCTAGTTGGGTTTACGAGGGAAGCCATCGGTTCTCGAAGCATTACTTTGGGCCGAAGCCGGGCGAGTTGCTGGAGAAGACGCCCAAGGGCCACCTGACCGAGGAGTTCCTGTGCGCTCAGTTCATCGACGGCTTGCCGCAGGTCAAGTTCTGGGTTAGGAACCTGGCGCGCAAGACCACTTCCTTCCGCTTGCAGACTTCAACCGACTGGTTCTACCCGGACTTTGTCTGCCAACTGGACGACGGTCGCATCCTGGTCGTCGAATACAAGGGCAAGGTTTACGCCGAGGGTGTCGACGCCGAGGAGAAGCGCGCCGTAGGCGCCGTGTGGGCCGGGCGCAGCAGCCGCAAATGCATATTCGTCATGCCAACGGATAACAAGTTTGAGGCGATCACCGAGGCCTTCCGCGCCTCCTAACGAACAGCGGGTAAGGCTCCGTGACAGCCCAAAGAACTTCTGATCTCGACGTTCAGAGAATCGATACCGGCGCGGTGACTCGGCTCGCTCTGGTTTGGTCAGAAGCCGAATGGCGCCAGATCAATCAGTATCTTGAATCGGTGGACGAGATCGCGAAGACTCCGATCATGAAGGCGGGGTTCGGAGTGCACATGGAGGTCTCTCTCGGCAGCGGAACGGGCCACGGAATCACGACCCGGCTCCCGGCGATGGACGACGTTCGCCTCCTCTTGCACAAGCTCCGGCCGCTCATTCTCCAGCAGGAGCCCGCCAGCTTCTTGCGGACGAGGAAACTATTGAAAGAACGGCTGGCGAACGAATCTGTTCGAGCGATCCTGGACGCGTCGCTCAAGCTCTACGATGGACGGGTATCCCGATCAGTCGTGAAGATCGAGTTGAACAGGAAGCTCCTGAACTCAGAGGAGTTCCTTGACTCCTGGCTCAACGCCCACGAGTATCATAGAGACGCGGATAAGCAAAAGGAAATCGCGGAATTGGACGCCGCCTATCCCGCAGAGGGATCGCGCGCTATCTGGATCAGCATGTTGGTCGACAAGTGCAAAGCGATTCTCAATGTTGCTGGCCTCGTGGCCTGCATCATTGGTCGCCAAACTGAGATTTCGGACGAGGTCGTCCGAGTGCGAGCCGTCCCGAAAGCGGCCGACTAAGGCGCTGGGCGGGCAAACACCCCTCCTTGTCGGATCGAGAGACGCCCCGAAACTCGTCTACGCGCCAAGGGCTACGCGCATGGCATGGACCCGCTCCGCGCGCTTGAGCTTGGTCAGGATCGCGAGCACGTCGGCCTTTTGGGACTCGGTCAAGCCCCGCAGGTAGGCCTGGAGGCGCCCAGAGGCTGAGCCCGGAAGCTCCGGGCCGCCGCTCTTTCGCAGCAGGTCCTCCGGGCCCACGCCGAGGCCGTTTGCCAGTTTCCCCAGAGTTTCCAGCGACGGGCTCTTGGCTCCGCGCTCCAGGTGCCCGAGAAAATCGTCACTCAGATCGGCTCGTTCAGCCAGGGCGGGGAGGCTCATTTTCAGCGCCTTCCGGCGGCGCCTAATGTTTACTGCGACGATCGACGACAGAGGGTCCTTTGTCATCCCGCCAGGGTAAGGTATGGAAGTTGCTCCTAGAGGGCAAGGACTGTAGGAGCGTCTTATAAAGACGCTCTACTTATTGACAAATCCCGAGATGGGGGTTACCCTGGGACTGCGGAAAGCGATTTATTCGGGAGGGCCGCCCTTGAAACACCCAGGCGTCGCCAGTTCAAGAGTCGCAGCCGCCCTCCTTGCCCTGCTGCCCGCGATCTGCGGCTGCTCCGCGACCACGCCACACATCAGCAGCATGACCTTCGCGCCTGGCGCGATGGAAGTTGTGGGACCAGCAAGCGGCGAGTCCACATCGGACAGGTTCCTATGCGCGATCAACTTCGGAGACGCGGCCTCAGTCGTGGCTGCGACTGCGAACGCGGTGAAGAAGGCGCGGGCCGACGCCCTGATCAACACCGTCGTTGATGATGAGCGCGGCACCGGCTTTCTCTACTGCTGGCAGACGATCAGGGTCTCGGGCACGGCCGTGAGGTTCAGCCCGCGCGTCATCGCCCGAGGAGTGCCCGCGACAAATTCCGGCAATGGGCCGGAGGACAGCCTCCAGGATATGGAGAGGAAGGTCCTCGGCGGGCAGTGACCATCTTAGCGGTGGCCACTCTCCTCAGCGCCAGCGTCCTCGGCGCCGCCAAGCCCCCGGCCTGGATCAATCGCACCCCATCTCCCGATACGCGCTTCATCTATGCCGTCGGTGCCGCCTCTGCCAAGACTAAGGACGAGGCCGAGCGTCTGGCAATGTCGGATGCTCTCGGCAAGCTCGCGGCTCAAATTCGGATCACCGTCACGGCAATGACCATTGACTCGCAGAGCACGCAGAACAACGATCTCTTAGCCGAGACCCGCAGCAGCGCCCGGGCACAGATTCGGGACGCGGAGCCGATCGGTCAGCCCTGGACGGAAGTCATCCACGGCCATTTCCCACTCTTCCTCGCGAAGGGATACAGGGTCCACGTCCTGGTCCGCTATCCGCGCCAAGCCCTTGATCAAGAACGTCATCGAGAAGACTCTGCGTGGACCCGCTATCGAGCGGCGATCGATGGCCTTGCGAAGCGGGCGGCTCAGGAAATTGATCAACGAGGCCTGAGCGCCGTCGCTGTCGGAGGCTTCAAGGAAGCTGCGACCGAGCGGGCCTACACGATGAGCCACATCCTGGCGCACGACCTCGCAGACGGCCTCATCAAAGCTGGAATCAGTCCAGTCGATCCATCCCGCGCCAAGACGATCGTGACCGGGGTCTATCGCGTGGTCGGGCCGGAGATCATCGTGAGCATGAGAATTGAGCGCCTGGACACCCGAGAAGAGATCGGGGTGTTCGACGCTGCCTTCGATGTAGATGCCATAGAGCCTCAATGGCTTTCGATCAGCGCGCCGATTGACAGCACCTTCGAGATGCTGGAGCCACGGCCCAAGGCGACCCCGCTCTATGGCTCGATCAGCGTAGACAGCAAACCGAGTGGCGCCCGCATCTTCGTTGACGGCGAGGATCGTGGCCGCACCCCGGTCGATCTCCGTGATGTCCCCGTTGGTTATCGGTCGATAACGCTCGTGCTCGATGGCTACGAGCCTTATCAGCGCCGAATCCGCGTAGTCGAGGACGAGAAGACGCCGGTAGAGGCGGAACTCCTCCCCAAAACCGGGGACCTGGAAGTAAGGAGCACGCCCAGCGGGGAGGACGTTGTCATCGACGGTCGCAGTCGGGGCACGACCCCGCTGCATCTTCGCGGAGTCCGGGTGGGGACGTATACACTGGTGCTCCAACACAAGGACTACGAAGAGGCCAAGGTCGAGGTCACCGTGAAGCATCGGGAAACCACGACAAAGGATGTGGCTTTGACCGAGGAGCCCGGAGCGATGTTCGTCGTCTCCGATCCGCCCGGCGCGACTATCTTGATCGATGGCGTCGATGTCGGCAAGACCATGGCACCCAACTTCCTGAAGGTCGACGACGTTCGTGCGGGTCTCCGGCGCATCGATGCCGTAATCCCGGGGCGTGGCTCCTGGCAAGGAACCGCCCGCGTTCGAGCGCATGAAGTGGTGTCCGTGACTGCGCCGATCGCGGATCAACGGGGATCGCTATATCTGTCGGTCGCTCCAGCCGATGCCGAGGTCTACCTTGACCACGAGACGACTTGTCTTCCGTCCACTACCGCCACGCCAAGAAACGAGGCGCCTCCCGCTCATCTCACCGATGACGCGATGATGAAATCGCTTGAGGATCGCTTGCTTGCGAGCGTTGATCGGATTAACGCGCAGCAAACGTTCGCCATTTCCCTGCTTGCAGGGAAACACCGAATCAAGGTCAGGGCCGGGTCGTATCGAACCGTGAACAGGACCGTCAGGGTCCGCGCGGGCGAAGTCAAAAGGTTGGCGATCACGCTCGACCGGGACGAAGACGCAGGTGCACGGATCAAAGAGTGCCATGGGCAGGCGGGAAGCATCATGCCATGGACCTCAAAGTTCGGGCACGATGTTCCAGCCTGTTCAAGCGGTGATCCCGATTACCTCACCTGCGGACTCACCTGGGGAACATCGGAGGTAATTACCCTCGGCCTCTATCCGACAGGCGGCGACTTGATCGCTCTTCCCTTCCGCATCCTTGCGCGTTCAGCGAAGGCGGTTGGCTGTGCCTTCGCGCCAGGCGACAACGATGACGAGTTACGATGCCCCAATCGCGGGGCCCAGGTCGATGGCTCCGCCGGAGTTTTGGATGAGCCTGTCGCGGCGGCGAGGAGGCCCTGAGATCGATGCGTTATTGGGTTCTCAACCCGGACGGCCGCGATGCTCGCGGGCCTTTTGAGATCGCCGATCTAAAGAAGCTGCCGGGCTTCTCGGCCGAGAGCATGGTCGCGCCCGAGACGGCGACAGACGCGAGCGCATGGAAGGCGGCGAAACTGCATGATCAACTGAGGTCGCTGTTCGTGCGCCCCTCCGTTCCACCGCCGCTGCCAATCAAACCACCACCCCCGAAGGTGCTACCTGTGGCGGCTCCATCCTCTCGCTTGGGTTGGCTGAGGGAAAGTCGAATAGCACTCGCCGTGCTCGGGGTCCCGGCACTGCTCACATTTGCTGTCATGCGGGGCTGGATCGGCAATTCCTCGACAGCGCAGGTCTCCTCCGTGTCATCCCCGCCGTCGATATCGCAGACTACCCCGGCGTCGATTCCGTCATCAGCGGCGACTCATCCTTCACGCCAACGGATGAAAGCAAGAGAAGTGCGTTCTAAGAGCGCGCGGACAGAATCAGTTTCGGGTTTGGGCGGCAATGATGCACTGGGTTATCGGACTATTTCCGGAGAAATTGGACAGGAGGAGTTCCTGCGATTGCTCCGGGCCCTCACGGGCGCTGTTCCGAACTCCGATCAGAGCTTCTTGCCCCAAGGGCTGAATTTTCGGCCGAGCCCGGACACCCCAGTGCCCCCGTCGGGGATCGTCGCTGCTCCAGGATTCCATGATCATGATGATACCGATTCAAGCGACTGCACAATTTCTTTGGGGGCAACACCACCGGCACATATCATGCCTAACTCGTGGGTTGAAGATGGCGCTCGGCGGGAATTCATGGTGTATTGGCCGGATCAGGTATCTGACGCCAACCCGCTGAACATCGCCGTGGTCCAGGCAAACATGCCTCTTCCGTTAAGACGCGAGATTGTGCTCATCGCGGAGGTTCAGGGGATTGCTCCTATCAAGAACCAGTTCGGAGAAATCGCTTACTATCCTTCGCTCAAGGTAATTGCTGCGGGAATGAGCAACAACGGAATTTATGTTCCTTTTGATCAAAGACATCCTTTGATGAGTCACCTCTCGGACACTGGTGTGGTTACGGTTGACCCCGAGGCCGTCTTCATGTTTGACGATAAGGCACTACAGTCCGAACTCAATAGTCTCTCCGCCGACATTCGATTGAAGTTCAGAGCGGTGTTATCAACCCTGGGTCCGGCGCGTGGCATAGGATGCCCCTGGACAAAGAGTTGAGGGCGGAGAAGATTGGTTCTCGGGACGGGCACGATGCGGCCCAAAACAGGGTCAGATAGTGTCTGGCAAAGCCTCTGCGACCAGACTGGGTCTTGAAATCCGAGGGAATCCGGCTATACTCATTCTGTTGGGCGTAGGCCCGACGCGGGAGCCCTGATCCAGATCGGATCGGGGCTCGACTTTATCGCAAGCTCTTTGATCGACGTAATGCAGTTCGAGCGGCAGGCGACGCAGCCTGATCCGCTCCGGTGAGACTTTGTTGTTCCTGCTTGGCCGCGACCGAAACCGCGACCTAAAGGGGCCGGTGCCTAATCCGCCGCTGGCCTCTATGGCTGGCGACGGATTTTTCATTTCCGGCGAGGCCGGAGGAGGCACCCGATGCGTGGACGAGGAGGGGAGGTTCAGCAGCGACGATACCGTGAGCTTGGCCCGGAGGGTGAATGATCGCCGAGCGCCTGGCCAAGACTCTGGTCAAGCTGGTCAGCTATCAGGAGCGAATCGCCAACCGCCGGGCGGTCCTCCGCCGCGTTCGGGAGGCTGCCAGCGCCGAAGCTCTGGCCAAGGATGAGGCCGCGCGTGGGGCCGAGCGCTTGGACATGGCCCGGCGCCTCTTCGCGTGGGCCAAGACCTTCCCCCAGACTTGTGAGGGTCAATGGTGCTTCCAGCACTGGTGGCGCTGGCAAATAGGCTGGGACCTCTTCCTCGACGCGCGTGGTGTCATCCGTCGCGCGGCGGTTGTCCATTCGTTTGGCCGCGTCCCCGAGCAGATCATCAAGACCCCGGAATCACTCGCTGATACATACCCGATAGGCAAGCTCCGCGACATGATCCAGGCGATCGAGGCCGATTTCTGGCGCCAGGCCTTATCGAGGGAAGCCGCCAGACTCTTCCTGCCAACGGGGAGGTCCCTCTAATGCCCGACGATGACGAACGTGAGCGCTTTCTTCGCGGTTGGGAATGTTGGTCTGAAGCGGCATCGTGGGCGGAGCAGCGAGGCTGCGACCCCTACGACCTAGAGTTTCTCCGCCAAGCTGCGCTTGCCTGCGCCGCGATCCTAATCGAGCTTGATGGTGGCCGAACCCGCCGGATCGGTGGCCCGGCCATTCATAGGCTGCTTCGGCGTAGTAGGAAGAATTGTTTCCAGGAAAAAATCGTGGGGCGGCCAGCATTGGGTAAAAAATTCCTGGAATTTCTCTCGGCGGGTAGTGTCTGGCCGGGGGAGGCCCCCCGGAGCTTTTTCCGTCACTTTCGCCGGAGGCCGCATGATCGTTGATAGAAATGGCTCTCTCGGATTTGAGCCCGCTTGCAGCGGGAGAGCCCTCGTCGACGCTGCTAAGGGAGGGCACATGAAACGGATAGTCGTCAACGAATGGCTGTGGATATTGACCACACCGGGGCCGGAGCGGAGATCGCCGGTCTCGATCCGGGTTGAGAACGTGGCGCCGCGCGATCGGGCCCTGGTCTCGGCCTTGGTCGAGATCGCGCGAATCTGGCTCAACTCGACGCGGAGGCTGTCATGAGCCTGCGCTCAGGGTGGTTCACCAGGAGCGCCTGGCTCAAGGTCTTCAGGCCGGGGGACGGTCGGGGGCATATTGTAATCGCCGACGGTGTCAACCCGCCAGAGGACGTGAGCTTCCCGGACGTTTGCTGTGACTTGTGCAACAACGACGCGGGCGTCGGCGGTGCCGATGGTCGGGAGGGCCGTATCTACTACGATGCCGAGGGCAACGACAGCTTGTGCGAGTCTTGTGGCGTCAGGGCCGAGGCCAAGGCGTTCGACGGCGCGAGGCGCACCTTGCTCGCCCGGGGCTGGAACCCCGACGACGTGGCCGCGCTCGACGGACAGGCACTGCACGAGTTCCTGGCCAACGAGCGGCTTGACCTCGCCGTCGGCCTCAGCGCGGCCGAGATCGCCAAGCGGCTCTCCTGGGACACGGAAAGCGTCACCTGCTTCGCCGCTCGGTTGCTCGAAGAGGCGAACGTGCACGACATCGCGAGGATTCTGTTCGACAAGATCGAGGAGGCTCGCAATGAGCAAGCCCAATAAGTCGATGGTCGTCACTCCGGGTTCACCGATGAGGTCCGATCGAGCCTCGGAACTTGTGCGGTCGTTTCTCGGCGGGCGAACCCCGGCGACGACGCGGGCATACGCCAAGGACCTGGAGGACTTCGCGGGCTTTATGAAGGTGCCGCATGTCGACGAGGCGGCTCGCCGCCTGCTGTCGTTTCTGTCGGGCGATGCGAACGCGACGGCCCTCGACTATCGAAACGCCATGGTCGAGCGCGGCTTGAAGGCGGCCACGACCAACAGGAGGCTCGCGGCGCTTAGAGCCCTGGTGAAGCTGGCGCGGACACTCGGCCTCGTCCCTTGGGCGCTGGAGATCGCAAACGTGAAGGCCGATCAGGATCGCGATCTTCGCGGGCCGACGCGGGGAGCCTTGAAGAGGGTCCTGCACGCGCTGGAGCAGCGTGGTGACGCGAAGGCCAGCCGTGACCGCGCAATCCTGCGGCTGCTTCACGATCTGGGCCTGCGACGCGGCGAGATCGTGTCGCTCGATCTGGCGCACGTCGACTTGGCGGTCGGGACCCTGTCGGTCCTGGGTAAGGGGCGAACGGCGCGCGTTGCGCTCACGCTGCCGGACGAAACCAAGACCGCGCTCAAGGCCTGGCTTGCCGCGCGCGGAGCAGCACCGGGGCCGCTGTTCACAAACCGCGATCGCGCCCGCAAGGGCGGGCGGCTGACCGGCACGAGCGTCTATCGGCTGGTCCGAGGTCTTGGCCTCGGGCGTCCCCACGGCGTCCGCCATGCGGCCATCACCGAGGCCTTGGACCTAATGGGCGGCGACCTGCGGAAGGTTGGACGGTTCAGTCGCCACCGAGACCTCCGAACCGTGATGGTCTACGATGACAGCAGGCAGGACCTGGCTGGCCAAGTGGCGCGGGCCGTGGCCGCGAACCTGTAGGTCGGGATGTGTATGGAAAGGCGCATTACCATACACATAAATAACGGCGGACCGTGAGCTACGATACGGGTCCGCTCGCGCCTCGACCGCGCGCCATGAGCAGGTCGGCGCCGTGCTTGACGACCCGGGCCAGGAGAGCTTGCTCTTCGGGCGGAAGCACAGAGCGAAGCTCGTGCATCATCTGGAGTGCAGCATCCTTGCGAAGCTGGGCCTGGTCGACCTCGGGCTTGGGTAGCTTGGCCTCGCAGTGCTCGGCCCAGACCAGGGCCCGGCCTTGTTCCTGGGCCAGCGCGTGGAGCGACGCCCAGTTATGCGGCGCCGAGGCCGTGGTCAATGCCGCCAGCTTCTGGAACTTCCGCCTCAGTGGTCGCAGATCAGAGGTCGGGGTCATGCGCCTCGCCTCGTCGCCGATCTCGACCAGCAACGCGGCGATCTCCGGCACTTCGAGCGGATCAGCGGGGCGTGCTGCTCCTGACCCGGGCGCCGGGCCCATGGCGGTCGAAGCTGGCGATGACGGCTTCGGCTCCAGGACCAGGGAAGGTTTCCTGCTGCTGGCCACGTCTCGGGCGCGAGCGAGTTCGTCCCGGCCGGGCAGGCCGAACTCGGCGCGCCACATCTGGACCGTGCGCTCACCGCAGCGGTAGCGCCGGGCGATCGCCGGGACCGGCACGGACAGGTCGCGCCAGAGAGCAGCGAACTCCGCGCGCTGGGCCTGCGTTCTCGGCTTCCACGGGTGCTCGCGGCCGTTGAGCTTGATCGGCTCCGCCCCGATTGACACTGCGGGGGTGCCCTGCGCCCCGACAGGGGATGGCTCAGCCGCCGCCGGTGCCTCGGCACATACCCCGGATGATCCTTCTGCCGCCGTAAAATCGTCAGATCGCGCTGCGGGGCTTGATGCGGCCTGCGGGGCAGCAGCCGATGTTGCGGCCCAGGGTGCAGCCTCTGGCTTGGCTTCCGCCTTGGCCGGAATGACCATGGTCTCGATGTTTGGCAAGGATAGGATGTCGTCTTCGTTCATAAAAAGAGGCCGCCACTGGTCCATCCAGGGCGGCCTCGCTTCAGCGCGGCCAACGTCTCGCTGCGTCGTGCCCGGTCTGCTCACGGGCTGAGAGTATTATAGCGTGGGAAGGCGCCGATCTCCAGGCCTCTGGGCATCCCTGGTTTCGCGTAGAACTTTCCGAGCCCTGGCCATGACCTTCTCGGCCTTGGCCGTGATCTCTGCGATGCGGGTCGCGCGCGTCTTCTGAATGTGCCGGGCGGCCCCCTCGGCCATCAACTCCATGAATAGACTCTCGTTCTCGGGGGTGAGGCGCCTCTTGCTGGTCAGGAACTTCTTCCACTCGCTCAGGGTTGCTGATGGGGTCGGTGGTCGACGTTTGGCCACGGCGTTAGGCTTGGACTCTTTCGAGGCGCTTCTTCAGCGCTCGCTCAAGCCGGATCATCGCGTTGATCATCTCGTCTTGGAGGCCGGGCCATGTGTCGGGTTTTGCCAACCCGCCGTCGTTGAAATACTTGGCGATACGGCAGGCTCTCGTCCCATCATCGAGACGTTCCCAGGATAACGGCTCTCCGAAGTCCTTTTCGATTGCTGCCTGTTCGGCGTGGAGAGAATCGAAGATGGCTTTGTTTCCTTTCCCAGTCTCGCGATCGTGGTCTATGTAAAGTTCGACCTGCGCCTTCTTGTTGAGAATCGCGAAGTTGAAAGTCACTCCCGACTTGCCAGCGCCAGCCCCGATCCAGTGGTAGCGGCTCGGGGAGATCGCGGAAAACAACCGAGTCTTTCCCAGGGCCTTCGCGAGAAGGGACTTCCAGAAGTCGAGGCGCTTATAATGGCGCTCGGCCCACTCTTTCTTCTTTTCGCCCATCTCCTTTGCCTTTTCGTCCGGCCGGGATACGACGGTGAAGAGGGGCGCCAGCGGCGAGTCTCCGACGCGCACAGCCTCTACTTTGACCAAATAGAAAGCGATGTCAGCCGGTGTTGACTCATTGAGCCAGTCCACTACCTTCTGGTGCTCGGGGCGGGGCTCTGTCGCGATCCAGATCGCGGTCGAGGCGTCGCGGTTGACCAGATAGGTCAGCAGCTTGCCGAGGTGGTCGTGGTTCGTCTTCTCAAGCTGGTTCTCGATGATGACCGGGCGGCCGTCGCTGTCCTCGCAGACGAGGTCGACTGCGAAGTCTCCGGCGTCCACTTCGCGCTGCGGGTTTGAGAGCGCCACGCCCACTCGATCCGACAGTGCCTCGATATGGCTTTCAAGCCACGTTGTGAAGTCTCGCGCCTCGCCCTTGAAGGCTTGGCGGATCGGCACGGTTTCCAAACGCCCAACGATCTGCTTTTCGTTTGCCATCGGTCTATTCCAACAATTTGTTCGCGTCCACGGAATACCCCGCCGCCTTCAACTCCTTGAGGAGGCCCAGGCGCCAGTGGCCAGTCGCGTCGAGGGGAATGTAGACGATGCCGTTCAGGTCGGACGGGAGGTCTATGCCCTGCTCGTAGAGAGCGCAGACGCGCTTGCGGCCGAGCTTGCCGACGAAGTAGCCCCACTCGAACACGACATTCTGTCGGGCTCGTGGCCGCGCGGCGGCCTCCGAGTTTGCCTTGCCCGTGTCATCGGCGGTCATCAAGATGATCGCGAAGCCCACGTTCGAGTTTCGCTCAAACTTCTCGATAACCGTGTCTCCCTGATTGGGCTGCTCGTGCAGAATGATCGGGTCCAGGTCGAGCTTCTTGATCAACTGGGCCACGGCCTCGCGCGCCTTACCATCATGACCATGAACGATGAAGACTTTCCTGTTGTCCTTGGCCGGAGTCGTTGCGGGCGCGCTGCCTAGAAGTGCGGATGCAGTCGTCATGGCTTCGGAGATCGTCTGGGCTGACTTCGTGTAGTGGCGAAGCTGATCGGCGATTTCATTCGTCCGCAAGATTGTGGAAGAGACGCTGAAGCTCTTCATGCGGGGAATACCGTGTTCATCGTTTTCTGCGTTGTGCCCGCCGAGGAGGCCAATGCGGTTGAGGATACGAAGCGCGCGTTCAATATCGAGGGGCTTCACGCTCGGCATGACGCCCTTACGTTCGATTCTGGCGATGAAATCGCTCACCTCGAACAGAGCAGCCTTCTTCTCCGAATACATCTGCTTCAGGACTGGCACAAGGTTGTTCAGTAGGGCCTCGTCCTTGGGCCAAAACCTGCTCTCAACATAGCTCTGGATCGAAAATTCGAGCTTATTGCCGGTGTCGTGGCGCAGGGTGCCGTCGGCCATGAGGGAGTCGTAGGCTGCGATCTTGTCTTGGTGGTCGATCGCGAACTGCTCGGCTTCGGGCATCGTGGCCGTGTTCGAGAACGTCATGAAGAGTTCTTCGAGCAGGGCGGTGCGGTCAGCGTCAATGCCGGTGGCGAGCTTTTCCTGGGCCATGGCTCTAATTGGGGCTCGGGGTTGCCGTGCTCTCGGTCTTGGCGCCATCTCCCGCCGGGCCCATGGTCGCGACCACGATTCCGACGCCGGGGCTCTTCAGGCGCGCCTTTCGAGCGGCCCGCACCCTTTGTTGATCATCCTTCAGCTTGCCCACCAGAGCGCGAATCTCGTCAATCTCCTTGGTCAGTTCGTCCGGCGACGGCGGCGGCGACCCCGTCGCGCGGGCGGTGTCGTGAGACCAGCCGGAAGTCCTGGTCATGCCGTGATGGACCTTCTCCCAGTCATCGTCCGTGACCTGGACCATCTCCAGGTTCTGTGTCTGCACGCTCGGGCGCAGGCGCATCACCGTGGCCTGCAACAGGTTCTCTTCGACAAGGCGCTCCCAGGTCTCGCGCAGTTTCTCGCCGACATCTCGCGCCCCATCAGCGTATTCCTGAGAGTTCTCGTCCATGGCCTTGAGCGCGGGCAGCCGCTTGCCCTCCAGATACTGGAGCTTCTGCGCCACGGTGAGATTGATCCACGGCGTGTCGCCGTCGCCCACCTTGCCGCAAAGCGCTCCCTCCGGTCGGATGTCGCGCACCTGGACCGGGACATGGGCTTCCTGCGCGATCCTGACAACCTCCGCCCAGAAGACCATGTCGTGGGTGAAGATGATGACCTGGCGCTTCATCGCCTCGGCCACCAGGCGCCGCGTGACCCGCTCGCGCCGGATATGGTCGAGAGACGAGACGGGATCATCGATCACGAGCGGCTGATGGTCGCCCAGCATCCGCGCCTCGGCGAGGAAACAGGCGATGGCAACGGCGCGGTGCTCGCCTTCGCTCAGCACGAGGTCTAGGTTCGGGAAAGCCGAGTCGCCGAAGACGGCCCGCTGGTATGCGAGGCCGCTCTTGATCGGGAAGTCCAACGTCACCTTGCGCGTGATGCCGATGGCGGTCAACTCCTCCTTCAGCGTCTCATTGAAGCGCTCATTCACGAAGAGTTGATTGAGCTTCTTCTTCGCCTCCGTGATCGCGCGCGTGCCCACGTCCTTGATGCAGTCGTCGAGCTTCTTCCTGAGCAGTCGGTTCTCGATCAGCTTCGTGAGGGCCGCCTTCTGTTCGGAAAGGGTCTTCCTCGTCAGAAGGGCCGTCTGCTCCTGCTTCAAGGCCGCCTTGCGCTCGGGGGTCAGCGCGCCTTCGACTTCCTTAATCTTGGCATCCAGGCCCTCGATGTGGGTCTTCATGTCCGAGGAGCAGGGCGCGGGCTCGACCGCCAGCCCCGCGAAGGAACCCTGGGCCTGCGC
Source organism: Elusimicrobiota bacterium (assembly GCA_027452025.1). Lineage (GTDB taxonomy): Bacteria > Elusimicrobiota > Elusimicrobia > UBA1565 > UBA9628 > DAIDHI01. The sequence goes on along the minus strand of DAIDHI010000013.1, from coordinate 3,903 downwards.
GGCCACGATCGCGGCCTTGCGCTTCGCGGCGTCGGTGAAGAAGGTCCTGATCTTTGTCGCGATCTCGGGAGCGTCGACCTGCAACTCGGTAAGCAGCGCCTCGTCGTCGGCAGCCAACACGAGGGAGACGGCTTCGATGGCTCTCACAGCCTCGTTCAGCTTCGTCTCCGCCTGCACTGCCTTGTTGGCGACATCGCCGCGAACGAACTCCTCGAAGCGCTTCAGTCGACCGCAGGCGTCCTCCGAGAGCGGCTGGTGGCAGAGTAGGCACCGAGGCTCCTTGCCGCCGGACTCGGTGACCACCGGGAAGTCGGTGCCCGGATAGGCCTCCGAGATCGAGAAGGCCCGCGCTGCCGCCCATAGCGCGCGCCAGGTGGTGCTTCCGACGCCGGGGAGAAGGTCCGGGTCCGAAGAAAATGAAGTCTTGGACGTGGCCGCCGCCGCCGCCTTGGTATCGCTGACGGCCTGGTGTCGGGTGGCCAACTCGTCGACCTTGGCCTGCGAGAGCGCGGTCTCGATCCGCGTGATTCTGCTGAGTAGGCTGTCGCGGCGGGTCTTCTTGACGCGGACTTCAGAGATCGCCTTGGCCGGGCTTTCGAGCAGTTCCGTGGCTTCGGTGAGCTTGGCCTCGTCTATCGGGGCCCACTGCGCTTGGGCGTCGATGGATGCTTGCGTGGTCGTGGCCGTGATCGTGCTCGCGATGGTCTGGGCGTTGCCCTTGTTCGGGACGCTTCCGCTCAAGGTCTTGAACTCAGTGTCCGCAACGGTGGCCTCGGCCTGCAATGCGACCTTGAGCTTGTCGCACGCCTCGGCCAGTTTGTCGAGCACGTCGAGGTTATAGGGGACGTAGGCGAGATTCGCGCTTTCCTGGACGTAAATTCCGGCGGCCTTGCGGTCGAAGACCCGGACTTGCCGGAGCTTGGCGGGGCAATCGGCATTGGCCGCCCACGTCAGAACCTCCTTGCTCTCGGCGGCGGCCGTCTTTTCCGCGATGTGAAACTTGGCCGTGGCGGCGGGCTTGGACTCGTAGTCGGGGTCGAAGACGTTGGCCAGGATGTCCTCGGCCTTGCGCGCGGCGCAGGCCTTCTTGAAGATACGGGTGTAGCCGGACTTGCCGCTGCCGTTCGCCCCGTAGATCAGGGTGATCCCCTCCGGGATGAAGTCCAGCTTCTCGCCGGGCTTGAGCAAGTTGACGTTCTGAGCGTCGGTCAGCGACTCGATGACCAGACGCGGCTGGTTGGCCGCCGTGTTCGCGAGGTGTTCAGGCCCCAGGGGCTTCGCGACGGGCGGGGGCGTGCAGGGCAGGCCGTTCTGCGTCTTGATGGCGTTGAGCATGTCCGCCCGGTCGGCATCTCGGAGGGTCGTCTGCTCCGCGATGCGCCGCAGCGCGTCACGCTGCCATTCGGGCCAGTCCTTGGCCTTCTGAAGGATCGCCTGGCTTGGGTCCGTCGGGTTTTCTGCCGCCGCTTCTTTCTTCGCCACCTGCTGCTCCTCTCGCCTTGCTCACACAAGGCGCCAGAGGGAACCGCTGGGGGCCGGGGCTGAAAGTCCAGGTCGAAGTTGAGCGGCGCGTCGGCGGCCTTGGCTCGGACACGCCGTGCGAAGGTCGAGGGCGAGATTCTATCAGTTATAGGGGGGACCGGAAAGCCCGAGACGGCGACCGCCTGAGCCGGACGATGGTTCGAGCAGTGTCCTATCCGGGTTGTTGATAACCCGGCAGAATTTCGGAACTGAGCAATACAGCGGGGTTTTGACTGCGAAGCCAGGTTCTGATATTGTCGGTTTCGGGCAGCCAGCTTTACAGGCAAGGTATTTGTGCTGGTTTTACCGACGGGAATTTTTATCGGGTAAACTTTGGCGCGAGAACTGAAGCGAATGGAGCGATTAAATTCGGTTTTTAGTTCGAATCCTAAGAGGGGGTCCTCTTTGTACACTGGGCAAACCTAGCGAGAACTACGAAGCCGGGCCATAGAGGCGCGGCCTCTTGATCTTATCGAAAAGGGAAAAGGCGAGGAGAACGCGACGAGCCAAGCAGGAGGGGAAACGTGCAATGACGAATAAGAAGACGGTGTTTGTAGCCTTCGCGATTGAAGATGAAAGACAGCGGGACTTTCTCGTGGGCCAGTCTCTCAACACGTCCACCCCTTTTGAATTCATCGACATGTCCGTGAAGGAACCGTACGACGAGGCATGGAAGGATCGGGTCCGCACGCGAATTAGGCGATCCGACGGAGTGATAGCCCTGGTCAGCGCGAACTCCCCTAAGTCGAGTGGCCAAAAGTGGGAAATTGCTTGTGCCAAAGAGGAAGGCAAGAATGTTCTGGGAATTTGGGCATACAAGGATGACCGCACTTCTCTGGCCGGAATAAGCACGGTTGTCTGGACATGGGATGCGATAACCAAGTTCATTGATAGCCTTTAGCTCGCCATGCCCAAGAAACGCGCCTTCATCAGTTTCGATTTCGATCATGACGACGACCTGCGCATTATGCTCGCCGGACAGGCCAAACTGCCGGACACGCCGTTCGATTTTACGGATCGATCTCTTAAGGAGCCTTTGTCCGGAGATTGGCGGGCGAAAATTAGAGGGCGAATCTCCAACACGGACGTTACCGTCGTAATCTGTGGCGAATGGACTCATATGGCTGATGGAGTAGCCGATGAGCTCACGATCACGCGAGAGTTGGGCAATCTCTACTTCCTCCTGCATGGTCGCGCCAATAAAGCTTGCACAAAGCCGCAGTCGGCGTTAGCGTCGGACAAGGTTTATGATTGGACGTGGCCCAACCTCAAGGCGCTCATTGGCGGCGCTCGTTAGATGGGTGTCCCAGACGACTCCCTAAGCAAGAAACTCTTCAACGAACAACCAGAGAAGCAGTCCTATCCGGCCAACGAGAAGGCGCAAGCCCATCTCCTCGAACAGTACAAGCTCTATGTCGAGATGATGGACCGCGGCAGCGGACGCCGCCTCACCGCGAACACCTACTTCCTTAGCGTAAACACTGCGCTCTTGGGCTTTGTCACCTATATCGCCAAGGATGCCGCCGGATATCTTTGGATACTTGGCCTCGCAGGCATGGCGCTATGCTGGCTGTGGCACTGCATAATTGAATCGCACAAAAACCTCAACACGGCCAAGTTCGCGGTGATCCACCTAATTGAAAGACGCCTGCCCATGAATCCGTATGCCGCGGAATGGGCGGCCGCTGGTGAGGGGAAAGATTCGAGCCGTTATCTACCCTTTACACATATCGAAACCGGGGTGCCTCTGATTTTTGGAGCACTTCACGCCATAGTTTTCGTGCGCGCGTTGCCTTGGGAAATCTTCCGGCGCTGGTTCTGCGTAGGATGACAGCCCCATGACCTTTTGATAGTATTGACATCGTGCCAAGCACACTCGATGTCATCCACGCGGCCTAGCATATTTTATAATTTGTTACGCTGATCAACGTGCCTACGACACCAGCGTCCATCCTGAAAAAGCTCTCTGAAAATTATGAGTCGTTGAAGGACCGGACTGCGCTCGATGCCAAGGGCGCGGAAGTCGCTGAATTACTTGTCGGCCTGACTCGTGCGAGCTTAAACTTCCTTTCCAGCTGCACGCAGGCTCCATTGGTTTCGAAAGTGCCTGCCAAGACGTATTTCTCATTTTCAATTCGCGGACGAGGCGCAAAACTTTCCCGCGCCGTGAATCGAGAGCTTTTTGACCACCGCTGCGGCGATCGGCTTAAGCACATCACTGACGGCACGCTGGTCAGGATGCCTGTAGCGTTCCAGCTTAAACTGGACACTTGCTTACTGACGGTTTAGCGTCGTCCCTCCGCGGTTCTCCGACCTGCGCCGCTCAAGCGTCTTGCGCCTGATGAGCGCCCTGCGCTTCAAGATCTTCTTCAGCCTGCCCGC
>DAIDHI010000012.1 GCA_027452025.1 Elusimicrobiota bacterium | reverse complement strand
GAAAATCCCATCGAGCAGGAGGGCACCTATCCCTTGCCGGAAGCCCAGCTCGACCGCTTTTTTTTGCAGGTCGCCATCGGCTATCCGTCGGCGCAGGAGGAGCGCCGCATCGTCCTGGAGACGACGGGCGCGCGCAAAGTCGAGCTGCAGAAGGTGCTCTCGGCGCAGGACGTCCTGGGCTTCCAGGAGCTCGTGCGGCGCGTGCCGGCCTCGGACTCCGCCGTCGACTTGGCGGTGAGGCTGAGCCGGCAGACCAGGCCGTCGGGAGACGGCGCCGCGCCCGAGTTCGTCAAGAAATGGGTCTCCTGGGGCGCCGGCCCGCGGGCCAGCCAGGCGCTGACCCTCGGGGCCAAGGCCCGGGCCATCCTCAGCGGCCGCTTGGCCGCCGGCGAGGAGGACGTGCGCGCCGTCGCCAAGCCCGTCTTGCGCCACCGCGTCCTCCTCAACTTCCAGGCGGAAGCCGAGGGCGTGCGGCCGGACGATCTCATCGAGCGCCTTCTGTCCTAGGGACCCGGGGCTAGGGATGAAGTTCCTGGACTCCGTCGCCCTGGCAAAGCTGCGGAACTTCCGGCTGGAGCTGCGCCGCATGGCCGCGGAAGGCCGCGCCTCGGGCCGCCACCGCAGCGCCTGGCGCGGCCCTTCCCACGAGTTCGCCCAGCATCGCGCCTACGTCCCCGGCGACGAGCTCAAGAGCCTGGACTGGAAGGTCTTCGCGCGGCAAGACCGTTTTTTCGTGCGCGAATATCAGGCCGAGACGATGCTCACGACCCAGATCCTGCTGGACGCCTCCGGCTCGATGGGCTACGGGAGCAAGTGGGAGTATTCCTGCCGCCTCGCGCTGGCTTTGTCCTACCTCGTGCTCTCGCGCGGCGACGCCGTGGGCCTTTCGTGCTTCGACGTCCAGCCCCGCGAGTCGATTCCCCCACGAGCGCAGCTCGGCCACCTGGAGGTCCTCGACGCGGCCTTGGCGGCGCGCTGCCCCGGAGAGGAGACCGATCTGCCCTCGGTGCTCGAGCGCGCGGCGGCGCAGGCCAAGCGCCGCTGCCTGATGATCCTCGTTTCCGACCTTCTCGGAGACCCGGAGCGCGTCCTCCAGGTCGCGCGCGCCGTCAGGGCTCGCAAGCACGAGCTCATGGTCCTCCAGGTGCTCGATGCGCGCGAGCGCGACTTCCCGTTCGAGGGGCCCGTGATCTTCGAAAGCCTCGAGTCCCAGCCGCGGGTGTTCTGCGACGCTTCGGCCGTGGCCGCGGCCTACCGCGAGGAGATCTCGCGCCTGCTGCGCCTCTACGAGGCCGGTCTGCGCGCCGGTGGCATCGCCTACGGGCTGTTCACGACCGACCAGCCGTGGGAAGGCGGCCTGGCGCGGCTGCTGGCGAGCTGGCAATGAAGCGGACATGAGCTTCCTCTATCCCGCCGCGCTCTGGGCGCTGCCGCTGGCCGCGGGGCCGCTGCTCCTGCATCTGCTCGCGCGCCGACAGGCCAAGCCCCAGCCCTTCAGCGATCTGTCGCTGCTGCGCCGGGCCTTGGCCCGCGCGCGGCCGCGCGCCCTGCTCAAGCAGTGGCTGCTGCTGCTGGCGCGCACGCTGATCGTGGCGGCCCTGGTCTTGGCTTACGCCGCGCCTGTGCTGGAGGGCTCGCGCGGCCCGGCCGCAGGAGACGGGGCGGACGTCGTTCTGCTCCTCGATTCGTCCTATTCCATGGGATATTTGGAGGCGGGCAAGACCCGCTTCGAGCTGGCCAAGCGCCGCGGCGAAGAGATCATCCGCTCGCTCGGCCCCGCCGACCGCGTCGCCGTGGGCGTGTTCTCCGATCGGCTGGAGACGCCGCAGCTGTCCTGGCAGACTCCGGCGCAGGCGCTTGGCGCGCTGTCGCGGGCCAGGCTCACCTTCCGCGGCACGGACTTCGCGCCGGCCCTGCGCGCCGCGCAGGAGCTGCTCTCGCGGCAGGCGCTTCGCCGCCGCGCCGTCGTGCTGCTTTCCGACGGGGCCCGGCACGGCTGGAAGGAGCCGGTCGAGCGCTCGCCGGGGGTGACGTGGCTGTCCCTCGGATGGCGAGGGCCGTCGCCCAACGCTTACGTGGCCTCGGCGCAGGCGGCGCTCGGCAGCAGCGCGGCGCACCCCAAGCTCGCCGTGCGCGCGCAGGGGCTTTCCCCCGGCGTGGCCTCCGTTGACGTGTGGCTCTCCGGCCGGCGCGCGCAGACGGAAGCTCTTCGCAGCGCCGGCGGCGAGCAGGCCGCGTCCTTCGACCTGCCGCCTCCCGAGGACCAGTCGCGCCCGTCCTGGTCCGGCCGCGCTTCGCTGCGCGCCGATGCCCTGCCTGCCGATGACGATTTCTTCTTTTCCTTCCGCCACCCGGCGCGCCCCAAGGTCCTCGTCCTCTACGCCGCTCCGGACTTCTTCCAGGCGCCGTCGGCCGGGTTTTTCCTGCGGCAGCTGCTGGGAGGCTCGGCGCAACTGCTCGGCCTGTCCGCGGACTTCGCCCGTCTAGACCAGCTCGACTCGCTGCCCCTATCCGACTATCGCGCCGTGCTGCTGTGCGATTTTCCCCCGTTGGGCTCGGCGCAGCTGGGACGACTGCGCTCCTTTGTCGAGCGCGGCGGCGGCCTCTGGGTTCTGCCCGGCTCCCGCAGCTCGGGCCAGGCCTGGGAGTCCATCGACTCCATCCTTCCGGCCGGGATCGGGGCGCTCGTGGAGGGCGACCCGCCCGGGCTCAAGCCCGGCCCGGCCGCGGACCCCGCGCTGTCGCGAGGCTTCGATCTCTCCACGGTGGAGCTGGGCCGCTACCGGCTCCTCACGCCCCGGCGCGGCGCCGAGGTCTGGCTGCGCTCTTCCACCGGCTATCCGCTGCTCGTGCTGGGCGGTCTCGGCCGCGGGCGCGTCGCCGTGTGGGCGGCTTCGCTGGACGCGCGCTGGAGCAATCTCGCGCTCAAGCCTGTCTTCCCGGCCTGGCTCGAGACGGTGGCGCTCGACCTGTGCGGCGTCGACGACCGCAACCCCACGAGCAGCTTCCAGTCGCTGGTCGGCCGCCCGCTGTCGCGGCAGTGGTCCGCGTCGCAGGCCGCTCCGGAGCGGGTGCACTTTCGCTCGCCCGACGGCTCGCTGACGACGGTGTACGTGCGCGCCCGGCGAGCGGAGTTCGCCCAGACGGAGCGGCCGGGCCTCTACGAGATGACGCAGGACGGCGCGGCGCCGCCGACGGTCTTTGCCGTCAACGTCGACCGCTCGGGCGGCGAAAGCGACCTGACGGCGCTGCCTTCCCCGCCTTGGCGCACGCTCGGCGAGGAGAGCACGGTCGCTGATTTCCGAAGGGCGGTGCTCGGCCGCCAGGCGCGAGGAGCCCTGCTCGGCTTCTGCGCGGCATGGGTCGTCGTCGAGATGGCGCTCTCGGGCGCCACTGCGGCCGCGGCGGCGGCGGTGCTGCTGCTCGCGCTGAACTCGCCGGCGCGCGCTCAGCCGGCGGCGTGGCGGGCATCGACGGCCACGGCGGACCGCTTCGTCTGGACTCAACTGCGCCTGGGGCCGGACTGGAATCCGTATCCTACGGCGCCCTCGGAGTTATTGGAGATGCTCTCGACGGTCACGAGCGTGCTGTCGTCTCCGCAGCCGCGCGTGCTCTCGTCGCTGACCGATCCCGGGCTGTTTTACTCGCCGATGGTCGTCTTGGCCGGCCGCGAGGCCCCGGCGCCGCTATCCGACCCCGAGTTGCGGGCTCTGCGGGACTACCTGTCGGCCGGAGGGCTGCTTTGGATCGAGGACGCCTCGGGAGGGCCGCCGGGCTCCTTCGACCGCTGGGTCAGGAAGACCCTTTCCGAGGCGCTGCCCGAGGCGCCCTTGGCTGCTTTGCCGCCGGATCACGTCGTCTACAAGACTTTCTTCCTCCTGCGCCGCCCGGGCGGGCGCGCGGGCGCCGAGGCGCTCGAAGGCGTCTCGTGGGACGGCCGAACCGCCGTCATCTACTCGCGCGACGACCTGCTCGGCGTCTGGGTCAAAGACGCCCTCGGGCAGCCCGCCTACCAGTGCCAGCCGGGCGGACCGGCGCAGTGCCAGGATGGCCGGCGTCTAGCGCTCAACATCGTGATGTACGCGCTGACCGGCAGCTATAAGGCCGACGCCGTCCATCAGCCGTATCTGATGCAGAAGATGAGGATGGGCGAGCCGTGACGCCCGTGGGCTTGGAGTGGGGCGGCGGCGCGGGCGCCGCCGTCTTTGCCGCCGCCGTCGCGGCGGCGCTTTTCTGGCATCTGGCCCGCGCGCGGGGGCCGCGCTCGCTCAAGGCGCTGCGCGCGGCGGCCGCTGCCGGCCTGATCATCGCCCTGCTCAAGCCCGCCTTGACGCTGCGCTCCCCGCTCAGGGTCAAGCCCAAGCTCGCCATCCTCATAGACGACGGTCATTCGATGGGCGGGTCCGCCGGGAAGGGAGTCACGCGACTGCGCCAGGCCCAAGCCTTCCTCAAGCGCAATCGCGCCCTCATCGAGGAGCGCGCCGATCCGGTCTTCTTCGCCGTCTCCGGGCAGGGCCGGCGCCTGTCGGGCTGGGACCAGGCGCTGGCGCTGCTTCCTTCGGCCTCCGCGTTCCATGCTTCGGACGCGCTTTCCGACGTCGCCTCCGATCCGGCTTCGGTCGGAGCCGCGCGCTATTGGCTGCTGTCGGACGGAAGCGCCGAGCCGGACCCTCAGCTTGGCCGGGCCTTGGCCGATCTCAAGGCGCCTTTGGACGCCTTGGCCGTCGGCCCCAAGCGCCGTGGCCGCTCCCTGTCCTTTTCCGAGGTTCGGCCTCCGGACTTCGCCTTCCTCCACGGCAGCTTCAGCGTCTCGACCACCCTGGAGGGCTACGGCCTCGCGGGCCGGACGGTCCACGTCAAGCTTTCGCGCGAGGTCAACGGGCAGCCCGGCGTCTGGGAGCCGGTGCAGGAGGCCGATGCCCGGTTCAACGCGGACTTCGACGCCTGGCACGCCACCTGGACGGCGATCGCGTCGTCTCTGGGCACGGAGCGCTACCGGCTTTCGGCCGGCGCGCCCGGAGTCGCCTCGGTCAGCCGCGCCTTCCGCGTGGAGATCGTACGCCAGAAATACCGCATCATGTACCTTTCGGGGCGTCCAAGCCCCGAATACGCCTTTCTCAGGCAATTCCTCAAGTCCAATCCTAATCATGAGCTCGTCTCTTTCGTGATCCTGAGAAACCCGGACAATCCGACGCTCGTGCCCGACGACGAGCTCTCGCTCATTCCGTTCCCGGCCGAGCAGATCTTCGTGCAGGATCTGGGCCAGTTCGACCTCTTCATCCTCGAGAATTTCTCCTACGCGCGCTTTCGGCTGCCCGTGTCCTATCTCGCTTCCCTGCGCGACTTCGTCGCGCGCGGCGGGGCGCTGCTCGTCATCGGGGGCGAGAATTCCTTCGATCTCGGCGGCTACCGGGGCACGCCGCTCGAGGAGATGCTGCCCGTCACGCTCGCCGCGGGCGCGAGCCCGGATTACGTGCCGGGCCTGTTTCGGGCCAAGCCGTCCGCGCCCGGGCATCCGCTCGTCGACCTCTACGAGACGCCCGACGAGTCGCGCAAGGCCTGGGAGGCTCTGCCCGAGCTCGAGGGCTTCGCGCGCTTCGGCTCCGTGCGCCCCTCGGCGACGGTGCTGGCGGTCAATCCGGGGCAGAAGACCGAGTCGGGCCAGCCGCTGCCCGTCGCCGCGATCCGGGACTTCGGGCGCGGCAAGGTGATGCTCCTCGGGACGGATTCGACCTGGCGCTGGCGGCTGGGCGCCGCGCAGGACTGGCGCACCTCGTCTTTCTACGCGCGCTTCTGGTCGCGGGTCGTGCGGTATTTGACGGGCACGCTCGATTTGTCGAAGGTCAAATTCGCCCCCCTGCCCGACCGCCTGCCGCCCCGCGAGCCGGCGACGTTCTCGCTGAGGGTCTTCGACGAGGGCTTCCGTCCGGTGGAGCGTTCGGCCGCCCAGGTCACGGTCCTGTGGACGCCGCCGGGCAAGCCCGCCCGCGAGGTGCCTGCCGTGGAGACGGAGCCGGGGGTCTTTTCCATCGAGCTGACGGGACTGGCCGCGGGCGTGCACCGCCTGCGCGCCACCGCGCGCTATCACGGACGCGTGTGGGGTCAAGACGAGGTGCGCTTCGTGTGGGAAGGCTCGCAGGAGGAGCCCGTGGACCGCCCGTGGCTCAAGGCCGCCTCCGACCAGACGGGCGGAACGTTCCAGGACGCTTCGGGCGCCGACGCGGCCGCCCTTTTGTCCCGCCTGCCGCCTCCGCGCGTCGAGGCGCAGGTGCGCCGGCGCGCCGAACCGTGGCAGTCGGCTCCCTGGCTTTGGCTGACGGCCGGCCTCTTCGTGGCGGAATGGGGCCTGCGGCGCCGGCGCGGCTTGCCATAGGCAATCGTCCTAGAAAAAGATATAAGATTTCCCGAGTGACGGAGATCACCCTCGGCCTCGCCTTCGCGGCGCTGGGAGTCTTGACCATGGCGCCGGCTGTCACCTTCGGGGACTGCGGCGAATTCGCCGCCTGCGCGAGGGTCCTCGGCGTGGCTCACGCTCCGGGCTATCCCCACTACGTCCTGCTCGCCCGGCTGCTCGGCGCGGCCTTCCCTTTCGGCAATTGGGGCTATCGCACCAATCTGCTGTCGGCCGTCTGCGCGGCCGCCGCGTTGGCGCTGCTTTGCGACGCGCTGCGGCGGCTCGGGATAGGACGCGCCGCGAGGGTCTCGGCCAGCGCCCTTCTCGGCCTTTCCCCGCTCTGGCGCTACGACGCCGGCACCAGCGAAGTCTTCGCCCTCAACTCCCTGGTGCTGTGCGCCGTCTTCTGGATATGCGCGCGCTCGCGCCAAGATCCTTGGAGCCAGCGCTGCGCCGCCGCGCTCGGCTTGTGCCTGGGCCTGGGCGCGGCCAATCATCAGACCGTCGTGCTGGCATTGATCCCCGCGGCGTGGGCGGCCCTCCGGCGCCCCGCACCGGGCGCCCGGCGGGCGCAAGCGGCGCTTTGGGGCGCGCTCTTTTTCGCGGCCGGGCTTTCTTGCTACGCGTTCCTGCCGCTGCGGGCCGCGGCGGCGACGCCGCTGGATTGGGGCAGGCCGGACGACTGGGCGCGCTTTTGGCGCGTCTTGCTTCGCCGGGACTACGGCTCCCTGTCGCTGACGGCGGCCGGCGCGACCGGCACGGGCGCGGCGGCCGCCGCGCGCGAGGTCGCCCGGTGGGCGGGCCAATCTTGGCGCGGCCTCGGACCCTGGACGGTCTTGGCGGCGGCCGGGGCGGTTGTCTGGGCGCCGCTCGGCTTGGGGCTCGACGCCGGCTTTTCGCTCTTGTGGGTCGCTGCTTTCGGGCCACTGTTCCTATTGATAGGGCGCCCGCCTTTCGACGCCCAAACCGCGTCGGCTCTCGAGCGCTTCGCGATCGCGCCGGGGATCGGCCTCTGCGCGCTGACGGCCGCGGCTTTTGAAGGGCTTTGGCGGGCGAAAGGGCCGGGTCGCGCCGCTTGGGCGGCCTGCGCGGCCGCGGGACTGGCTTGGTGCGCCGCCGGTTCCTCGGGGTGGCGCCTGCGCGGGGATTTTTCGGCTTACGACTACGGCCGCAACGTCTTGCGCAGCGCCCCGCCCTCGGCGGCGCTGTTCATAGACGGCGGCGACGATACGTTCTACTCGCTGGCCTTCCTGCGCTACGCCCAGGGCCTGCGGCCGAACTTGGACGTCCACGATCGGGGCGCCCTGGTCTTCCACAACGTCTACGGCGACGATTTCCGGCTCTTGAGCCCCGAGGACCGGGAAGAGCGCCGGCGGGTCGTCGAGTCGTGGATCGCCGCCCGGGAGCCGCTCTACTACAGCACGCTGCGCGAGGAGATCCTGCCCGGCCGCGCGCTCGTCGCCGCCGGGCTGCTCGAGCGGGCGGCGGCCGGCGGCCTCGTCGACCGGCCCGAGGAATCGCGAGCCTTATGGCGCATCTACCCGGATCGATTCGAGCCCGCGCTTTGCCGCGCGCATTACCGCGACCGGGCGATCGCCGCCTACTATCCCGCGATGAAGGCGCGTTGGCTGGCCTCCCAAGGGAGATGGAAGGAGGCGCTCGAGCAGCTGCGGCTGTCCCGGAATCTCGGCGGCGACGCGCTTTGGGTCGGCCCCCAGACGGCCTACCTGGCCGGTCTCTTCGGCTCCTGGGCGGCCCAAAAGCGCCGATGGGAGGACGCGCGCCTCCTGCTGGAGTGGCAGGCCGCCCAGGCCCCCGGCGACGCCGAGGCGCGCTGCAATCTCGGGGCCGTCGCGCTGGCGCAGGGCAGGTCGGAGGCGGCGCTAAAATGGTATCAATTGGCGTTGCAGGCCGATCCTCGCTCCAGCCGGGCCTATTACGACCTGGGGCTGCTCGCTTTCCGGGCGGGCCAATGGACGCGGGCGGCCGAGCGCTTCCAGCGCGCTCTCGCGCTCGGGTGCCGGCAGCCGCAGCTGCCCGGACTCGCGGCCGAGGCGCGCCGGAGGGCGCGCTCGAGCAGCAGCTGATACGATGAAACGAGCGGCGGCGGGGCTGGTCTTCCTGACGTTCTTCGGCCTCTACGTCGCCTCGGTCCCCCCCTCGCTGGCCCCCTGGCGCGATTCCGGCGAGATGGCCGCCAGCGCCTACACCTTGGGCGTCTCGCATCCGACCAGCTATCCGCTTTACGTGCTCCTGGCCCGCGCCGCGAACTCTCTGCCCTTGGGGCGCCCCGCTTACCGGGACTCGCTTCTCTCCGCCACGCTCGCCGCCCTGGCCCTGGCGGCGCTCTTCGAGCTTTGCCGCCGGCGCTGGGGCGCTCTCGCCGGCCTCGGGGCGGCGCTGCTCCTCGGCCTCAACGGAAGTTTCTGGTCGACGGCCCTGGTCCAAGAGATGTATTCCGGCTGGATCTTATGCGCGGTCGGTCTTTTGTGGGCGGCCCTGGCCTTGCGCGAGGACGACGGCGAGAGGCGCTGGCTCTTCTTTTGCTTTGCCGCCGGGTTAGCTTTGTCCAATCGCCTCGACGTGCTGCTCTGGGCGCCGGGCCTGCTCTGGCTGGGGCTGTATAAAGGAAGCGCCAGCGGCGCGGCCCGCTGGGCGGGCCTTAGCCTGCTGGCCTTTCCCCTCGGCATGATCGCCTTCTCCGTCAACTGGCCCATGGCCGCCCTCGTGGCTCTGACGGCGTTCTGGGCCTGCGAGGGAAGGCCTCGCGGGCGGTGGCTCGCCTTGGGAGCGGCGGCCGGCCTCGCCGGCCTGTCGGCCTACGCCTATCTGCCTCTGCGCTCGATGACGGGACCGTGGCTGGACTGGAACCATCCGGCCGTTCTTTCCAATTTCATCGAGTCCGTCCTGCGCACTCGCTACGGCGGAACCCTCGACCTCCTGTCGAAGAACTATCGGCCCGGCGAGTGCTTCGGCGACAACCTGGCCGCGTACGCCCGGCACCTCTGGACCAATTTCTCATTGATCGGCTTGGCGGCGGCGGCCTGGGGCGCCTGGGTCTGCTGGCGCCGCGACCCGCAGCGGGGCCTGGGGCTGGCCGCCGCTTGGCTTTGGAGCGGCCCGGTGTTCCTCGCCATGGCCAACATGCCCCTCAATCCTCACGCGGCCGCCATCGTCGAACCGCATTATCTGCTCTCCGAGACGGCTCTGGCCGTCTTCGCCGCCGAGGGGCTGGGCGACTGGGCGGCGGCCTCGCCCGCCTTGGCCGTCTTGGCCTGCGCGGCGCTTCTCGCCGCGCCGCTTCTGCAGGGGCGCTGGAGGCAGCGCGAGATGCGCGAGCGCTTCTTCGACTACGACTTCGCCCGCAACCTGGCGCGCTGCGCCCCTCCCGGCGCCGTGGTCGCCGCCAAGAAGGACATCCAGCTCTATACCCTCTGGTATTTCCAGACCGTCCAGGGTCTTCGGCCGGATCTGCGCTTCGTCTCCCAGGGCTTGGCCGGCTCGCCCTGGTATCAACACGATTGGCTCATGCGCCCGGACGCCCCCGCGCTTCTGCCGCTGCGCGACTCCGACGATTGGCGGCGCTTCGGCCAGGCCAACGCTCCTTCCTTCGTTACTTACGACGCGGATTTCCCGGCCGATGTCGCCTCGTCGCCGCAGGGCCTGCTGCGGGCCATCGCCCCGGCCGCCGGGGCCGAGGACGGCGGGCGCTCCCTCTTGTCGATGGCCGCGCTGCGGGGCGACTACGACTACGGCAACCAGCCGGATTTTTTCACGTCGGACCTCATCGACGACTATTCCCAAGGCTGGACCCGCCTGGGCTCCTCCGAGCTGTTCTCCGGCCGCAGGCCGCAGGGCGAGGAGGATCTGCGCCGGGGCTGGGCTCTTCACTGGGCGTCTCCCGAGGCCGCCTCGTTTCTGGGCTACGAGGCTTTCACTCGCGGCGACTTCTCCTCGGCCAGGCGCTACTACGGCTTGGAGGCGGCTCTCTACGGCCGGCTCGTGCGGGAGACGGTGGAATACCGAAGCCTTCCGGACCTCAAACGCGCGATGAGGCAGGCCCTCGCCCAGGCCCTGACTCACCTCGGCGCGGCTTGCGAGCGCTCGGGCCATTCCGGGGAGGCGCGCCAAGCCTACCAGGACGCGTTGTCGGCGTTCCCGCTGGCCGAGACGCATTTCAATTTCGCCGTCCTGGCCTGGAAGAGCGACAAGGCGGCGGCGCGCCGCGAACTCGAAGCCGCCCTGGCCGTCGACCCGAACTACGCTCAGGCGAAGAAGTACTTAGCGCTTCTCGGCCGCCCCTAGCAGGCGCGAGCGCCGCAAAAAGCCCAGGATATCCCGCGCCACCACGCCGTTTCCGTAAGGCGTGTAATGGCACTGGTCGTAGAAGATCGGGCCTTTCGCCGTCTTGGCTTGGCGGCGCAGCAGCGGCAGCAGGTCGAGAAAGGGCACGCCGTTGCGGTCGAGGTAAGCCGAGAGGTCCTGCTGCGGCTTGTCGACGAGCGGAGAGCCGGTATCGTTGAAGACCTGCGCGCCGAGAGGCATCATCACGACGGCGAATCGGGCGCCCCTGGCCGCCGCGAAGTCGCGCAGCAGGACGATCTTGCGGCCCATCCAGGCGATGCTGCCGTCGTTCCAGGCGTCGCCCCAGTCGTAGCGGGCCTCCTGGACCATGACCAGAAAGGTAGTCAGGTCGTGGACCCAGCGGCCGCTGCGGTACCTCGGGATCCAATCGAAGCGGTGGTCTCGGGCCAGACGGCGTTCCACCAGCGACTTCCGGATCGTGTCGTAGAGAAAACCCGCCAAATAGCTCTTCTGCACACTCGGATGGGTGTTGAACCAGCGGATGAAAGAGTTGCGGTAGATCGTCTCTTCCGGAAAGCCTATCGGCGGCCGCGCGTCGTTGAGATACCAGCACAGCACCACCAGATCGGGCCGGACTCCGATGCCCTCGTGGCGCAAGGTGCGCTCCTCCTCGTAGAGCCCCACGTCTCCCGCCCCGGCGTTGATGACCTCGAAGCGGCCTTCGGCGGCCAAGGCCCTCCGGACGCGGTTGACGTAGGTGACATCCTCAGGCAGGCGCCCGCCGATCGTGATCGAGTCGCCCAAAAACAGTACCCGGAAGGCTCCGGCGGGCTTGACCGGCGAGATCTCGGGGCCGCGGAAGCCCAGCGAGTTCATGCGAAACTCCGCCTTGCCCTGTCCGTTCCACATCCGCTCGTAGCCGATTTTGTTGGGAATGTTGCGCCGATAGCCGGCGCGATCGTAGTAGTAGTAGAGGTCGGAGCCGCTGAACTTCAGCGCCTCGACATTCCGGCGAAACGCGATCCTGGCCAGCCACTCCCCCGCGCAGAGGATCAGGGCCAGCGCGGCCGCGCTCAGCGCGAGCCTCTTGAGAAGCCTGCTCTTGGCCACGGGTCTAGCGCGGGAATTCGTTGAAGCGGAACTGCAGGACGCCGAGAAGGTCGTAGCCGCCGTCGAATTTCAGCAGGCCCAGATCGAAGTTCATGTGGAGGAAGTAGCCCGCCTTGAGGTCGAAGAGCAGGGGGTGCTCGGCTGCGCCGTTGAATTGGATGACCTCGAGGCCGAGCGGGGCGTTGGGGTGCGGAACGGCCAGGACGCTCACGAAGGGCATGCTGCGGCTGATGACGTTGACGGGGATTCCGTTGCCGTTCTTGTAGACGGCGATCTCGTTGGGCTGCAGGAACTCCGAGAATTGCACGATGGCGTCTCCGAAGTCGCCGAACATCATGCCGGCGCTGGAGCGCACGGGGCCGAACTTTTTGCTCGCCACGAAATAGGCGTCGGTGAGCAGGCGAGTGCTCTTCTCGCTGACGTTGGCGGTGACGCTGGGCCCGGAGCCGGGAGCCACCGTGGGCTGCGGGGAGTCGCGGAACATCAGCGTGCCTTGGGTGCCGACGGCCATCGCGGGACGCAGGCGGCTTTCCGACTGGATCTCCATCTTGCCGTCGGCCGACAACAGCCAAAGGCCGACGCGGTCGAGGTAATTGGTGTGATCCGGCGCGTTGGTGTAGTTGTTCCTTCCGTAGAGGCGGCCGATGATGTAGAGGGCGTTGAAGTCCAGCCCGAGCCCCGGCTGGTTGGTCCTCGCCGTGCCGCGATAAGCCGTGGGCGTGAGCATCATGCCCGAGACCGGAGTCGGGAGCACGATCTTGGGAACCGTCGAGACGGCGACGGTCTTGGGGGTCAGGTTGAAGACGACGCGGACCTCGCTCGTCGAGGTCGCGATGGTGGCGTATTCGGGCGGGACGGGAGCGCTGGGGATGGCGAAGAGCGAAGGGTCGACTCGGGAAAAGCGGCCCGTGGCCATGAGGCTGCCGACGTCGCTCTGCACGTCGGACTTCGTGTAGAGGGCCCCTTTGGCGGCGCGCACCTTGCCGGGCAGGGTGTAATCGGGCGACAGCGCCCCGCTTTGGAAAAACAGCACCTCTCCGACGACCCAGGGGCCTCCCTGCGCGATAGCCACGGGCGCGCCCAAATTGCCCGGCAAGGGCGCCGTCACGGGCGCCGAGGAAGCGACCACGGGGGCCGGGACAAACGACGGGGGCACGACGACGGGAGCGGTCGAAACCTGGGGAAAGTTGGTCTGCGCGCCGAATCCCGGCATCGCGTTCTGGGCCCGAGCCGCGCAGGAGAGCGCGAGCACCGCCCCGAGCAGCGCTGCGGTCATGCCCCGGCTCTCAGGGCGGCGCGGATGATGAGGTTGACGAAGACGGCCGCGCCCACGTCGTCGGCCACGACTCCGATGCCGCCGGGCAGGCGCTCGAGCCAGCGATAGGGCGGCAGTTTCACGGAATCGAGGAGGCGAAAAAGCACGAAAGCCGCGGCCAGGACGGGCGCGGTTCGCGGAAGGAGCGCCGCCGCCGTCCAAAAGCCGACGACCTCGTCGAGCACGATGCGCGAGTCGTCATGGGACCCCAGTGCGATCTCCGCCCTCCCGCAGATCCAGCAGGCTGCGGCGACGGCCGCCGCCAGCGCCGCCAGGAACGGCCATCGGGCCGTAGGGAGCAGGGGCAGCAGCGCCAGCCCTTCCAGCGTGCCCACCAGGCCCGCTCCCGTCCATTTGCGGCCTCTCGGATGACCGAGAGATTGCAAAATCTTGACGGGAATATAGCTTAAATACAGGCCGGTCGCAAGCGCCGTCGCCGCCGCATCGGCGGCGGCGTCTACTCCCATGACTTCTCGAGCATTTTCTGGGACTGCCGGTAATACGAGTAGGCCGAGCTCCAGGCCGCCGCCACGCAGACGATGGTCAGCCAATAGCACAGGGGCGGGATCGGCAGGGAGAGCGCGGAGGGATGCTCCTCGATCATGAGCAGGCCGAGCATCGCCAGGACGCAGCCGCTCTGCACGCCCATGCTCCACTTTCCCCAGGGCTGCGCGGCGTGGACCTTCCCGTGCGCGCTGGCCAGCACGCGCAGCCCGCCCATGAGCAGCTCGCGGGCGATGATCAGAAAGACCCCCCACAGCGGCACGCCGATATGGGCCCGGATCAGGCCTATGAGCGCTCCCACCACCAGGATCTTGTCTGCGACGGGATCGGCGACCTTGCCGAAAGCGCTGACGGTGTGGAACCTGCGGGCGACGTAGCCGTCGACCCAGTCCGTGGCCATGGCGAGCGCAAAGAGCAGGAAGGCCGCCTCGTGGAAGCCGGCGCCGGCCTGCATCAGGGCTGCGAACATGGCCAGCGCCATGCCCATGCGCAGGAGCGTGAGCTGGTTGGCCAGGTTCATCCGGCCGGCGGGGGCCGCCTCAGGGGGCTTCGATGTGGTAGACACCGTTGGCGTCCGGGGCCGGAAGCTTGAGAGGCGCGCCGTTGACCGTCACTCGGACCGCGTCCGGGTTCACGATCTTGAGAGCGATCTCCTGGCTCATCGTCCAGTCCTGCCGGGAAGCCTTGGGGGCGCGGCCTTCGAAGAGCAGCTTGCCGTCGACCCTGACGCTCACCCAGACGTCGTCTCGGAATTCGAGGCCGACTCGGGCTTCGCCGGTTTTGTGCACGGGCTCGAGCGCGGCCGGCAGCGCCGGGGCGGACTGCGCGGGCGTCGTCTTGGCCGGGCGCCTCACCAGCCAGGTCGCGAAGCCTATCGTCAGGACGCAAAGAGCGGCCACGGCGGCGGCCGCGCCGGTTCGCGAGCCGCTCTCGTGGGCGGCCGTGTGGGATTTCTCTTCCTCGTGGTGGGAGGTCGACTTTTGCGCCTCCACGCGCGCCAGGCGGCCGAGCGGCGGCTGAGCGGGCTTTGCGGGCGCCTGGGAATGCTCGGAGGCCGGCGTCGGCGGGGCGGCCGGCTCGCCGCTGGCGACGGCTTGGCGCCAGAGCGGCTCGAATTCGACTTCCAGATAATCGCAGTAGCTTTTGAGAAAGCCCCGGAAATAAGCCAGGGCGGGGAACTCGTCGAAGCGGTTTTTCTCGAGGGCCTCGAGATAGCGCCGCGAGATGCGGGTCTGCTGGCTGACGGCTTCCAAGGTCTGGCCGCGCTTCTCTCGAGCCTCGCGCAGCGCCTTGCCGATGTCGGCTTTGGGCTCCGGCGCATGCTTGGTCGGTATTTTTCGCAGCGGGTCGCGGTCGGTTTCCATGGTCATTTCGGCTGAGGAGGCTTGAAATTGCGAAAGACTTCGGCCCCCGGGGGCGGTTGGAACTGGAACCGCGCGGCGGGGATGACGGGATTATACCGAATATTCGAAAAGAACGAGTGCACAGTCACCGACCCCGCCCGCAGCACCGTCTCGGTCGGGAAGAAGTGACGAGTCGTCATGACGAGCCGCAAGGACATGTCGGCCGATCCGCTTTTGGGCCGGAGAATAAGCGTGAATCGCTTGTGCCCGTCTTGCAGGGGCGTGACGCCCGAAAGCGAGACGCGGTATGCCTTGAGCATGCTCGCGTAGGCGCCGAAATCGAGCAAGCCCTCGGCCAGGGGCTGGGACTTCTTCCACTGCTCCATCCGCGTCTGGATCACTTGCTCGGTGGACGGCCGATAAACCCATAGCCAGGTCCCGTCGCCCACGATCGTCTGCGGCTCCGGGACGCGCTGCTCGATGCGCAGCAGCTGCGGCTTGCGGTAGTCGACATGGCCCTCGACGACCTGGGCGGTGTCCGACTCCTCCCAGCGCACCGATTGGCGGAAGTCCGCCGAGAGCGTCGTCATGGCCCGGTCGAAGGCCTCCAAACGCCCGACGGCCATCTCGACGGTGACGGGCGCGGTCGATGCCGGCAGCAAGGGCAGGGTGTCGACGGAGGCGGCGGCGGGAAGGGCGGCGCCCAGCAGCAGGGCGCAGATCATCGCCGCTGATCGATGGGCACCTGCGGGAAATACTGCCGCAGGTAGTCCTCGATCTGGTCGAAATGGATCTCCCAGCGGTTGGACCCTTCGGGCTTGTGGATGAGTTCTTTGACTTCGAGCGCGCTGAGCAGATTGGTGGCGCGCGCCGAGGAGCCGAACTGGGACTTGAGCAGATCCTGGGAGACTCGCCGGCGCTCGAGGACGAGCTTGAGCGCTTGCGAGAACTCCAGCGGCTCGACGCCGAACTGGGCCAGATCGTCCGCCGCCGAGCTCTTGGCCGCCATGGTCTCGAGCATCGGGTAACTGGGCTCGCCTTGGGCCTTGAGATGCGAGACCACGGAGCGGATCTCCTCTTCGCTGACGAACGCCCCCTGGCAGCGCTCGGGCTTTTGCGCGCCGGTCGCCAGATAAAGCAGGTCCCCCCGCCCTTGCAGGGCCTCGGCGCCGCTGCCGTCCAGGATGACCTTGGAGTCGATCTTCGAGATCACCTGAAGGGCGATGCGGCTGGGCAGATTGGCCTTGATGACGCCGGTGATGACGTCCACGGAGGGGCGCTGGGTGGCGAGCACGAGATGGATGCCCACCGCGCGCGCCATCTGCGTCAGGCGCTGGATGGCGTCTTCGACGACGTCGCCGGCGATGAGCATGAGGTCGGCCAGCTCGTCGATGACCACCACGATGTAGAATTCCCGCGGCTGCCCCTTCTTGTCGGCTTCCGCGTTGTAGCCCTCGATGTTGCGCACGCCGAAGAGCTGGAGCTTCTCGTAGCGCTTTTCCATGAGGGAAACGAGCGCCTTCAGGCTCTTGGAGGCGTCCTTGGCATTGGTGATGACGGACACTCTCGCGGGATCGGTGGTCGGATCGAAAAGGTGAGGGATGCTCTCGTAAAAGGTCAGTTCGGTGCGCTTGGGGTCGATGAGCATGAGCTTGACCTCGTCGGGCCGCGCCCGGAACAGGATCGACAAGACCATCGAGTGGATCAGCACGGACTTGCCCGAGCCCGTCGCGCCCGCCACCAGCACGTGGGGCATCTTCGCGATGTCGGCCGACACCGGCTCGCCGCTGGACGACAGGCCTAAGGCGAAGGTCAATAGCGGCGCCGAGGCGGCAATCGCGTCGCTTTGCAGGATCTCGCGAAGGACCACGGACGCCTGCCGCGGGTTCGGGATCTCGATGCCGACGGCGGCCTTGCCGGGGATCGGCGCGATGATGCGGATGCCCTTGGCCTTCATGGCGAGGGCGATATCGTTTTCGAGAGCGACGATCGAGCTGACCTTGACTCCCGGCGCGGGCGAGAGCTCGTAGCGAGTGATCACCGGCCCTGGCGCGTAGCCGGTGACGTGGGCTTCGATGCCGAAGTTCTTGAGAGTCGTTTCCAGCGAGGAAACGGCCGAGCGAATCTCCTCCTCGGTGGGCTTGCCTCGGTCCTTGGCCGGAGGCGGCGGCGAAAGCAGCTCCAAGGACGGCGGCTGATAATCGGCGTAGGGCGAGTCGGCCGGCGCCGGAGCCGGGACGCGCGCCGCCGCGCCGCCGCCAACGGCCTTGCGCGGCTTTTCGACCAGCTCCTTCGGAGCCTCTCTGATGACCGGTTTGGGAGCCTCCTTGACGGGCTCCGGCGCCTTGACGGCGGGCTTGGCTTCGGCTTTGATCGTCGGCGCGGCCGCCTTGATCCTGGAAAGCTCCTGGCGGGCGCTGCGCCATTGCTTGACGTCATCGGCAAGCAGGTGAAAGAGCCTCGCGGCGAGCCGGCCCCAGCGGACGCCGAAGAGGATGTGGAGGGCGAAGAGCATGACCGCCAGGCTCAAGACGGAGGTTCCGAACGCGCCGAGTCCCCCGCGCAGTATCTCGCCCACGTAGGCGCCCAGCGATCCGCCGAGATTGGGCGACGGCACGTGGATGAAGGCGCAGGCCGAAGCCAGCGCCACCAGGGAGGCGAGAGCCGATATGAGCTGGCCCTTGCGGCCGTAGGCGAGCTGCCGCCAGGAGAGGTTAAGGGCCAGGACCGGAATGGCGTAGCGCATGACGCCGAAAGCCGAGCTCAGCTCGCCGTTGATCACGCTGCCGATCCGTCCCGAATATCTCGGATCGGGCAGAACGACGAGCCATCCTAGAAAGACGCTGAGCCCCAAGCCCAGCCATTCCAGGGCCGCAGCGGCGATCCCGGACGTCTTTTTTTTGGAGCCTTTCGCCTTCGCGTGCCGGCGCATGAGGGCGCTAGCGCTGGACGAGGAAGAGGTCTTGGCCGGACTTGACGGGCTTGCCGTTTTCGAGCAGCACCCTGACGACGGTGCAGGCGTAGTCGGCCTTGATCTCGTTGAACACCTTCATGGCCTCGATCATGCAGAGGACCTGCCCGGCCTTGACTGTGTCTCCCTCCCGAACGAAGGGCGGCGACGAAGGGGACGAGGCGCGGTAGAAGATGCCCATCATCGTGGACTTGATGGTTTGGCCCGCGGGCAGGACGGGTGCCGCGGGCTGGGCCGGCGCCGCGGCTAGCGCGGGGGCCGAAGCCCCCGCGCTGGCCGTCGGAAGGCCGACCGGGACGGGGACCGGGATCTGCGAGACCGCCTTGCGACGCACCATCTTGAGGTGCGTCCCGGCCTCGTCGAGCTCCAGGCTGTCCAGGTTGTTCGCAGTCATGAACTCGTAGACGGCTTTGAGCTTCGGCAGGACGCCGTTTCCGTTGCTCTCGGGCTTTCCGGTTTTGGCCTTCTTGGCCACAAGATTATCTCCTGCCGCGTTGATGCCGGCCGCCGCCTCCCGCGCCGGTGCCTTCGCGCCGAGGCGGGCGTCCGTGGCCGTTCTCGCCGAGCGGGCCGCCCTCCGAGCCGGGAGCGATCACGGCCTTGCGCGACAGCCGGATCTTGCCGTCGTTGTCGATCTCGAGGCACTTCACCTCGACCTCGTCGCCTTCCTTGAGGACGTCCTCGACGCGGTTGACGCGCTTGACGTCGATCTGGGAGATGTGGAGCAGGCCCTCGCGGCCCGGGAAGATCTCGACGAAGGCGCCGAACTCCTTGATGGAGACGACGTGGCCCTTGTAGATCTTGCCGACCTCGGCTTCCATCGTGAGCGCCTCGACCTCGGCCCGGGCTTGGTCGCAGCCCAGCGGATCGACGCCGGCGATGAAGACGCTGCCGTCGTCCTCGACGTCCACCTGGACGCCGTAGGTCTCGATAAGGCGACGGATGTTCTTGCCTCCGGGGCCGATGAGAGCGCCGATCTTGTCGACCGGGATCTGCAGGCGGAACAGCCGCGGAGCGTATTGAGACAGCTCCTTGCGCGGAGCGGGAAGAGCCGCGTCCATCTTGTCGAGGATGAAGAGGCGGCCGCGCTTGGCTTGCTCGAGAGCCTCCTTCATGATCTTGATCGAGAGGCCCTCGATCTTCATGTCCATTTGGAAGCCGGTGATGCCCTTGCGGGTGCCGGCCACCTTGAAGTCCATGTCGCCGTTGTGGTCCTCGATGCCGGCGATGTCGGTGAGGACGGCGTACTTGCCGCCTTCCATCACCAAGCCCATGGCGATGCCGGCGCAAGCGGCCTTCATCGGCACGCCGGCGTCGAACAAGGCCAGCGAGCCGCCGCAGACCGAGGCCATCGAAGAGGAGCCGTTGGACTCCATGATCTCCGAGACCACGCGCAGCGTGTAGGGAAACTCCTCTTCGCTGGGCAAGAGCACCGCGAGGCTGCGGCGCGCGAGCGCGCCGTGGCCGATCTCGCGTCGGCCGGGGCCGCGCTCGGGGCGGACTTCGCCGACCGAGAAGGCCGGGAAATTATAATGGAGCAGGAAGCGCTCCTTGTACTCGCCCTCGAGCACGTCCATGATCTGCATGTCGCCGGGCGTGCCCAGCGTCGCCGTCACGAGAGCCTGCGTCTGGCCGCGCGTGAAGAGGACGGAACCGTGGACTCGAGAGAAGATCGGCAGCTGGATGGTGATCGGCCGGATCTCCTCGAAGCCGCGGCCGTCGGGCCGCTGCTTGGCTTCGAGCGTCAGGGCGCGCGACTCGCGGTAAAGGACGTTCTCGAGGACGTGGCCGACCCACTTGACCGAGTCGGCGAAGGCCGGGTCCGTCTTGCCCTTCTCCTCGAGCTCCTTCTTGACGGCGTCCTTGACGTCGCCGACGGCCTTGTCCAGGCCGTGCTTGTCGAGCTTGGCGCGCAAAGCCTTCTTGATCGGCTCGAGGATCCTGCCGGTGACGTATTCGTCGACGTTCGCCGGAGCCTCGATCTTCTGGATGACGCGCTTGGCGATCTTGCGGCCGGCGGCCTCGGACTGCGCGACGACCTTGAGCTGGAGGTCGCAGAGCTTATCGATGGCCTGGGAGGCGAGCTCCAGGGCCTCGGCGAAGACCTCCTCGGAGACCTCGTTGGCCGAGCCTTCGACCATTAGAAGAGCGCCTTTCTTGCCGGCGACGACGAGCTCCAGCTCCAAGTTCTCGCGCTCCTCGAACGTCGGGAACAGGACGAAAGCTCCATTGAGCCGGCCGATGCGCACCGCGGCCACGGGACCGTTCCAGGGGATGTCGGAGAGCATCAGGGCGCAGGAGGCGCCGTTGATGGCGAGGACGTCGGAGTCGTTCTCGAGATCGGAGGACAAGACGATGGTCTGCACCATCGTCTCGTAGTTCCAGCCCTCCGGGAACAGCGGCCGGATGGGGCGGTCGATGAGCCGCGAGGTCAGGATCTCCTTGTCGCGAGGCCGCGCCTCGCGCTTGAAGAATCCGCCGGGGATGCGTCCGGCGGCGTAGGTGCGCTCGCGGTAGTCGGACGTCAGCGGGACGAAGCTGACTTCCTTGGGCTGCTGGTTGGCCGTGGCGGCCGACAAGGTCACGGTCTCGCCGAGGTGCGCCGTGACCGCGCCGCCCGCCTGTTTGGCGATCGTGCCGGTCTGAAGGACAACGGTCTTGCCGCCTACAGTCTCCTGTAGGGAAATCTTCTGGATCGGGTCCATCGCTACTTCCTCAGCTCGAGCTGCTTGATGACCGTGTTGTAGGCGCTGAAGTCGCTCTTCTTGAGGTAGGCGAGGAGGCGGCGGCGCTGGCCGACGAGCTTGAGGAGGCCGAGCTGCGTCGAATAATCCTTCTTGTGGGACTTCAGGTGGCCGGAAAGCTGCTTGATGCGCTCGGTGATCAGGGCGATCTGAACCTGAGCGCTCCCCGTGTCGCCCGGATGGGTTCCGTGCTTTTTGACGATTTCGCTGCGATTTTCTTTCGTTATCATGATCCAACGATTATATGAATTTTCGGCGAGGAAGGCAATGGAAACCGCCGCCGGGCGCTACTTGGCCAGGAGCTTGCGGATCGTGGAGACCAGGGCGGCGGGATCGACCGGCTTGGCCAAGTACATATGGAAGCCGGCTTCCAGTGCCTGCTCCCGGTCCTCGTCCTTGGCGCGGGCGGTCAGCGCCAGCGCGCGGACGTCGCCGCCCCGGCCGGGGCCGAGGGCGCGGATGCGACGGATGAGGCTGTAGCCGTCCTCCTGCGGCATGGCGATGTCGGAAATCAGCAGGTCGGGCGCCTTCTCGATGACGTGCCGCATGCCCTCGGCCGCCGACAGCGCGGTGCGCACTCGGGCGCCGCAATACTTGAGCAGCTCGGCGAGCATTTCCACCGTGTCGGACTCGTCGTCGATGAGGATGACGTCGAGCTCATCGAGAGAATGGGGCAGCTTGGAGGGCTCTTCGCCGCGGCCGGCGGAGGTTCGCGGGCCCGAGTCCTCCCCGCCGTCGGACGGCGCGTTGTCCGCGAGGGCGAGCGGGATGGCGAGGCGGAAGGCGGCGCCCTTGCCGTGGCCTTCGCTGGAGACCGCCACGCTGCCGCCGT
Source organism: Elusimicrobiota bacterium (assembly GCA_027452025.1). Lineage (GTDB taxonomy): Bacteria > Elusimicrobiota > Elusimicrobia > UBA1565 > UBA9628 > DAIDHI01. The sequence goes on along the minus strand of DAIDHI010000012.1, from coordinate 11,185 downwards.
GCAGCTCGACGAGGTGACGCACGATGGCCAGGCCGATTCCGAGCCCGCGGTGCTTGCGCGTCAGCGACCCTTCCCCTTGCCGGAAGGGGTCGAAGACATCGGGCAGGAACTCGGGTCCGATGCCGGAGCCCGTGTCCTCGACCGTGACGATGGCGAGGCGGCCTTCGCGGCGCGCGCGTACCGTCACCCGGCCGCCCTCCCGGTTGAACTTGATGGCGTTGGAAAGCAGGTTCCAAAAGACCTGCTGCAGGCGCTGCTGGTCGCCCGAGATGGTCAGGCCGGCGCAGAGCTCCAGGACGAGTTCCACTTTGCGGGCTTGCGCCGAGGAGCGCACGGTCTCCACCGCCGATTCGGCGACCTTGGCCACGTCGATGGGGCGCTTCTCGAGGTGCAGCTTGCCGGTCACGATGCTCGAGACGTCCAGAAGATCCTCGATGATCTGGGCCTGGAGCTTCATGTTGCGCTCGATGACGTCGAGAGCCTTGTCGTGGTCGGCGCTTCCGACGTCGCCGGAGCGCAAGAGCCACGTCCAGCCCAGGATCGCCGTCATCGGCGTTCGCAGCTCATGGGAGACGACCGCCAGGAACTCGTCCTTGGCGCGGCTGGCGGCCTCGGCGTCGGCGCGCGCGCGCCGCTCGAGGGCGAAAAGGCGCGCGTGCTCGGCCTCGGCGTCCTTGCGGGCCGTGATGTCGCGCACGACGTAGACGAGCTCCCCCTCCTCGGTGGAGGTCAGGGAGACTTCTTGGGGAAAGACGCTCCCATCGCGTTTGCGGCCCAGGGCCTCGCCTCGCCAGTGCCCGGTCTTGCGCACGATCGGCAGCACGTCGTCCTCGAAGCGGCAGCGCTCCGCGACGTCGTAGAGGGTCTGCCAGGACTTGCCGATGAGCTCGCGCGGGCTGCCGTAGCCGCACATGGCCGCCATGGCTTCGTTCAAGAACACGAAGCGGCCGCCCGAATCCAAGATCGCCATGCCGTCCATCGACGCCTTGATCGCCGCCGATTGCTGGTGCAGCAACATCTCGGCGCGCTTGCGCTCGGTGACGTCCGTGGCTACGCCCATGAGGCCGTCGCGGCGGCCTTGGGCGTCGACGCGCGGGGCCAGATGCGTTTCGAAAAAACGGCCTTTGAGCAGCACCGTCGTCGTCGTCGCGCCGGCCTTGAGGGCACGCTTGACGGCTTGGGCCAGCTGGGGCGCGTCGGCGAAGGCGGCTTCGACGGGCTCTCCTACGCCCTGGCCGGGACGGCGGCCCAGGACGAGAAGGGCCTTGCCTTCGGCCAAGCGCAGAATCCCGCGCTGGTCGACGGAGAACAAGACGATCGGCACGTTGCCGATGATCTCGCCGAGGCTTTCGCGCGCGCCCTTGAGTTCGGCTTCCATGGTTTTCTGGCGCGAGATGTCGACGACGACGGACATCACGGCCGGACGGCCTTCCCAATCGACGAGGCGGGCGTCGATCTGGACGTCGATGAAGCGGCCGCTCTTGAGACGATGGCGCGCCGGCCAGCGCACGACGGCTTTGCCCAGCTTGGCCAGGGCCTTCGAAAGCGCGGGCCGGTCGGCCGGCGCCCGCAGATCGGACATCTTCATGCGCAGCAGCGCGTTCCGGGAATAGCCGTATTCGCGCAGGGCCGCCTTGTTGACTTCGAGAAATTTGAGCGTCCGGAGATCGAAAACGAAGGCGGGCTGCGGGCTGACGTCGAAAAGAGCCTGGAGCCGCCCGGAAGCGGCGTCCTGGTTGCGCGTCGATGGACGGCCCATGAGGGTTGAAGTTTACAACAAATGACGGCGGTTTGCCCGCCCTTTGACGCCCCGGAGGGCCAAGAGCAGCAGGTGAAGCGCCCGCGCGGCGGCTCGGGCGCGGACGAGCTCGCGGCTGCCCCCCAGCCGCAGCTCGCGGCTGACGGTCTTGGCGCCGACGGAGACCGCGACATAGACGAGCCCGACCGGCTTTTGCGCGCTGCCCCCGCCGGGACCGGCGACGCCGGTCACCGCCAGGCCGACGGAGGCGCGGCCGGCCTTTCGGGCGCCGCGGGCCATTTCCTGGGCCGTCTCGGCGGAGACGGCTCCGTGACGAACAAGCGTCGCCGCCCGCACGCCGAGCAGGCGGCGCTTGAGCGCGTTGGAGTAGGCGATCACGCCGCCTTGGAAGTAGTCGGAGCTTCCGGGCACGGCCGTCAGCTTTTGGCCGACGAGGCCGCCGGTGCACGACTCGGCGACGGCCAGCGTCAGCCCCGCGGCGCGCAGCGCGCGCCCGCAGGCCGACTCCAGCGTCTCTTCGCCTTCGCCGAAGGCGAAGTCGCCGACGGCCTGCAGGGCCCGCGAGCGCGCCAGGCTCAATCGCGCGGCGACGCGGCGGGGGTCGCGGCCCGCGGCGGTGACGTGGTAGTCGACCTGGCCGGCCGAGCTCAGGATCGTGAAGTCAAGGTCCGGACCGGCCATGGCCGTCACCTTCGCGAGCCTCTCGTCGGCCGCCGACTCGGCGATGCCGGAAAGGTGCACGACCCAGTGGGCGGCGCGCCGACCGCGCCCAAGCGAGGCGACCAGTCGCGGAAGGACGTCGCGCTCGAACATCGGCGCCATCTCCGCGTAGGGACCGGGCAGCAGCGCCATCAGCCTCGGGCGTCCGCGGCGGCGCCAGCGCAGGATCTGGCCGGGCGCCGAGCCCGCGTGGTTTTCGAGCACCTCGGCCCCGTCGATGACCCAGGCCTGGCGTTTGTTTTCCTCGGGCACCGGCATCCTCAGCCGTCCGAGCTTGCGGCGGATGCCGTCGAAGAGGTCTTGACGGTAGCGCATGCGGCGGCCGAGCGCGTCGGCGGCCGCCTCTCGCGTGATGTCGTCGAAGGTCGGGCCGAGGCCGCCGCAGACGACGAGCGCGTCGCAGTCCTTCATCCACGCGCGCAGTTGGGAGGCGATGAGGCGGCGGTCGTCGGGCAGGGTGCACTCTCGCCCGGCGAAGAGGCCCGCGTTCTGGAGCTTTCGCGAAAGCCAGCTTTGGTGGGTGTTGACCTGCCCGCGCAAGAGTTCCGTGCCGACGCAGACGAGGGCGATTTGCGCGGCCTGCGGACCGGCCATCGTCCTATTGATAGAAGCCCGCGGGCTTGGGCGCCTGCGGGGCCTGCCCCGCCGCGATCGGACCGAAGCGCGCCTCGTACTTCTCGAGGTTCTCCTTGAGGGCCCACAAGAGCCTCTTAGCGTGGACGGGCGAGGAGATGATCCGGGAGATCACGCGCGCCTTGGCCTGCTGCGGCTGGACGAAGAGGAAATCGAGGATGAATTCCGTCTCGCTGTGGGTGATGAGGGCGAGGTTGGTGTAGGCGCCGCGCGCCGTGGCGTCGTCGAGCTCGACTTGAAGCTGGGGCTGGGAAGCCTGATTTTCTGGCATGACGGCCAGTTTAACATTTTTCGGCGCGCGGCCTGACGCTCTTGACCCGCGGCGCGCAGGAGGACTATGATGCCGTCCATGGGCCCTTGGGCCGCCGCGGTCGTCGCCTGCGCCGTCGCCTCTGCGCGCCTCCATGCCCAGCCAGTCGCGCAGTCCGGCCAAAGCCGCAGCCCCGTCGTCGCCATCGTCTCGGAGTACCGCTGGGGCTACTACGACGCCCAGGGCCGGTTCGTCCTCAATCCCCGCCTTCCGCATAACTCGCAATGGGGATTTTCCGAGGGCTTGGCGCCCGTGCGCGTCGGCGGCAAGCACGGCTACGTCGACACGAACCGGAACCTGGCCATCAAGGCGCGCTTCGAGGAGGCGGGGCCGTTCTCGGAGGGGCTGGCGGCCGTGAGGCTGGGCGGCCGAGTGGGCTTCATCGATACCCGCGGGAGGATGGCGATCGCGCCGCGCTTCGATCAGGCCGGGCGTTTTTCCGAGGGGCTGGCTCCCGTGCGCCTGGGGGCGCTGTGGGGCTACATCGACCGCCGCGGACGATGGGCCTTCGCGCGGCGCTTCCAAGCCGCCGGGAATTTCGCGCAGGACCGCGCGCCCGTCGAGGTCCGCGGACTCTGGGGCTTCATCGACAGGCGCTGCGGCATGGTCATCGCGGCCCGCTTCGACCATGCCGGAGGCTTCCATAAGGGCTTGGCGCATGTTCGCCGGGGCGCCGAGTCGTTCTACATCGACCGCGGCGGGCTGCGGCGCGGCCGAGCCCTGACGATCGTCAAGCGGGCCCATGGGGCCCGCGAGGCCCGCCGCCCCGACGGGACGGCCGTCAAGATCCAGCGCTTCGATTTCTCTCGCAGCTTCTCGGAGGGCCTGGCGGCCGTTCGCCTCGACGGCCTTTACGGCTACATCGACCGCAGCGGGGCCGTGGCGATTTCTCCCGAATTCGATGAGGCGGGCGACTTCAGCGACGGCCTGGCCGCGGTGAAGATCGGCGAAAAATGGGGCTTCATCGACAAGTCTCGCAATGTCGTCATCGACCCCCAGTTCGACGGGACTTGGGGCTTCTTCGACAATTTCGCCAACGTCCAGGTCGGCAGCCACTGGGGCTTCGTCGACCGCTCCGGGCAGTTCATCGCCGACCCGATCTTCGAGGCGGCTTTCGGCTTCACGGAGGGCCTGGCGGCCGTCAGGCAAGACGATCAGTGGGGCTTCATCGACGAGTCGGGCGATCTCGTCATCTCCCCGCAATTCGACGCCGTCCAATCCTTTTCGGGGGGCTTGGCGGCCGTGCAGCTCGGCCAGGGCTGGGGCTTCATCGACAAGACGGGGCAGCTGCGCATTCCCGCGCAGTTCGAGGCCACGCACGGGTTTTCGGAGGGGCTTGCGGCCGTCGAGTCGGGCGGGCGCTGGGGATTCATCGACGCCGCGGGCAACGTCGTCGTCCCGCCCGCCTATTCGCAGACCTTGGGCTTTTCCCAAGGACTGGCGGCCGTGGAGTCGGGCGGCCAGTTCGGCTTCATCGACAAGACCGGCAACATGGCGATCCCTCCCACCTTCGATTTCGCCCTGAGCTTCGAAAACGGGCTGGCCGCCGTGCTCTCCGGCGGCCAGTGGGGCTACATAGACCGGACGGGAAACCAAGTCATCCCCGCCTCCTTCGACCAGGCCTTCGCGTTTTCCGGCGGCATGGCCCTGGTGCGGCAGGGCTCCGACTACTTTTATATCAACCAGTACGGCGGCGCGGCCCTCCAGCCGGATCTGGGACGGCCCCCGGCGGGCGCCCCGCCGCCCAACGGCTATCTCAACGCGAAGACTCCGGCCCTGCGCCCGCGGTTCAACGAGATCGGCTTGGCGCCGGTCGACGTCAACGGCGCCAAAGGCTTCATCGATATGCAGGGCGACTATGTCTGGGTCCCGACGCCCTGACCCTTGATTTCTCGCTCGACTGGAGCTAAATAGGAAGCAGAGCCGCACCCGAGGAGAACAACAACCGTGAGAGATCGATCCATTGCGATAGTCGCCGCAGCGCTGGGAGCGGCCGTGTTTTTCGCCGCCTGCCATGGGCCGCAGAGCCGCGTCAAGAACGGCCAAGTCGAGTCCGTCATCAATCAGGCGCCCGACGAGGGCGGCTATCTGGAGGCCATCGGCATCGGCGCCGCCGATCCGTCGGCCACGACGGATACGCAGCGCAAGGCGTTATCGCGCGACGCCGCAATCGTCAAAGCCCAATACGAGATGCTGTCGATGGTCAAGGGCGTTGAGCTGACCGGCGGCATCACCGTCGAGCGCGCCATCGAGACGGACTCCAGCCTCGAAACTCGGGTCAAGGCCGTCATCAAGGGCGCGGAGATCGTGAAGACCGAATACACTTCCGACGGCGGCTGCGTGGTGACGCTGCGCCTGCCGAAGGACCGCGTCCAGGAGCTCGTCGCCGCCAAGGCGCAATGACGTTTAGCCGCGCGGCCTGCCTGGCGGCGGCCGCGGCGCTGGCCGCCGGCTGCGGACGCGCGACGCTGGAGGCGCGCGGCCGGGCCGCGGCGGTCGTTGAAGCCGAAGGGTGGGCTCCCATCGAGCCGTCCGATCCCCTGGGGACTCGCCGCCGCTCGCTGGCCGATGCCGAGAAGAAGGCGGTGGAGCAGGTGGCCGGCGTCTACGTCGCGGCGCGGACCCGGGTCGAGCAGGACGCCGTCATCGAGCAGCGGGTGCTGTCGCGCGTCGAGGGCTACATCGACAGCTACCAAGTCCTGGGACGGCGACGGCAGGACGGCTTCCTTAAGACGCGCATCCGCGCCGTCGTCTCCTTGGGCAAGCTCGACGACGAGCTGCGCGGCTCGGGCCTCCGTCCCGCTGGGCCGCCCGGCGCCCCACGCGTGGCCGTCCTTCTGAGCCCCGGATCCCTCGCCGCGCCGGCCCTGCGCGCTGCTTTCGCGGGGCAGGGCTTCGTCGTCGTCGAGGACACGGCGGCGGCCGACCTGCTCGTCGAGGGGCGAGCCGAGGTGCACGACGTGGCCAACGACTACGTCCCGGAGCTGCGTTCCGCGCGCGCGCGCGTCGAAGTGGAGGCGATCGACCAGGATTCGGGCCGCGTTCTCGGGCGCGCCGGCCGCGACGCCTCGGCGGCCGACGTCTCGGCCGAGCTGGCCGAGGCGAAGGCTCTGGCTGCCGCGGGAGAGCTGGCCGGAAAAGGCTTGGCCTCTGCGCTGTCGGCCGAGCTCAAGACCCGGGATCAGATTCTGGTGCGAATCTCGGGCCTGTCGGGTTTCGAGCGGGTGCGGGCGGTCGCCGACGCCTTGCGTCTGGAGCCGGACATCCAAGACGTCGTCCTGGAGCGTTACGCGGACGGGCGCGCCGATTTCCGGGTCGCGACTCGCCGGCTGACCGCGGAGAGGCTGGGGGCGCTGCTGGCCTCCGAGAAGGGGCTGCGGCTGTCGCCCCAAGACGTGAAGCCTTTCGCGCTGACGCTTCAGGCGCGGTAAGCCCGGCGGGAAGAGAAAAACCCCGGAAGCATCGGCAGCCAGAAGCTGAGAAGGCGAAACAGCAGGGTCGCCGAGAGCGCCGCGGCGAGGCCGGTCTTGGCGAGCCGCTCGAGCGCCCAGACCGAGCTCGCCTCGAAGGGCCCCAGGCCTCCCGGAACGAAACTCACGCTGCGCGCCGCGTTGGCGAGCATGAAGCTCGCGAAGACCGCTTCGGGCCGGGCGCGCGTTCCGAGGGCGCGCAGGAGGATCCACATCGAGGCGGCATCCAGCGCGATGACGATGAGCTGAAGGCCCGCGCATTTCAGAAACAGCGGCAAGGAACGCAGCAGCCGCGGGTCGGCTCCCGCGAGCGCCTCGAACACGCGGCGAACGACGCGGGTCTTGGCCAGCAACCCCCGGGGCGGCCGGCGAGAGGAGCGCCGAAATAGGAGCGCGACGCCGGCTGCGATGGCGAGAAACACGGCGGCGGCGAGCGCGAGCAGGCGGGTGCGCCGCGCCGCGGCCAGCGCCCCGGCCGCCAGCGCGATCGCGTACGCCGCGAAGTAAGTGCTCTGGTTGATCGCCACGCAAGCCGCGGCGGCCGGGCGGGCCAGGCCTCCGCGGCGCAAGGCCCTCGCCGCGAAGGCCGTGCCGCTGAATCCGGCGCTGGGCACGGCCTGATCGACGAACAGCTTGGCCAAGCTGAGGTCATAGGCGCGCGTCACGCGCAAGCGGCGGCCGCCGGCGCGCGCCACCGCGCGCCAGACCTCGCCTTGCGCCAGATACGTCGCGGCTTGCAGCGCGACGGCGGCGGCGAGCCACTGCGGCCGGGCTCGGCGCATCAATCTTAGGAGGTCCCCGCGCTGGATGAAACGTCCGGCCGCGTAGAATACGCCGCCCAGCAGAGCCAGCGCAAAGGCCCATTTCCAAAAGGCCGCGCGGCGTCCATGAAGACGTGGCATTGGCAGAGCATAGCTCTATCGGCCGACTTGCCCCATTGACGCGGCGTTTGTTTTTCGTTACAATTCCGTCAATGGGATCCAAGGCGTGCTCTTTCTTAGCGCGGGCGCTCCTCGTTGTCTTGGTCAGCGCGCCGTTGGGCCAGTGGGCGGCGGCCCGGCAGTTCGTCGCCGTCTCCACCGTCGGCTCCAGTTCTTCGCGCCAGCCTGTCGCGAGAGTCCAGCCCGTGATCCATCATCGCGCCCCCCGTCGGTTCCTCGACCTGCGGCAGCGCACGCAGGAGCCGGTCGCGGTGACACCGCGCTCGTCTAGGGGCGTCGACCTGCTCGTGGCCGCCGCGCGCGCTCCCGACGAAGCCGCCGCCTTCCTCCCCCCCCCCGAGCATCCGCCGGCCTAGCCGCGCCCGCCTCCTCGCCGGTCCGCCTTCCCGGGTCGCTGAGCCCGGAGATTCATAGAACGCTCGTTGGAACGATTGAATGTTTAACTACCCGAAACGCCCTACCCTAGCCATGATCGCCGCAGCCTTCTTTGCGGCCGCAGCGCCTTGCGCGGCCCAAAGCACGTCCGCACCCGCGCCCAGCGCTCCGGTGAAAAGCCGCCCCGCGCGCGCCGTGCGTCCAAAGGCGCCGCGCATCGTCCTTTCCGAAAAGTCCTCGACCTCCCCGGTGGTGGGGCTCGTCCCGGTCGGCCTTTCTTCCGCGACGGCCTTCCTGCTCGAGGCTTCGTCGGAGCCCGCGCCTCGATTCGTCTGGTCGGTCGACGATGTCGTGGGCATCGCGCTGCGCGACAATCCCGATCTTCAGAGCGCCATGGCCAATTATCAGGCCGCCCGGCGCGTCGTCGGCGAGTCCGTCAGCGCTTATCTGCCGACCGTCGACGCCTACGGCTTCTCGGGACGGGCCACGTTGCCTAATCCCGCGGCCGGCACCAAGGCCTTCAATCTGCTGGGCGCGCCGAACCCTTACACCGAAGGGCTGATCAGCTTCAGCCAGACGATCTTCGACTTCGGCAAGGGCTTGGAGCAGATTCAGGCGGCGCGGTCCGAGCGCGGCTCGGCGCAGCAGCAGATGATCGCCCTGCGCAATCTCGTCATCCTCAACGCTCAGCGGGCCTTCTATGACGTCGCCGCCGCCGAGGCTCTCGTGGGCGTGGCCAAGGCGAGCCTGGCCCAGTATCAGACGACTTACCACGATACCCGGATCCTCGTCGAGACGGGCGTGCGCCCTCCCTTCGACCTCAGCCAAGCCGAAGTCGAGCTCGCGAAGGCGGAGTTGGCGCTCATCAACGCCCGCAATACGCGCGATCTCGCCAAGATCGCGCTGCTTAATATTATGGGCATGCAGCGGCAAGTCCCTTACGCCGTCAAGCCCGCCATCGGCGCGACGTGGCCGGTGCAGTCCCAGCAGCTCAATATGGACCGGCTGACCGACGTGGCCTTGGAAGCGCGGCCGGAGATGCGGCAGAGCCGCTTCGACGTTTCCGCGGCGCGCCATCGCCTGCGCGGCCAGATTCCCGAGTATCTGCCTCATTTCGATGCCCAGGGCTTCTACGGGCGCTTTCTGCCGGATTACCCCGACCTTTACCGAAACGGCTGGAGCCTCGGCGTGACGGCGAATTGGAACATCTTCGGAGGGCTGGAGACGACCTTCCGGCTCAAGGAGTTGGAGTCGAGGCTCGATCAACAACTCGCGCTTTTCAAGAAGGAATCCGAGGCCGTCGTCGCCGAGGTCGCCGCTTCCTATATGAACCTGCTGCGCGCCGAACAAAACGAGGCCGTGGCCCATGCCGCCTTAAAATACGCCAACGACAACTTCCGCTACGCGCGCATGCGCTACGACGCCAACGTCGGCACGATCCTCGAGCTGCTGATCGCCGAATCGTCGCTGACCGACGCGCAGGCGGTGGAAGTTCAGGCCAAGTTTCGCCATGCCACCGCGCTGGCGGCGCTCCAGAGAGCGGTCAATGCGCCTCTGACGGAAGGGGCGAAATGACGCCAAAAAATGGGATAGTGGAGACCGAAGTGTTCACCGAAAACGCTCTTAATGGAAAGGTACCTAGCATGAATGAGCCACGCGAATCGCGCGACTGGAAGCAAAAGTGCGTTGAGATCTTGAAATCGAAGCAGGCGCTCTACACGATCGGGGCGCTCTGCGCCATTGTGGCGCTGCGCCTCGGGCTGAACTGGAGGATCGCTCATCATAAGACCTCGATGATGCCGCAGGTCAGCGTGGTCCATCCCGCCTACGCTCCGATGGATCACATCCTGAAGCTGCCCGCCAACATCGAGGGCATCCGCGAGGCGAGCCTTTACGCGCACGTCGACGGCTATCTCAAGACCCTCTACGTCGACGAGGGAGATACCGTCAAGAAAGGCGAGCTCATGGCCGACATCGAAGCTCCGGACATAGTGCAGGCTTACAACCGGGCCAAGGCGGACTATGAGCTGCAAGACGAAACTCGGAAACGCTACGTCCAGCTGCTCAAGGGGCAGGTCATCTCTCAGCAGGAGTTCGACGATCTGGACGCCAAATACCAGGAGGCCAAAGCCGCCCTCGACAACGCCGCGGCCAACCTCGCCTACACGCACATGACCGCGCCCTTCGACGGCCGGGTCGCCAGGCGGTTCAATTATCCGGGAGACCTCATCACCAAGGCGACGCAGAACGAGTCCGTGAACCCCGTGTTCATCGTCGTCGACGAGAGCGAGCTGCGCGTGGCCGTGGACGTTCCGCAGGTGGACGTCGCGCTCGTGAGCCTCGGCTCGCCGGTGCGCATCCATGTCGATGCGTTTGCAAACAAAATATTCCGCGGCCGCATCACGCGCATCGACCCGTTGCTCGACGACACCACCAAGACGCAGCGCGTCCTCATCGACATCCCGAATCCGCAAGGCCTGCTCCACGCCGACATGTTCGCCAACGTGGACCTGATCCTCGAGCACAAGGACCGCGCCTTGATCCTGCCGCGGGAGGCTCTACGCGGCGACCAGGACGCTCCGTTCGTCTACGTCATCCAGAACTCCGTCGCGCGCCGCGTCCCAGTCAAGATCGGTCTCAACACGATCAACCGGGTGGAGATCGTCAGCGGCGTCGGCGAAGGCCAATCCGTGGTGCTCCAGGGAGGCTCGGGCCTCTCCGACGGCATGAAGGTGGACGCGCAGCCGGCGCCCCAGTCCGAGGCCACCGCCACGGAGGCCGCCCAGTAAAACCGAAGACGTGACCAGTCTCCGCCATGGTTAAGTTCGCGTTCAAAGCCCCGTATACGATCATCGTCGTCGCGCTGATGATCATGGTCCTGGGAGTGTTCTGCATGGTGCGGCTGCCCATGGACATCCTGCCCACTTTCCGCCTGCCGGCGGTGATGGTGGTGACGACCTACAACGGCATGCCGGCC
>DAIDHI010000011.1 GCA_027452025.1 Elusimicrobiota bacterium | reverse complement strand
GTACGGATTGTGCCTTCCACGCCGTCGGGCACGACCGCCTCGAATGAGCCGCCGTCCTCGTCGCCCAGAGGCAGGTCCAACGACACCACGCCGCGCCGGTCGAAGCGCCGCCGCGAGTCGAGGAAGGCGTTGCGCATCGTCGTGAAGAACCACGCGGCCAACGGCTTCGACGGGTCGATGCTCTCCCAAGCCCGAGCGGCCCGATAGCACGCCTCCTGCACCAGCTCCCCGGCCTCGTCGCCGTTGCCCGACAGCTCGCGCGCGTAACGATACGCCTTGCCGCCCGCGTCCCGGATGAAGCTCTCCAGAGCCTCGTTCCTGGCCGCCGTGCCGTGGCCCTCCTTCCCGAACCGGTTCTTGCTCTCGCAGGTCTTTTCCATGGTCCACCTCCGCGCACCCGGAGGGCGCCGGCCCCGAGGAAGATCCGCGGAGCGAGAATGCAAATGGTGGGGCCTCACCTGGCGACCGCCCTCGGCGCGGCCGAGCTGGCGGCCTCTCGGCAAAAGAGCTGTCCGAAAATTAGGGGCTACGGCGGGGGTTGGGCCAAATTTTCGGAGCGTCGGAGGGGGTAACCGTTTCAGCCGCAGCGAGACGGACTTAACTCGTGGGACCTGAGGTGGGGTGGAACATGAAAAGCCGAGAAAGCGGAAAAGGGAAGTCGGCAAGGATGGCGCCGTGCGGAAGAAGCAGAGAAAGAACCGCCGCCGTCGGCGGTGGGTACGGTGAATTGCGGGGTCCCTGCCGCCGTCGGCAGGGAGGATCTTCGGCGGAACGAGCCGCCCCCGCAGGGCGCAATTCAAGCGGCTGTGGGCGGGGTGCGTCGATGCCGCAGGCTCGTCCACGCCGTCCATAGACGCGGCGGTATCCACCGCGTCGTAGACCCGCTCACTCTGGCCCACCCGGTCGCCCGGATGGGCCAGGTCAACGGGCCGTCTTACTTGGTCGCGGCCACCTCCTTTTCCTCGGGCTTCGCGGCCTTGGCCTTGAGGGCGTGCTCCCACTCGGCCAGCGCCGCCTTGCGGGCCTCCTTGCGGACCCTCGCCACGGCCACGCCGACCTCCGCAAGTTCCTCGTCGAGGTTGTAGGCATCGACCGAGCAGAGCCACGCCAGCCGGAGCAGGTCCTTCTCGGAGAGCTTCGCCAGAGCCTTCTTCACGTCGTCCGACGCGGGCACCCCGACGGCCTCGTAGGCCGCTTCGCAACCGTTGCAAGCGCCCACGATGTCGATCAAGTGCCTCTTCTTGATGCTCTTGACCGCCTTCGCTCCCTCGGCGAAGAGGGCGCGGACCTCGGCATCCTGGAAGAACTGCTCGCGCTCCCGCTCTTCCTGCGTCAGCGGGCGCTCGCCGTTCTCGGCCGGTTTGCGGATTTTCTTGTCCAGAAGCTCCCGGTCCTGGCAGACCAGGACGGCGCTCGGCGTCTTGGAGCCGTGGATCGACGGCTTGACCACGGCGAAGCCGAACTTCTCGGGCGACTTCTCGACGAGCGCCTTGACCTGGGCGCTCTTGGCTTCCTCAACGCTCAAGACAACCGCGCCTTTGATCTGGCGCAAGCCGTTCCAGCCTTCCGAGCCCATGCCGACGCACTTGAGCCCGTCGAACTGCTTGGCCGCTTTCTCCTTGAACTCCTTCAAGAAGAGGTTGGTTTTCTTCGTGAAGCACCCGCCGTTGGTGCATTTGCCCGCCGTCGCGCCCTCGAAAAGGACGTTTTGATTCCCGGTGTTGAACGGACACGCCGCGCAAGCCAACTGCCCCGCGTACTCCCGGTCCTTCGGGAAGCAAGCCTTGGCAAGGTCCTTCTCGACGCGATGCTCGATCTCGGAGGCCAACTCGTGGATGGTGCGCATGACGCCGCCCCACTTGGGCGTGATCGCGAACTCGACCAAGCTCTCGCGCCGGTCCTCAGGAACGCGCAGGATTTGATGGCCATGCTCGGGTGCGGATTCTCCTGAAGTCGGCCACCCATTCTCCTGCAAGGTAGGCCAGTGGTCTCCTGAAGCCGGCCGGGGTCGGAGCGCAGCGACGCCGGGCATTTGTTGACGGTAGCTTTTCCTGCTTGTCTTGAGCAAATACGTCGTCGGCCTTGTGGGCATGTGGGCGGCGCGCCGTTGCGCCGTCCAAGCGATTGTGGGCGGTGTGGTCGAGCGAAGCTCGTCCACAACGTCCACATGAGCGGCATGTCCACAAGGCATCATCGGGCTACTTCCTCTTTCTGATCGACTCGCCGCGCAGCTCGATTTTGTAGGCGTTGTGCACGAGCCGGTCGCAGATGGCGTCGGCCAGCGTCGGATCGCCGATCGCCGCGTGCCATTCCTTGACCGGGCACTGGCTGGTCAGGACGGTGGCGCCGCTGCCGTAGCGATCCTCGACGATCTCGAGCAAGTCCTTGCGCTCGACGTCGCTCAAGGGCGTGATCAGGAAGTCGTCGATGATGAGGACCTCGGCCTTGGCGAGCCTGGCCAGCGCGCGCAGATGCGAGCCGTCGCCGCGGGCTTGCTGAAGGTTCTCGAAGAGGCGCGCCGCGCGCAGGTAGAGCACGGTGCGCCCGGCGCGCGCGGCGAGGTTGCCCAAGGCGCAGGCGATGTAGCTCTTGCCGACGCCGGTGGGCCCTGTGAGCAGGACGTTTCGCGCCGAAGCGATCCACTGCGGGTTGGCAAGTTCCAGCACGACCTGCTTGTGCAGGCCGCGCTGATGCTGGTAGTCGACGTCTTCGAGCGCGGCTTGCTGTTTGAGCTTGGCGTTCTTGAGCAGACGCTTGAGCCGCTGATTTTCGCGGTGGGTCTTTTCATCGGTGACGAGCAGGCCAACGAACTCGGCGTGCGACAGGTCGGCTTGCTTGGGGTCTTCCAGACGTTGAGGCAAGCCCTGCGCCATGCCGAAGAGCTTCATGGCGTTGAGGTCTGCGATGGTCGTTTGCGTGAACATGCGTGTTCCTCCTTCAGTGGTAGTACTGCCCGCCACGAACGTTGTCGTGGAACGGCAGAGCTGGTTGGCCCGGCGCGGCGGGGTCTTCCCGGCGCTCGAGCCCGGCGGCCAGAATCGAGCGCATGGCCTTGAACGAGAAGAGCTTGAAGCGCAGCGCCCTGGCCGCGGCCGCTTCCAGGCGCTCGGGGCCGACGCTGCGCCCCAGGCGCAGGATGCCCAAGCACGAGCGGTAGCCCTGCTCGGGATGCTCGCGGCTGGACATGATGGCCTCGAACAGCCTGGCCGTGGAAGGGCCGGTCTTGGCGGCCCAGGCGATCAAGCGCGGCGGCGACCAGTCGAGGTGCTTGGCGTGCTCGGGCGGCATGTGGGCGGCGACAGTCGTGTGCATGTTTGGCTTGTCGCTGCGGGCGTGCGCGGCCACGCGGTGGCCCTTGTTAAAGACCTCGACGGTGGCGGCCGTCAGGCGCACATCAAGCGTTTGGCCGATGAGCTGGAAGGGCACGCTATAGGCGTGCCGTTCAAGTTGCACGTGATAGTCGACGCTGACGCGCGCCTTGCGCCATTCGGCGTATTCGTAGGGGCGCGCCGGCAGCGGCAGTGCCGCGGGGCGATCAAGGGCCTCGAAAAGCTGACGACGCGACTGTTTGAGCTTACGCAGCGGGCGCGCGTTGAGGCGTTCGAGCAGCTCGCGGATCGCCGCGTTGAGCTCGGCCAGCGTAAAGAAGACGCGCTTGCGCAAGACGGCGAGGATCCAGCGCTGGGCGATCAGCGCGCCCGCCTCGACCTTGGCCTTGTCGCGAGGGTGCTTCGGCCGCGCGGGCAGCACGGCGGCGCCGTAGTGCGCGGCGAGGTCGGCGTAGGTCGGGTTGATTTCGGGCTCATAGAAGCACGCCTTGGTCACGCCGCTCTTTAAGCAGTCGGGCACGACGGCCTTGGCGAGGCAGCCGAAGTATTCGAACGCGCGGACATGCGCCCCGATCCACGACGGCAGGTCCTGGGATAGAGCGGCCTCGACGTAGGTGTAGTTCGAGGCGCCCCAGACGGCGATGAAGAGCTGGGTCTTCTTGAGCTCGCCGGTCGCCGCGTCGACGATCGAGAGCCCGTCGCAGTAATCGACGAAGAGCTTTTCGCCGCCCCGGTGAATTTGGCGCATGCAGTAGTCCTGCTTGCCGCGCCAGCGCGCGTAGAGCTTGCAGAACTGCGCGTAGCCAAAGCCTTCGGGATGACGCTCGCGATACTCGTGCCAAAGCAGCTCGATCGTCAGGTTGACCTTGCGCCAGTCGCGCAGCTCGGCGTCGACGTAGGCGAAGTCGGGAAGCGGGCGCGTTTTATGAATGGGCGAGGCCGCGGGTGGAAACAAACGCGCTTCGATCGCGGCCTCATCGAGCGCGTCGGGCAGCGGCCAGGACAGGCCGGCCTCGGCCGCGCGGCCGAGGTAATCGGCGACCGTGCTGCGGGCAAGCCGGCAGCCGCGGGCTATTTCGCGCTCGCTTAGGCCGGCGTGCTTGAGACGAAGGACTTCTTTGATCTTGCGCATGGGCAACCTCGGATAGGCCATAGAACCTCCACAACGGCGTGGGGACTATGGTCGCGTGTTGCCCGGCGTCGCGGCGACGGCCCTTCGGCGCCGTCCTCGCGCGGCAAGCGGCCTACCCCGTCAGGCAGGGGTGGCCGACTTGCAGGAGAACGGTGGCCGGCTTGCAGGAGATTGGTGGCCGACTTGGAGGAGAACGGTGGCCGACTTCGAGGAGAAAACGCACTCGGGCGTGATCGTGCCCTTCTCGATGGCTTGGACGGCCTTCCTCGGAAGCTCCAAGAGCCGCACCGAGCGCGTGACGTACTTGACCGACTTGTCCACCTGCTTGGCCAGGCTCTCCACGGTCTGCTTGCCGCCGTCGAGGAGCTTCTTGAACGCCCGCGCCTCCTCGATGGGTCCGAGGTCGGCCCGGTGGAGGTTCTCCAAGACCTGCAACTCTTCGAGCTTGGCCGCGTCGGCCTCCACGATCTGCGCCGGGACGAGCTTCAAGTCCAGCGCCTTCGCCGCCCGCAAGCGGCGCTCCCCGGCGATAAGGCGATAAACGCCCGGCTTGCCGTTCTTGGCCAGGAGCAAGGGCACCAGGACGCCGTTGTGCCGGATGCTCTCGGTCAGTTCCTTCATGGCGGCGGCGTCGAAATGCTTGCGAACGTTCTCGACGATCTCGATCTTCTCGACGGCCACGCTTTCGAGCGCGACCTCCTTGACGGCGGCGGCTTGCTGCTTCGCTTCTTGGTTGCTCATCGTGTTCTCCTTTGTGTTTTGATTCCGGGCCTGGCCCGGCTCGGGCCCTCGCGCCCGGTAGGCGCGAGGACCCTGGTCGAATCAGGCCGTCGCGGGAACCCCCGCGCCGCTCTTGGCCTGGGCGATGGCGTTCTTCGCCGCCTCCGAGTACGCGGTCCCGTCGAAGCCGTAGCGGCCCGCCACGGTTTGGAAGTCCTCCCACGTCATCAGCGTGAGATCATCGGCGTAGGCCGAGCCCATCTCATGCTCGAAGCCCCAGACCTCGCACGTCGGCGCGGCGGTGTGAACGTCGCCGATGACGATTCCGGGAAACGCCCCGGTGTGGATGAAGTCGCCTTTCTTGAATCCCAACTTCTTCGCGGTTTGCATTGTGGCCTCCATGTGTTTGGTTCCGGGCCTGACCCGGCTCGGGCCCTCGCGCGCGGTACGCGCGAGGACCCTGGTCGAATCAGGCGGTCGCGGAAGCCTCCTTGCCGGAATGCTTGGCCTGGAAGGACTTGATCTCCTCGACGTGCGCGAGGATGAGCCCCGCCTTCGCCAGCCCGAACTTGAGCGGGTACTTGTCGTCCGCGCCCCGGTAGAGTCCCAGGACCGGCTTGCCCTTGAACTCCTCCTCCCGAGCCTGGCTTTCCTTCTTCGCTTCGCTTTTCTTGGTCATTGTTTTCTCCTTGGTGGTCATCTCCGACCTCAGCGCCAGACGTAGCCGCTCGGCATCTGCTTCGCGGCTCTCCCGGCCCCGTCGTGCTTGATCGGTTCGAGGATTCCGGGCTTGCGTTGCGCCGTCAGCCATTCCTCCTTCCCGAACCGTTTCTCGCTCTCGCAGGTCTTTTTCATTTGCCACCTCCGCACTCCCGGAGGGCGAAGGACCCCGAGGAAGAGCCGTTGAGCGAGGATTCAAATGGTGGGTCCCCACCGGGCGACCGCCGGCGACGCAGTCGGCCTGGCGGCCCGCGGCAGCGAGCAGTCCGAAAATTTGGGGCTACGGCGGGGGTTGGGCCGAATTTTCGGATCGCCGGAGGGGGTGACCGTTTCAGCCGCAGCGAGACGGTCTTCGCTCCTGGGGTCCTGAGGCGAGGTGGCAAAGGAAAAAGCCGAGAAAGCGGGAAAGGGAAGTCGGGAAGGAGGAATGGCGCCGTTCGGAAACAGCAGAGCGAAACCGCCGCCGTCGGCGGTGGATACGGTGGGCAACGCGGTCCCTGCGGCCTCATGCAGGGAGGATCGTCGGCGGAACGCCCCGCCCCCGCAGGGGCGTTGTCCAAGCTCCTGTGGGCAGAGTGGACGGCAAACAGCCCGTCCAAGCGCAGCGGCGCTGTCCACAGGAGCGGCGGTATCCACCGCTTACGTAAAGCCCGTCGGGTATCGGCTCTTCATCAAAGCAGCCCGGCTTCTTTGAAGCTGAAGAAGGATGTTTCCGCCAAGACCATGTGGTCAAGCAGCGGAATGCCGAGGAGCTCGCCGGCCCGTCTCAATCGGTTGGTCGCCTCCTTGTCCTCCGGGCTCGGCGTCGTTTCCCCGGAAGGATGATTGTGGGCCACGATGATGCCCGCCGCGCCTTGGATCAGCGCCGCTTTGAAGACCTCTCTTGGATGTACGAGGCTTGCGGACAGCGTCCCGATACTGGCTGTCTCTATGCCGAGGCAGCGTCCTCGGGCGTCCAAGTCCATGCGCCAGAAATGCTCCCGGTCCAGTCCTCGAACGCGGCGCTTCATGAACTCGAACACCGCTCGCGGGTTGGTCAGTTCCGCCTTCGACGGCCGCCCCTCGCGCACGACCATGACTCGGATTTTCATCGGGCGGCCTCCTGAAGCTTGAAGATATACGCCAACGTGTCCGTGCTGTCCGCGCCCGACAACGCTCCCGACTTGACGCGGATGTAGACCTTGTCCAAAGCCCTCTCGGCCTCCTTGCGCGTCGTGCCCTTGATGCTGATGGTTAAGCGCCAGCCGTTGGTTCCGAACCGTTTCTTGCTCTCGCAGTTTTTGTGCATGTTCGCACCTCCGCACTCCCGGAGGGTGAGGGCCGCCGAGAGCGGCCGCCGAAGCGAGGAATAAATAGTGGGGCCCCACCTGGCGACCACCCCCGGCGCAGCCGGGCTGGCGGCCTCGACGCGTCGAGCTGTCCGAAAGTTTGGGGCACGGCGGGGGTTGGGCCGAACTTTCGGATCGTCGGAGGGGTGACTCGTTTATGCCGCAGCTCGGCGGGCTCCCTCCTGGCCGGCCCGAAGCGAGGTGCGAATATCATCAAAAACGAGAAAGCACGAAAGGGAAGTCGGAATCAGCCGGACGAAGCAGGAAGAGAACCGCCGCCGTCGGCGGTGGCTACGGTGGGCAACGCGGTCCCTGCGGCGTCATGCAGGGAGGATCGTCGGCGGAACGCGCCGCCCCCGCAGGGGCGTTGTCAAAGCTCCTGTGGGCGGAGTGGATGGCGAACGGCCAATCCAAGCTCGGCGGCGCTGTCCACAGGAGCGGCGGTATACACCGCCGCTTGTTGCAAAGAGCCCTTGACTCTATACTTAGGTATAGGGTCTATACTTCGGATAGGAGGGCAAGGATATGCAGGGCGAACTGACGATCGGCAAGGTCGCGAGGCAAGCCGGCGTGAATATCCAGACCGTGCGCTACTACGAGCGCCGCGGTCTGCTGCGCCCCGATGATTATCGGGAATCGGGCTACCGGCTATACAGCGGCGAGGCGGTCAAGCGGTTGCGGTTCATCAAGAACGCCCAAACCTTGGGATTTAGCCTCGCCCAGATCGCGATCCTCCTGCGGCTGCGAGTCGGCCCCAAGACGCGCTGCGACCAAGTGCGAAGCAGGGCCGAGGCCCAACTGCGCGCGGTCAACGAGAAGCTCGCGACACTCGGGGCGATGAAGAACGCGCTCAGCGGACTTGTGAACGCCTGCAGGCGCCGCAGAGCCACCGATCCGTGCCCGATCTTGAAGGCCCTGGAAGCCGGAGGAGGTTGAAAAAATGGAAACGACCGTGCATCTGCTTTATTTCGACGGCTGCCCCAACGTCGAACAGGCCCGCCAGAACCTGCGGGCGGCGCTGTCGCGGGCGAGTCGCGAGCCCGTCTGGGTCGAGGTCAATGTCCGCTCTGAGAAGACCCCGGAGAAATGGCGCGGCTTCCCATCTCCCACCATCCTGATCGGCGGACGGGAAATCATCACCGGCGCCGAGGCCGCCGCGGGAGCCGGAGCCTGCCGCTTCGGCGGCGCGCCAAGCGTCGAAGCGATCCTCTCAAGGCTCGGGACCGGGAAGGGCCGGACCTGGGCGGCGGCGCTGGCCGCGCTGCCGGCGGCCGTCATGGGACTGTTCCCCGCCTTGTTCTGTCCGGCCTGTTATCCCGCGCTGGCCGGCCTGCTCTCCGCCGTCGGCCTTGGGGCATTGGCCACGGACGCGATCCTCAAGCCGCTGATGGCGGTATTCCTTGCGGTCGCCGTTCTTTCCTTAGCCTGGCAGACGCGCCGGACCAGGAATCCATGGCCGCTGGCCGCCGGGCTCGCCGGCGCGGCCGGCGTCTATTTGACTGTTTTCGTTCTTTCATCTTACGCGATCAAAGCGGCCAGCATCGCGCTTCTCATGGGCGCTTCGATTTGGAATGCGATTCCTTCGCTGCGGAGGCGGGATCAAACCTGCTCTACCTGTCAGTGAGGATGGAGGAGAAAAATGGCAAGGAGAAAAGTGGAGGTGTTCACGGCGGGCTGCCCCGTCTGCGAGGACGCCGTGAAGAAAGTCAACGCGGCCGGCTGTCCGGACTGCGAGGTCGTGATATACGACCTCAATAAAGGGTGCGCGACCAACGAGTGCCGCGATAAGGCCAAGAAGTACGGCGTCACGCGGCTCCCGGCCGTGGCCGTGGACGGGCGCCTGCTCGACTGCTGCAGCAGCAAAGGCTCCGTCGAGATCAAGGAACTTCAGGCCGCCGGGGTCGGCAAGAAGCGGTAGGCGTGGAGGGATAGACATGGAGCGGGGCGACCAGGAAGTCTTGTCAGAGGAGAGGCGCGAGCGCCTGCTGCGAACGCTCTCGTTCGCGACATTCCTCATTTTCTTTCAAGCTTACATGATCGCTCCGCTCATCCCTCGGCTGTCGGCCGCATTCGGCGTTTCCCCGCAGAGCATCGGGCTTCTCGTGCCAGCCTACATGATCCCATATGGAGTCTCGACCCTTTTCTACGGCCTTCTTTCGGATCGGATCGGCCGGATGCGGATCATGCTGGCGTCATTATCGGCCTTCGCCGTGCTCACGTTTCTGACGGCGACGGCTAGATCGGCCTCGCAGATGATCTTTTGGCGCGCGCTGACCGGGCTCGGCGCAAGCGGCGTCGTGCCGCTCGCGCTCGCCTTGATCGGAGCGTTATTCCCTTTTGAGCAGCGCGGCAGGCCGCTCGGATGGCTCTTCGGCGCGATGGCCGGGGGAATGGCCTTCGGTTCGACGTTCGGAGTGATCCTTGAGCCGTTCGTCGGCTGGCGGCTTCTATTCGTCGCCGTCGCGATCGCGGCCGCCGCTCTTCTCGGGCGGCTTGCGTCATTTCGCGATCTCCTCGGCGAGGTCCCGCCGGGACCGCACCCCACTGTGGGCAGGGTCTTCTCGGGCTACCGCGATCTCCTGGCAAGCGGACGCGGAGCCCGGACATACTCTTACGTCTTGCTCAACGCCGTCTTTCATTCTGGCGTCTTCACTTGGCTTGGCGTCTATTTTCAAAAGCGCTACGGCTTGGGAGAGGTTGGGATCGGCCTGGCGCTGCTCGGCTACGGCGTTCCCGGCTTTCTGCTCGGTCCCGCGATAGGGCGGGTTGCCGACCGCTGGGGCAGGCGTTGGCTGATTCCAGCCGGGATCGCGATAGCGGCCGTTTCCGCCGCGCTTCTCATCCCGAACACGCCCGTGCTCGCAGCGGCGGCGACCGTCACCGCGCTTTCACTGGGCTACGACATGACCCAACCCCTTCTTGCCGGCATCGTGACCGCTTTGGGCGGCCAACGGTCAGGCCAAGCGATGGGGCTTAACGTATTCGCGCTGTTTACCGGCTTTGGCCTGGGCAGCCTCCTGTTTGGACAGGCGCTTCGCTGGGGTTTTCCCGCAGCGCTGGCGATTTTCAGCGGAGTGCAGTTGCTGGCAGCTCTGGTCGGTGCGGCGCTGTTCCATTCCGAACGGTCAAAAGTCCAGACAAACACGCCCCCGCCCGAACGACGGTAGAGCAGCTAGCCTGGGCAACGGCTATTGGCCCACCGTGCCCTTCGTGCCTTTCATTCCTTCCTTTGGATGCTGCGATAGCCACTGATCGAGCTCTGAAATTTCCTTCTGCTGCGACGTTATGATGCGCCACGCGAAGTCTTTGGCCCTTCGGATCTGCGGCCTCGCGCAGCTCGATCTTCGGGCATCGAGTCCATTTTTTGAGAGCCCTCGATAATGGCCCGATGCAACTCGCTCGGTCCGATCGGCCCAGCGCTCTCGCAGAAGCCGCGTAAGGCCCCGAGTAGCCGCCGAGTCCCTCCGACCGTGACCTCGTCGTATTTGGGGCTCGGCCGGCCGGAGAAGTCGTAATAAGCCGCCAAGTGGATCACGGCCTCGATCCGCGTGCCGTAGCCTGTTCTTATTCGGTCAAGCGCGTGTTTGACGGTCGCATCGGAGGTGCGATCGACGCAAATGCATTCCGCCTCGATCGGAGTGTGCGGCGGGCCCTCCGTGTCGAAGCCGACTACTCGGAATCCCTGTGTCGCCACGGCGCTATGTTATCGCTCGTTATTCTCCTGCTGCTGCCCGCCCGAGTGGTCTCCTTTCATCTGATCCTTCATCATTCCGCCCATATTCCCCATGAATGGGCACTTTTCGGAGTTTGCCATCGGGCACATCTTCATGGCCTCTCGATTGCATTCGTCGACGGGCTTGCCCGCCTTCAGGCAGACGGCGGCCTTTTGATGGGCCTTGGCCATCTTCTGATGCATTTCGATCAAGGACTGCCGGTCGCCGGGTTTCGCGGCATCCGCGGCCAGAAGCGGGCTGGCGAGAAAAAGCAGGGCTGCCGCAGGAAAGAGCAGTTTGATGGTCATTGGACTGGCCTCCTAAGGAGACTTGAGAAGTCCCCTTAAGGACAGGGTAACCCGAAATCGGCCGGGAACCGATATCCGACGGGTAAACTCTTCAGGATCAGCGTGTCGCCGGCGTCTGGTTGCTGGCTGAGACAGCTTCCCGCTCAATCATGGATCGGACCACGGCCAGGTTCTTCGATCGCATCGGGCACCCTTGATCGTCCTTTAGGCAGGTCGCGAACGTGTAGCCGCACTTGCAGGGACAAAACCGCTTGTTCGCCTGAGCGATGACCCGGCTCTTTTGGTCGTCGCGCAATGAAGCGGCCGTTTCCAATCCTGGGAACTCAGCGAGGAACCTCGTCTTCCACTCCGGCGAATTCGTTTGACTCTCCTTGATTTCCTGCCTTGCATCGGAAACCATCCGGTAGCCGAAGAAGGCGCTTATCCCAACGCAAAGGCCTATGACCATCCAGCCCATGATCGGCATGCGCTCGTTTGATCGTTTCTTCACGGTCATCTACTTCACGGCCCAACCTGCTATGTGACCGCTGACGATAGGCAAAGGCGCCTCGAAGGCTTCACAGGTCACTTGGGCGAAGCCCGCAGCTTCGAGCAGGGCCCTCGTTTCGCGGTCCGGACGGCATCCGTCGAATACGGCCTTCCAGGCCGGCCTCAGCCAGCCCTGCACCGCTCGCCTCAAGGTCCCACGGGGAGCCGCGACATGCTCGATGAAGATGAACCGGCCGCCGGGTTTGAGCGCCCGCAATATTTTTTTGAGAGCCGTTTCGGGCTCGTCGATCGAGCAGAGCACCAACGTGCCGACGACGGCGTCGAGGCTGCCGTCAGCGACCGGCGCGCCTTCGAGGTCCGTATCGAGCAACTCTACCACGATCCCAAGCCGCCGCGCTTCATCCAGCAGATACTGATGCATGTAGCGGTTGGGTTCGACACCGATCCATCGGATGGCCGCCGGGTAAAGGGCCAGGTTGGGACCGGTTCCCGGTCCAATTTCCATTACAGTCCCATGAAGGCCGGCGAACAAAGCCCGCTTTCGCTGCGCGATGAAGCGCTCGTAGCGCCCGTTGCAGTGGGCTAAAGCCCACGCGAAGAGCCGTTTATGCCAGGTTCCAGACATCAAGCCCTCGCGGTCATTTCTTCTGCAGCTCCATGCCGCACCTCGGGCACTTGCCGGGCTTGTCGGAGACGTAGCCGTCCATCGGGCAAGCGTAGGTCGCGGCCACCGGGCCTTTTCCGGCGCCCGCTCCGGCGCAGCCCTGGCCGACGTTTTGCACGATCACGTCGCGGACGGCCCATCCGGTATCCGTGCGATTGACGAGAAAGTCTAGACCAAGCCTTTTCGCTCCGCGTAATTGACGAAAGTCGCCGCAGACCTTATAGAGCTTCTGATCCATTTGCACCATTGTTTCCGGGCGGACGGCGATTAGCTTCAGCGACCAATCCTTATCGAGTTTGGCGTCATGGACGACGAAGACGCCCTGCTCCGCGCTTTCCGATTGGACGTAGCGCCGGACGGCTTTTCCGAGGCCCTTCTTGTCCACCGCCGATATCTCGCCGGCCCGACCGGCCGCGCCGAGAAGCACGACAGCGGCCAGCGCTCCTATTTCTATCCTCATGGCCGATCCCTCCATTGTCAATCCTTAACGGCATGGCCGGCCCGCGTGATCTCATGGAATTGGGGGACAACCGTACCGTCCTTCATTTCGTAGCGCCACTTCCAGATCGAGTAGACGACCGGATAGATGAGAAGCTCTAGCAGGAACGAAGAAAAGATCCCACCGACCATCGGCGCGGCGATGCGCCTCATCACGTCGGCCCCGGCGCCTTTCGACCACATGGCCGGGAGCAGGCCCATGAACATAGCCATGACCGTCATCATCTTCGGCCGGATGCGGCGCACGGCGCCGTGGATGATGGCTTCTTCGAGGTCCTTATAGGTCCGCATCGTTCCTGCCTTCACGCGCTCCTCGTACGCGAGATCGAGGAAGAGCAACATGAAGATGCCCGTCTCGGCGTCGATACCCATCAGCGCGATCATGCCGACCCAGACGGCGATCGAGACGTTGTAGCCCAGGGCGAAGAGCAGCCAGATCGCCCCCACCAGCGAGAAGGGCACGGCCAGCATCACGATGGCCGTCTTGACCGGCGAGCCCGTGTTCATGTAGAGCAGCAGCAGGATCACGAAGATGGTCAACGGGATCACGGCCTTGAGGCGCTCCTTGACGCGCTCCATGTTCTCGTACTGCCCGCTCCAGGCGACGCGGTAGCCGGTCGGGACCTGGACCTTCGCGGCGACGACCTTCTTGGCCTCCTCGACGTAGCCACCGATGTCCCGGCCGCCGACGTCGACATAGACGTAGCCCGCGAGCTGCCCGTTCTCGTCGCGGATCATCCCCGGTCCCTCGACGATCTTGATGTCGGCCAGCTCCGAGATCGGAATCTGGCCGCCGCCCGGCATCGACACGAGCACGCGCTTGAGCGACTCCAGATTGTCGCGCAGCTCCCGCTGGTAGCGGACGTTGACGGGATAGCGCTCCCGGCCCTCGACCGTCGTCGTGATGTTCTCGCCGCCGATGGCGGAGGCGACGACGGCCTGCGCGTCCTTGATGCTCAGGCCGTAGCGCGCGAGGGCGTCCCGGTTGAGCACGAAGTCGACGAAATAGCCGCCCGCCGTCCGCTCGGCGTACACGTTGCGCGTGCCGCGCACGGACTTGACGGCCTCCTCGATCTGGGTGCCCAAGGTTTGGATTTCCGTCAGGTCGGGGCCGAAGATCTTGATGCCGATGGGGGTGCGGATGCCGGTGGAGAGCATGTCGATGCGGTTCTTGATCGGCATCGTCCAGATGTTGGGCATGCCCGGGAAGCGTAATTTCTGATCCATTTCCTCGATGAGAGTATCCATGCTCTTGCGCTTGGGCCATTGCGAGGCGGGCTTGAGCACGACGGTCGTCTCCACCATGTTCAGAGGCGCGGGGTCGGTCGAGGTTTCGGCGCGGCCAGCCTTGCCGAAAACGCTCTCGACTTCCGGGAAGCTTTTGAGGATATGGTCCTGCTCTTGAAGAACCTTCTGGGCCTCCGTCACCGACATGCCAGGCAGCGCCGTCGGCATGTAAAGGATGCTGCCCTCGTTGAGCGGAGGCATGAACTCGCTGCCGAGGTGAAGGTAGACCGGGACCGTCGAGGCCACCAGCGCCAAGGCGATCCCAAGCACGGTCTTGCGGTGCTCCAACGCCCAGCGGCAGGCCGGCTCGTAGACGCGGAACAAGAACCTGCTGATCGGGTGCTTCTCCTCGGGATAGTAACGCCCGACGAGAGTCCGGTTGTAGAGCCACGACAGCCAGGCGGGCTTGAAGTCATGGTAGTCCATGCGCGTGAAGAGCATGCGCACGGCCGGATCGAGCGTGATGGCCAAAAATGAGGCGATAGCGATGGCCAGCGTCTTGGAGTAGGCCAAGGGCTTGAAAAGACGGCCTTCCTGGTCGACGAGAGTAAAGACAGGGATGAAGGCGGCGGCGATGACGAGCAGGGAAAAGAACACGGACGGCCCCACTTCCTTGAGCGCCGAGAGCCGCACTTCGTGGAAATCGCCGTGGCGTCCTCCCGCGTCCCAATGCTGGAGTTTGTTGTAGGCGTTCTCGACCTCGACGACGGCGCCGTCGACGAGCACTCCGATCGAGATCGCGATGCCGCCCAAGGACATGATGTTGGCCGTCAATCCGAGGAAATAGAACGGAATGAACGCCAGAAGGACCGAGACCGGGATCGTCAGGATCGGCACGAGCGCCGAGGGGATGTGCCAGAGGAAAATCAGGATGACCAGGCTCACGATGATGATCTCTTCGATCAACGTGTGCTTGAGCGTGCGGACGGACTCCTTGATGAGCTCGGAACGGTCATAGACCGGGACGATGCGCACGCCCGGAGGCAGCGTCGGCTCCAGTTCCTTGATGCGCTGCTTGACGCGGTCGATGACGTCGAGAGCGTTCTCGCCTTGCCTCATGATGACGATGCCGGCGACCGTGTCGCCGAGGCCGTTGTAGTCGGTGACGCCGCGACGAGGCGCCGGCCCAAGCTCCACGCGCGCGACGTCTTTGACCAGGATCGGGGTCCCGGAGGCGTGGTTGACGCCGACGACGATCTTTTGGAAATCTTCGATCGACTTGGCGTAGCCGCGCCCGCGCACCATGTATTCCGTGCCCGCTCCCCCGAGCTCAATGACGCCGCCGCTGGTTTCATCGTTGCCCTCGCGTACCGCGTCGATGACGGTTTTCAAGGGAATCTTGTACGCGCGCAAGAGATCGGGGTCGACGTTGACCTGGTATTGCTTGACGAAGCCCCCGATCGAGGCGACCTCGGCCACTCCGGGCACCGACTGCAGCTCGTAGCGCAATCGCCAGTCTTGGAGGCTGCGCAGCTCGGCGAGGTTGTGCTTGCCGGAGTCGTCGACGAGAGCGTATTGGTATACCCAGCCGACGCTCGTCGCGTCGGGGCCGATCTGCGTCTGGACGCCCGCCGGGAGCTGGGACTGGATCTTGCTCAGATACTCGACGACGCGGCTCCTCGCCCAATAGAGGTCGGTCCCGTCCTTGAAGATCACGTAGACGTAGGAGTAGCCGAAGTCGGACTGGCCGCGGATGAGCTTGACGTTGGGAGCCCCCAGCATCGCCGTCACGATGGGATAGGTGACCTGGTCCTCCACGATGTCGGGGCTGCGGTCCCACTTGGAGTAGATGATGACCTGGACATCGGATAGGTCGGGGATGGCGTCGAGCGGCACGCGCCTGGCGCACCAGACCGCCGACAGGACGGCGACGGCCGTCAGCATGATGACGAGAAACTTGTGCCGCGCCGAGAACTCGATCAAGCGGTCGATCATGGCTTGCTCCCTTCCTTCATGCCAGGCATGTTCGGCATGGCTCCCTGGCTCGCTTTTTGCCCGGTCGCGCGCAGCTTCGACTCGGAATCGAGCAGGAAATTGGCCTGGGTGACGATCGTCTCACCGGCCCGCAGGCCGGAAAGGATCTCGTAGTAGCCGTCGGCCAAGTGCCCGAGCTTGACTTCGCGCGGCTCGAACTCGCCGTCGGCGATCTCGACGAAGACGAGCTGACGCACCCCCGTGTCGAGGACGGCGTCCACCGGCACGGCCACGGCGTCGCCCAGCGGAACCTTGATCGAGACGTTGACGAACATCTCGGGCTTGAGCCGGCCGCCGGGGTCGGAGATCTCGGCGCGGACCTTGACCGTGCGCGTGTCGGGATTGAGCACAGGATCAATGGCCCTGATCGCGCCCTGGAAGACCTGTCCGGGAAACGCCGGCAGCGTGACCTCCACGTCCTGGCCGGGAGCCACGAGGCTCACGTCGCTTTCGTAGATGTCGGCGTAAACCCAGAGCGTGCCGCCAGCCTGACCGAAGAGGAGGTTCGTTGGGGACTTTTCAGCGGCCAGCTTGCCGATTTGGTCCTCGCTCAGGCCCATCAGCTTGAGCTTGGTGGCCGAGGCGTTCACGAGGGCGTCGGCGCGCTCGTGGACGTCGGGCCAGGGGCTCTCCTTGACCTTCTCGCGCGTGATGAGCGCCTCGCGGTACTCCGTGATCGCCGTGTAGAGGTCTGGATCGTAGGCGATCTTGCCCACGGTCCGGATCGATACGCGCAACGGCCGAACGCGCGCCTCGGCCGTGGTCACGCCGATGAGCTGCTGCCTCCATTTCGGGAGTTTCACGACGGCACGGCCCGACACCGGGCTCTCAACGCCTTCCTCGCCTTCGTAGACCGGCACGTAGTCCATGCCCATGGAGTCCTTGGCAGGCGTAGGCGAGGTGACGGTGGGGTTCATCGGGTTGCGATAATACAGGATGCGGCCTTTGCCGCCGGGCTGCTGCTCCGGCCCGCCGGAATCGTCGACCTTTTGCATCTTCATGCCGCAGATGGGGCAGTTTTCCGGCTTATCCGAGACGACGGAAGGGTGCATCGGGCACTGATAGAGGGCATGGCCCTGGGCCTGCGCGTTCGGCGCGGCTTTTCCGTGTCGCCCGACGAGCCGTGGCGCGATCAGCGCGACGGCGAGCCCGGCCGCGAGCCCAAGGACGAAGACGATCCAGCGTCTATTAATGGTCATGCTGATGCTCCTCGGCCGCCGGGGCCTTTAACGCGTCCAGGCTCACGCCGAGCACGCGCTCAAGCGCGGCGACGTCCTGGCCGTATCGCGAGACGTACTGGTCGTAGTCGAGGCGGAACTCGAGCAGCGCGCGCTCGCTGTCGAGCAGGTTGAGGAAGTCGACGCGGTCGGTTTGATAGGCCGCCTCCGTCACCTTCAGCGACTGCGAGGCCTGCGGCAGGATGCTCGTGCGGTAGAGCTCGACGAGCCGGCCGACGGTCTGAACCTTCGTCCACCGGTCCTTGAGATCGGAGCGTGCCATGTCCTGCGCGGAGCGCAGCATGTCTTGTGCTTGCGCTAGCTCGTCCGACGCCTCGCGGACCTGGGCTCGCGTCCGCCAGAAATAAAGGAACGGCAGCGAAATCTTGAGCATCCCGATCGAGTCGCTGGGCAGGCCCTCGCGGTCGCGCCGGCTGTATTGGACGGCAAAGTCGGGCAGGTACTCCGAGCGCTGCGCGGCGAGTGCGGCCTTCGTATGGTCGACGTGATGGCCGGCTTCCCGGACCTCGGGCCTCTGCGACAATGCGGCTGACTCCAACTCCGGGTAAGACCAATGCAAAGGATCGAGACTGGGGTCTTGGGGCGCTCCAAGCGCCTCATCGGGCGCTCGGTCGAGCAGGCCGTTGAGCTCGGCCTGAGCCGAGTCGCGCTGCTGCTCGAGGGTGAGCAGGGCGGCCAGGGTCTTGGTCAACTCCACCTCGGCGCGCAGGACGTCCGACTGGGACGCTTTGCCGGTGGAATACTTGGACTCGGCCGTCTTCGAGAAGCGCCGCATGATGTCGACGTTCTCTTCAAGGATCTGCTTGGCCTTCGCCGTATAAAGGTAACGGTAATAGGCGTCCTTGACCCGGGTGAGCACGTCGAGCTGGACGCCTTTGTAGACCTCCTCCTCGCGCCGCGCCTCATGGGCCGCGGCCTCGCCGCGCAGACGGAGCTTGCCCGGGAACGGGATGTCCTGGTCGAGATCGTACCACTTCTCGGGCGCGCCGCCCACGCTGGCGCCCGAGAAGCCCCAATACTCGACGCCGACCTGCGGCGGCCCCCACGTCTTGGCCGGTAGCACGCGGGCTTGCGCGGCCTCCCACTGGGCGCGCGACGCCTTGATTTGCGGATTGCGCTCGCGCGCCATCTCGAGTGCCTGCGAAAGCGGAAAAGCGGGCGCGGGAGGCGCGGGCGCTTCTTGCGCTGCCAATGGAGCGGCGCACAAAGCAGCGAAAACGGCCACGGTCAATGCTTTCATTTCGTTTATCTCCGTCCCTGCCAATCAGGCGGGGATCGATCCATCGATTAAGCTAGGGGAACGACGGGAGCCGGCAGGGGATGCCGGACTTTAGGCGAGAGGAGGGGAGCGTCCGCCGAAGGAGCGAGCGAGGTTTCCGGGCGGACCGGCTGGACTGATCGAAGTGCGTACGAGGCGGTGCGCGACGATCTGGGGAGCGGACTGAGGAGCGGAAAGTGTGTAGAGCGGCAGGACGACTGTGGCCGTGCCGAGCGTCGAGTGGTTTTGAGCCGCCATGATGCGCTCGGGCGTGCAGCAGGAGCGGTGGCCCGCGTCCTGCTTATGGTGCTTGGGGCAGTGGCCCTTGGGCGACTCCTGCCGGCAACAGTCGGCCGCCCCCTGGGTGGTCATGGGAGCCGCGCCCGGCGGGCAATAATTGTACGCGGAAAGGAGAAGTGCTCCTCCAAGAACGGCAACCTTGAGCCATCCGCGCAATTTCATCGCTGCTTGAGTTTAGCAGACTTTCCTCAATATCTCCATAGCGGATTTGTTTCCGAACGACGGCCGGCAACTGACAGCAGTCTCCGAATTCGGGAGAGTGCCCCATCCCCGCGATCTCCGCGGTATCCTTCGTCAGGAGCGATCCGTATAAATGACTTTCGACTTGCCGAATTTTAGGATGCGCTCATCGGTGTGCAGGCTAATGCTCCTGGATCGCGCCTTGAGATATCTGAGAACTTCCAGCCAAGGCCAGGAGATTTGATCGATGAAGGTGGTCAGCGATCTGCCCTGACGCAGCGCCTCCTCGGTGCGGCGTTGTTCCAGAAGCCGCTGCTTCTCGCCTTTTTCCTTGGGCACGATGCTCAGAAGGAGATCGATGTCGTTGATCCTGTCTTTCGAGCTCAGATAACTGCCGAAGAGAACGACCCGGCGCACGCGATATAAGTAATAGGGGTTCCTCCCGACTTCCTCAACTCGCGCCAGGAACTCCTTGAGCCTTTGATCGGCGGAGGACCGCAAGAGCGGCTTGGCTCCGCTGGCGTGGGAGAAGGCGTTTCCCTGGATAGTGTTGACCCAATGGTCTTCCCCGCTGCGGGAATCCTCCTTCCTGACGTAGCCCCGTTTTTGCAGCTCGGCGACGACTTGCCTGGCGCCGGCGAGGTCAACGTGGAGTTTCTTGGCGGCATACGACAGGTCCCAACTCCCGTCGAATGCGCGTCTCAGGAACTCGCGGACCTTCGCCGTCGGCTGCCCGGCTATGTTCTCGCGCAGATCAACTCGCATCGGAAGAGAATATCATCTTCCAAAACGATAGCCACTGGCCTAGCCCCGCGCTCAGCGTCGAGAGAGCAGGTAGACCCTCAGCAGATAGAACAGAAGCCCGAAGAGCGCGATCTCTCCGCACAGGCCGGCAAGATTGAGGGCGACGCGGGAGCGCGTTCTGAGGTAGACTCGGCAACTCGCGCGGCTGAAATCGTAGAGCCAGTCGTTGAGCATGATGATCCCGCACAGAGGGATCGCCAGCACCACGAGGCAGACGTGCGCCATCGTGGACGACAGCAGGACGACGAAAAAGAGGATCGTCAGGACTCCTCCGGGCAGAGCCCACAGGTCGCGCGCGACCGGATTCCAGCCGAACTTCCAGTGGGCCAGCAGGCCGAAGGCCAGCCCCACGATCAGCAGCCGCGTCAGCGGCCACCAGTCGCGCTCATCCCAGGCCAGCGCTTGCTCTATCGGAGCTTCGATCATAGGCATGCCTCCCATTTAACGAATCATGATCCGTCGCCGGTTGCCTGGCACCACGCCCATGCGCTCCATGGGGCTGAAGCGCCGGTGAAGCATGGCCAGGTCGCGGTTGGCGAGCGCCACGTAGAGCCGCACCATGTTGATCGTCGAGTGCCCCAGGATATCCTGCAGGCTGAAGGCGTCGCCGCCGTTGATGATGTATTGCGTGGCGAAGGTGTGGCGCAGGGTGTGCGGCGAGAGGCGCACTCCTTGAAGGCCGATCTTCTTGTTGACCCGGCGCAGCGCCTTCTGCATCCAGCAGCGCTCAAGCCTTTGGCCGAACTGGCTCACGAAGACCAAGTCCTGGCCGGGGTTCTCGCCGCGCCGGACGATGTAGTTCCAGAGGGCTTGCTTGGCGACGGAACTGAAGGGCACCTGCCTTTCCTTGGCGCCCTTGCCCATCACGCGCAGCGTGCCGGCTTGGAAATCAACTTGGTCCAGCCTGAGCCCCAAGACTTCCGACACGCGCAGGCCCGTGTCCAGGATCAGGACGGTCATGGTCCAGAGCCGTTGCCCTTGGAAGGTCCGCTTGTTGATTCCTGCCAGCAGCAAGCGCGCCTGTTCCATCGAGAGCGGCTTGATGAGCTTCGTCTCCATGCGCGGCTTGGCGATGAGCGCGAACGGGTTTTGCGGGATCATCCGTTCCTGCGCCAGGAAGCCGAAGAAGCAGCGCAGCGCCCCGTAGGTCCTGGCGACGTAGCCCGACGCCATCTTGCGCTTGCGCATGTCCTCAAGATAAAGCCGGATGAGCTCCGGCGTCACTTCCTTGGCCAGCGTCACGCCCTTGGCTTCAAGGAAGCGGTTCCAGACGCGCAGGAGGTCCTTGTACCAAGTGAGGGTTCCGTCCGTGAGGTTCTGCGCCTGGCAGCGGAGCATGAAGGCCTCCGAGGCATTGCCTATGGGGACTTTGTTGACGCTGTGCGGCGCGTAGGCGAGGCTGTTTCCCATGTGAGATCCTCCGCTAACCTTGAGACCTTGCGAGCCTAGCGGGCAATGAAAAACCCGGGCTCTTTCGAGTCCGGGTTAGTCATTCTCTCGTCGAGAAACGTTGGGAAATGGTTGCGGGGGCTGGATTTGAACCAGCGACCTCAAGGTTATGAGCCTTGCGAGCTACCGGGCTGCTCTACCCCGCAGGAGAATGATAACACATGTGAGGAGGCAGCACAAGGGAAAGTCTGAGTTCTCGACGAGAATTTAGATTTTTCGGAGTGCTCGCAAATTCGCAAGGTTGAACCGGGAATCCGGGTAGGCACGGCGCGCGCGAAGCGGTCGTTCCGGCCCAAACTCGGAGGCGAATATGCAAAGACTCTGGAAGGATCACAGCGGGGAAGTGGTCGCTCAGGATTGGGCCTCGGCTCGCGCCGCCGCCCAGGCCCAGGCGCAGGCCGCGCCGGTCGAAGTCTCCGCCTTGCCGGCGTCGATGCGAACGCAGTGCGAAGACCGCTTGGAGGAGATCCTGCCCGCCTTTCATCGCCTCAGCGGCGGCGGCTACGAGCTCGAGCTGCAGATGCATTTTCGGCGCGGCGAGTCGCGCTTCAGCCAGGACCGCTGGGTGCCGATCCGGTTCACGCTGGCGCGGGGCCGCATCTCGCGCGAGAAGCGGCAGCTCGTGCTGGACGTCGACGGCCGCAAGATCCCCGTGGCCGGGACGCGGTGGTGGTACGATCCCAAATGGTACCTCACTCGCAACGCCCGGGTGCGCGAGCGGATCGCCCGCGTCGACTACGATACCTGCGAGTTCTCCGCCGTGACGCTGAGCGCGCGGCCGGTCTCGCCCAAGGCTCGCTAAAATCGTAGAATACGGGCAGTGAGCATCCTGCTCGTCCTCGTCCTCATACCCGTCGCGCTGCACTGCGCCTTCGTCCTGCGAAGGAAAGGCACGCTTGCCGGCAGCATCCTGATCGTCGACCTGGGCCTCGCCCTGGCCTTGGCCGTGGCCTTGCGCTCGTCGGCGGGCTGGCTGCTCGAGCTGGCCTGGTGGAAGGAGCTGGGCCAGGCCGACACCTTCTGGCGGATGGTCACCATCGACTGGCTGCCGCAGGCCGGCGCCGGAGCGCTCGGCGCGCTGG
>DAIDHI010000010.1 GCA_027452025.1 Elusimicrobiota bacterium | reverse complement strand
CGGCCCAATGCTGGCCGTCGGCGACGAAGACCCGCTCGTGCTCGAAGGGCTGGTAGGCGGAGTTGGGAGTCGCGCTCGGATCCACGGCGTAAACCGGGCCGGTGACCGTGCCTGACACGCCCGCGCAGGCCATGCGCAGGTCGTTGTAGCGAAAGGCGATCCGCCCCGTTTGCGCGTCGACGTAATAGCGCCACAGCGCCTGCTGGGCCCGCACGGAGACCTTCCAGGCCAGCCGCGCCGGGCCCGAGCCGTAGAGGTCGGGCAGGATCACAAGCGTCGCCGACTCCGCGCGGCCCGCCCCGGCGTCCTGGGCCGCCGCCGCCTCGGCCTGGGCCTGAGCGACCGAGGGCGTCAAGCTGATCGCGCCCACGGCCGTGTAGTTCGAATCGACGCCCGTCACGGCGCCGTTGTCGTCCATGTGGACCTTGACGCGCGAAAATTCCACGGGCAGGCCTCGATAGGTCTGGCGAAAGAGCGCGTGCTTGTGGCCCGGCCCCGAGGTCTCCGCCTCCAGGACCAGCGACGACGGGTCCAGCCCGAGCGCCGCGCCGCTCTCGGCGAGGAAGGCCGCGGCGGCCTGGCCGGGACGAGGCGGCCGCGCGCCCGCCCGCGGGCCGGCCAGGACTCCGAGCGGGCTCATGCCGTTGTGGCGCTGGTTGAACCGGCGCGCAGCGAACTGCCCTTGGCCCGGGCTGAGGGACGAACGCCGCTCCAAGCCCTGGGGGCCGTAGCGCCCCGCGTCCTGGCGGGCCCACGCGGGGGCCGCGGCGGCCGCTGGGCGCGCCCAGCACAGCAGCAGCGACAGCCAGGCGGCCTTCACCCGCCCCTCCGGCCGGAGAGCCGCTGGATGATCAGGGCCGCCGCCTGCACGCGCAGCCGCGGGTCCGGATCGTGGGCCAGGACGTCCTCGAGCAGCGGCAGCGAGCGGTCGTCGTCGACCGCGCGCAGGACGTCGAAGGCCAGGGCGCGCAGATCGGCGTCTTTTTCGTGCAGCGCGTCGTTGACCACGTCGAACTGGACCTTGTCGCCCCGCCGCGCCAAGCCCGCCAGCACTTCCAGCTCGAGCTCCGCCGTCGGCTTATTGGCCCCGATTTTGCGTAAGAGCGCCAGCGAGCCCGCGTCGGAAAGCTTGGCCAAGGACGCCAGCGCCCGGAACTTCACCCGGTCGTCGCGGTCCGAAAGCCCCCGCGCCAGGATAGCCGCCGCGTCCGATCCCTTGAACCCCGCCATCGCCCTCATGACCTCCACGCGCACGCTCACCGACTTGTCCGAGGCCGCGGCCTGCAGGGCCGGCGGCACGACCTCTCCGCCGATGAGCCCCAGCGACCGCGCCGCCGCGGCCCGCACCCCCTCGTCCTGGCTCTTGAGGGCGTCAACGAAGCCCTGAGAGAACTCCTCGAGCCCCATCCTCGCCAAGGCGATGGCCGTGGCGTCTCGCACCGCATCGGAAGGGTCCTTGAGGGTCTTCTCGAACAGCTTCACGGCGTCCTCGCCCCCGAAGTCCGCCAGCCGCTCGATGGCCAGCACCCGCGCCTTGTTGCGGGCGAGATCGCGCATCACCTGCGCCGGCGTCTTGCCGGGCTTGGGGGCGTCCTGGATGATGCCCATGAGCGCGGCGAAGGCCTCGTCGCGAAAGCCCACCTTCTGGAGGGCCGTCGCCGCCTCGATGCGCACGTAGACGTTGCGGTCCTTGAGCGCGCGCGAGAGCAAGGGATGGGCCGCCGGGTTGCCGATCTGCCCCCACGCCGAGGCGGCGAGGGCGCGCAATTCGGGATCGTCGTCGACGGAGGCTTGCTCGAGCAGGCGCAGGGCCTGCTGGCCCGCTTTTCGCGACGGCGGCGAGCTGGGCGCCGCAGCCGTACTGGGCGCCGGCGCCGCGGCCCCCAGGCCGGGAAGCGGCGAGGGCGCGGCTAGGACCAATGATGGCAGCGAAAGGAGCAAGAGCGAGAGGCCTGCCATGACGCTCAAGCGTAGCCGGGCCCGGTTGCGGAAATATTACGTCAATATTGATAGAATCTGCTCCTGGGCCCGTAGCTCAATGGATAGAGTATGTGGCTTCGAACCACAGGATCCGGGTTCGATTCCTGGCGGGCCCAAATTTTGATAAAATTTCTTCTCGGTTAAGGAGCCTTCCATGGGTGGACACTCTCACTGGGCCGGAATCAAGCACAAGAAGGCCTTGCTCGACGCCAAGCGCGGCAAGGTCTGGACGCGGATCGTGCGCGAGATGACCATCGCCGCCAAGCTCGGCGGCGGAGACATCGGCGGCAACCCCCGCCTGCGCAAGGCCGTCGACGACGCCAAGGCCGCCAACATGCCGGCGGAGAACATCAAGCGCGCCATCCAAAAGGGCACCGGCGAGCTTCCCGGCGTCAACTACGAGGAGCTGACCTACGAGGGCTACGCCCCGGGCGGCGTGGCCGTCCTCGTCGAGGTGACCACCGACAACCGCAACCGCACCGGCGACGAGATCGCGCTCATCTTCACCAAGAACGGCGGCAACCGCGGCGCGGCCGGCTGCGTGGCCTGGATGTTCAAGCCCAAGGGCCTGGTCCGCGTCAAGAAAGAGGGCGTCTCCGAGGACGCCCTGATCGGCGACGCGCTCGACGCCGGCGCCGAGGACGTGCTCACCGACAATCCCGATTCCTTCGAGGTCTACACGGCGACGGCCGACGTCGACAAGGTCAAGGAAGCCCTCGCCGCCAAGAAGTATCCGGTCGAGTCCGCCGAGGCGATCCAGAAGCCCGACAACCTCGTGTCCGTCGGCGAGGCCGACGCTCCCAAGGTCCTCAAGCTCGTCGAAGCGCTCGAAGACCACGACGACGTCAAGAACGTCTGGGCCAACTTCGACATTCCCGACCAGGTCCTCGCCAAGATCGGCTAGTGGGCAAAGTCCTCGGCATCGACCCGGGCGTCTCCGAGACCGGCTGGGCCGTGCTCGAGGGCGAGCCGGGCGCCGAGCCGAGGCTGCTCGCCAGCGGGCTCATCAAGACGTTTCCCTCCCAGGAGCTGCCCGCCCGCCTGCGCCGCATCCACGAGGAGTGCGTCCGGCTCATCGCCGAGCACGCGCCCGAATCGGTGGCGCTGGAGCAGATGTTCTTCCTGAAGGCCGCCAACACGATCCGGGCCACGCTCCAGGCGCGCGGCGTCATCCTCCTGGCCGTCGCGCAGTCGGGCAAGCCTCTCGGGGAATACGATCCCCGCACGGTCAAGCTCGCGCTGACGGGCAGCGGCCGCGCCGAGAAGGCGCAGATGCAGGCCGTGGTGCAGAAGGCGCTCAAGCTCGCCGATATCCTGCGGCCCGACGACGTGGCCGACGCCGCCGCGATCGCGCTGTGCCATCTGCGCTCGTCGAGGATCAAGCGCCTGAAGGTGCTCGACTCCTTCGGCGGAAATGCTAGAATCGCCCGGTGATCGCAAGCCTTAGGGGCCCGGTCCTGAGCAAGGAGGAAGGCCGCGTCGTCGTCGAGGCCGGCGGCGTGGGCTACGAGGTCTTCCTGACGTCCGCGGCGCTCTCCCAGCTGCCCGCCGTCGGCGGCGAGGCCGTCCTGCATATCGAGGAGTCGTTCGGGATGTACGGCGGCGGCGCCACGCTCTACGGGTTCGTGTCCCCCTCCGAGCGCGCGATGTTTCGCGAGTTGCGCGACAACGTCCCCTCGACGGGCGCCAAGAAGGCGCTCGAATATCTCGAGAAGGCCTCCAAGTCCCTGCCCGATTTCCGCCGCGCCATCCTCGACAAGGACGCCAAGCTCCTGACCGGCGTCTTCGGCTTCACGAAAAAGACGGCCGAACGGCTCATCGAGTCGCTCAAGGACAAGCTCGAGTCCGTCCATGTCTCCGGCGCCGAGAAGCTGGCGCCCCGCGACGCCGCCGATCTGGCGACGGGAGCGCTCTCCCAGGCGCTGTCGGCGCTCTCCGCCCTGGGCTACAAGCCCGGCGAGGCCAGGATCGCGCTGCAGTCGGTGTCGCAGGACGCCGGCGGCCGGGAGCTCGCCGTCGAGCAGATCGTGCGCCTGGCCTTGAAGAGGCTATGAGCAAGGACGAGGGCTCGGTCCTCAACGCCGCCGCCAAGCCCGACGAAGAGACCTTCGACCGCGCGCTGCGGCCCAAGTCCCTCGACGAGTTCATCGGCCAGGACAAGCTCAAGGAGAACCTGAAGGTCTTTCTCAAGGCCGCCCGGCAGCGCCGCGAGCCGCTCGACCACTGCCTCTTTTACTCCCCTCCGGGCCTGGGCAAGACGACGCTGGCCAACATCCTCGCGCGCGAGATGGGCGTCAACCTGCGCATGTCCTCGGGTCCCATCCTTGAGCGCGTCGGCGACCTCGCGGCGCTGCTGACCGATCTCAACGACGGCGACGTCTTCTTCATCGACGAGATCCACCGCCTCAATCCGCTCGTCGAAGAGGCTCTCTATCCCGTGATGGAGGACTATACCTTCTTCATCTCGACCGGCAAGGGACCGGCGGCTTCGACGCTCAAGCTTTCCATCCCTCGCTTTACTCTCATCGGCGCGACGACCCGCGCGGGTCTGCTCGCCGGCCCGCTGCGCGACCGCTTCGGCATCATCGGACAGCTCGGCTTCTACGAGCCGGCAGAGCTCTCGGCGATCGTGCGCCGCTCGGCCGGGATCCTGAACATCGCGGCGGACGCGGACGGCTGCGCCGAGATCGCCAGGCGCTGCCGGGGCACTCCGCGCATCGCCAATCGCCTCCTGCGGCGCGTGCGGGATTTCGCCGAGGTCAAGGGCGAGGGCCGCATCGCCGGCGACATCGCCCGCTACGCGCTCGACTGCCTGGAAGTCGACGCCGAGGGCCTCGACGCCGTCGACCGCCGCCTGCTGTCGGCGGTGATCGACAAATTCGAGGGCGGACCCGTGGGCCTCGAGAACCTGGCCATCGCCGTGGCCGAGGAGCTCGACACGCTGACCGACGTCATCGAGCCTTTCCTCATCCAGACCGGCTTCATGACGCGCACGCCCCGCGGGCGCGTGGCCACGGCCAAGGCCTACGCGCACCTGGGGCGAAAGCCCCCGCGCCGCGACCTCGAACTTCTATAATCTGGAAGTGCGATTCCTGCTGGCGCTCTTTCTCGGGGCGGCTCACGCCGCGACCACTCCCCATCTTCCCGGGGAGCGGCTCATCCGCATCGGCTTGGTCGTCGGCGCGCGCAGCGTCTCCTTCCTGCCCGAGGGCGACTACCAGGTGACGGCCCGCGACGGCACGCGCCACCGCCTGGAACCCAACGCGGTCTACACGGTCTTCTCCAACGGCTCCGGCCTGTCCTTGGGCGGCGTCGAATTGCCCCCGCAGGTGCGCCTGATGCCGGTCAAGGCCCGGGCCACGATCAAGATCGGCCACCGCCATTACCACGGCACCCTCATCTTCCGGCGCGACGGCGCGAGGGTGACCGCCATCGAGGAGCTCGGCATCGAGGAATACCTCCTCGGCGTGCTGCCCGAGGAGATGGACCCCGACTGGCCGCTGGAGGCGCTCAAGGCCCAGGCCGTCGTCGCGCGCACCTTCGCCTACACCGAGTTCGGGAAATACCGCAAAGAGGGCTTCGACCTCACCGATGACACCCGTTCCCAGGTCTATCACGGCGTCACCCCGAAGCAGCCGAAGGTCCGCGAGGCCGTCGACGAGACCCGAGGCGAGGTCCTGGGCTACAAGGGGAGGATCCTCCAAGTCTATTACCACGCCTGCTGCGGCGGGCACACCGCAGACGCCGGCGTGGTCTGGCCTTCGCCCTACCCGACGCCACCGCCCCTGCGCGGCGTGCGCGACTACTATTGCCGGGCCTCTCCTTTCTACCGCTGGTCGGCCTTCTTCTCCACGCGAGATATCCTCGCCGCCTTGGAGGGCCACCATCTCGTCGGCGGCACGCTCAAGCGCTTCGCCGTCGGCCGCAAGTCCACGCTGGGCTTGGTGCGCGACTTCGTGGCCACGATCGGCCGCGAGACCATCCGCGTCAAGGCCAACGACCTGCGCCTGGCCTTGGGCGCGACCGAGATGAAGAGCGCGCGCATCCTGCGCATCCGGCGCGTCAACGGCGGCATCGAGTTCGACGGCAGCGGCTCGGGCCACGGCGTGGGCTTGTGCCAATGGGGCGCGCGCATCCAGGCCGAGCGCGGCCGGGGCTACGAGCGCATCCTCAAGTTCTATTTCCCGGGCTCCACGCTCTCCGTGATCGACGAGTGACCGACCCCAAGCGGCGATTCTCGGGCGTGGCCCTCGACTACGCCCGCCACCGGCCGTCGTATCCA
Organism: Elusimicrobiota bacterium; assembly: GCA_027452025.1. Taxonomy (GTDB): domain Bacteria; phylum Elusimicrobiota; class Elusimicrobia; order UBA1565; family UBA9628; genus DAIDHI01. The sequence continues at coordinate 70,638 of DAIDHI010000010.1, read as the reverse complement.
AGCGCGCTCATCGATTGGATCGCTCGCCAAGCCCGCCTGCGCCCGGGCGCGCGCGTCGTGGACGTCGGCTGCGGCACCGGCATCTCCACGCGGCTCTTCGCCGCCCGCGGCTTCGACGTCGTCGGCGTCGAGCCCAACGAGTCCATGCGCGCGCAAGCCTCGGGCGCCGGCGGCACCCGCTACGTCGAGGGAGAAGCCGAGGCGACGGGGCTGCCGAGCGCCTGCGCGGACCTCGTTTGCGCCGCGCAAGCCTTCCATTGGTTCCGCATCCCCGAAGCCCTGCGCGAGTTCGCCCGCCTGGCCCGGCCCCAAGGCCGCTGCTGCGCCTTTTGGAACCTTCGACGCGACACCCCCTTCCTGCGCGAGTACGCCCGGACCCTGCGGCGCTTCTCGCCCGACTATTCGGCCCAGCCTCACGGGCGCGAGACTCTGGAGAAGCTGTCGGCCTGGCCCGGCTTGCGAGAGGTGCTGACCGCGTCTTTCCCCAACCGGCAGAGTCTCGATTTGGCCGGCTTGCTCGGCCGGGCCCATTCGACGTCCTACGTCTGGGTCGGCGTCAAGGACCGGGAAGGCTTCGACCGCGCGCTCGCCGAGGTCTTCGCCCGCCATCAGGAAAACGGCGCCGTCGCCTTCGACTACGACGCCCGCGCCGTGCTCTGGAGCCCATGACCGTCCGCGCCGCCGACTACGACTACGAATATCCCGAGGAACTGATCGCGACCCAGCCGGCGCAGCCGCGGGACTCCAGCCGGCTGCTCGCGCTCGACCGCGCCGCAGGCTTGCGCCGTCACCTGGTCTTTCGCGACCTGCCCAAGCTCTTGTCGCCCGGCGATTGCGTCGTGCTCAACCGCACCAAGGTCCTCTCCTGCCGCTTGGCGGGCAAAAAGAGCACGGGCGGCAAGGCGGAACTCCTGCTCGTCAAGGAGCTGGCGCCCGGCCGCTGGAGCGCCCTGGCCTCCGGGCTCAAGCGCGGGGGCCGGCTCGAGTTTCCCGGGGGCCTGACGGCCGTCGTGGAGGGCCTCTCGTCCGAGGGCGAGTACGAGCTCTCGTTTTCCCGCCCCGACATGGCGGCCTATCTCGACGAGCACGGCCTGACGCCCCTTCCCCCCTATATCCTCAAGAAGAAAAAGCAGACGACGGCCTACGACGCCGCGCGCTACCAGACCGTCTACGCGCGCGACCGGGGCTCGATCGCCGCGCCCACGGCCGGGCTGCACTTCACTCCCGAGCTCTTGGCGGAGCTCGAGCAAAAGGGCGTGAAAGTCGCCTATGTGACCCTCCACGTCGGCCGCGGGACCTTCCGTCCGATCACCGCCGAGGACGCTTCCTCTCATAAGATGCTGCCGGAATGGTACCGTCTCGAGCCCGACCAGGCCGCCGTCATCTCCCGCGCCAAGAGAGTCGTGGCCGTCGGCACGACTGTCACGCGCACGCTCGAGACGCTGGCGCGCCGGCCCGAAGGCTTCGGCCCCGGCGAGGGCGAAAGCGAGCTCTATCTTTATCCGGGAGCCGAATTCAAGGTCGTCCGCGCTTTGATCACCAACTTCCACCTGCCGCGCTCAACGCCCCTCATGCTCGCCGCCGCCTTCGCCGGGCGCGAGAAGCTGCTCGCCGCCTATCGCGAGGCCGTGGAAATGCGGTATCGTCTCTATTCCTACGGCGACGCCATGCTGATTCTATGAGCTTCCGCCTCGACGCCCAAGATCCGTACACCAAGGCCCGGGCCGGAGTCCTTTCGACGCCGCACGGCGACGTCGAGACCCCGGTTTACATGCCCGTGGCCACTCAGGCTTCGGTGAAGGCGATCTCCCAGGAAGACCTGGAGCTTTTGGGCGCCAAGGCCATCCTCGCCAACAGCTACCACTTGTATCTGCGCCCCGGCACGGCGACCATCAAGGCCGCCGGCGGACTGCACCGGTTCATGAACTACGGCGGGATGATCCTGACCGACTCCGGCGGCTTTCAGGTCCTGAGCATGTCGGATCTGCGAAAAATCGAGGACGGAGGCGTCACCTTCCGCTCGCACATCGACGGCAGCGAGCATCGCCTCACTCCGGGCAAGGTCATCGAGATCCAATCGGAGCTCGGCAGCGATTGCTGGACGACGCTCGACGAGTGCCCGCCGTATCCCGCCTCTTCGGAGCAGGCTTGGAGGGCCCTCGAGCGCACGATGCGCTGGATGGAGCAGTCCGTCCCCGTCGTCCGGGCCAAGCGGGACGCCGGGCAAAGCTCTCTGTTCTTCCCCCTCCTGCAGGGCGGCCTGTTCCCGGACCTGCGCCGGCGCGCCGCCGAGCACATGGGCGGCCTGCCCCACGACGGCGTCTCGATCGGCGGCTTTTGCGTGGGCGAGCCCAAGGAGCTGATGTGGAGCGTCGTCTCCGAAACCACCGACGCCTTGCCCAAGAACAAGCCGCGCTATCTCATGGGCATCGGCACGCCCGAGGACCTCTGGGACGCCGTCGCCTTGGGCGTCGACATGATGGACTGCGTCTGGCCGACGCGGGTCGCCCGCAACGGGCAAGTGATGACGCGCCTGGGCAAGTTCAACATCACCAACTCGGCCTACCGCAAGGACTTCGGCCCCATCGACCCGGAATGCTCTTGCTTTGTCTGCCGGCGCTACAGCCGCGGCTACCTCGCCCATCTTTTCCGCGCGCGGGAGCTCCTGGTCCACCGGCTCATCTCCTTTCATAATCTCCACCTGATGGCCGAGATCATGCGGGCGATCCGCCGGGCGATCCTCGACGGGCGCTTCGAGCAGGCCCGCAAGGATTTTTTTTCGCGCTATAAGAGCTCCGCCGCGCAGCCCGCCTAGACCCGAGCGTCAAGTATTGCCATTTTTTAGCGAAAACTTGACGGCTTTCGCCGAATTTGCCTAAATATACGGCCTTTTTCGAACGCTAATTGCCCTGGAGGCCGTAATGGACTTTTCCTCGTCGATGAAGCCTACGCTGATCGTGATCTTCTCGATCTCGATCTTCGCGCTGCTGGTGGCCGTGTGGTTGATCAAGTGGGTGCTGGCCAAGAACACCGGCACCGACGACATGCGCAAGATCTCCGACGCCATCAAGTCCGGCGCCGAGGCCTTCCTGCGCCGCCAGAACAACACGATCGTCATGCTGGCCTGCGTGCTCGCGGCCGTCATCTTCGTCCTCTACGCTTTCGTGCGCGCGCACAACCCGCACGACGCCGCCTCCCCGATGACGCTGGCGGTCTTCACGACGGCGTCCTTCGTCATCGGCGCGGCCTGCTCCGTGGTCGCCGGCTACATCGGCATGTGGATTTCGATCCGCACCAACATCCGCACGGCCTCGGCGGCCCGGACTTCCCTCAACGACGCCCTCCAGATCGCCCTGCGCGGCGGCGCGGTCTCCGGCCTCTTCGTCACCGCGATGTCGCTGCTCGGCGTCGGCGGCCTATTCGCGGCGCTCAAGGTCATGGGCTACGACTACACCCGCATCCCCTACATGATCGTGGGCTACGGCTTCGGCGCCTCCTTCGTCGCCCTCTTCGCTCAGCTCGGCGGCGGCATCTACACCAAGGCCGCCGACGTCGGCGCCGACCTCGTCGGCAAGGTCGAGGCCGGCATTCCCGAGGACGACCCGCGCAACCCCGCCGTCATCGCCGACCTCGTGGGCGACAACGTGGGCGACTGCGCCGGCCGCGGAGCGGACCTCTTCGAGTCCACGGCCGCCGAGAACATCGGCGCCATGATCCTGGGCGTCGGCCTGATCCCCCTCTTCGGCTGGAAGGGCATCCTCTTCCCGCTGGTGGCGCGCGCCTTCGGCATCCTCGCCGCGATCGCGGGCGTGCTGGTCGTCAGCACCAAGGAGGACGAGGATCCGATGGCGGCCTTGAACCGCGGCTACTATCTCACGTCGATCCTCGCCGCCGGCGGCTTCGCGCTCGCCGCGCGCTGGCTGCTCGCCTCCGACCAGGCGCCGAACGCCTGGAAGTACTACATGGTCTGCGGCTTCATCGGCATCCTGGCCTCGCAAGCGTTCGTCTACATCACGCAGTATTACACGGAGTACAAGTACCGGCCCGTCAAAGAGATCGCGCAGGCCTCCGAGACCGGCCCGGCCACCAACATCATCGCGGGCATCGCCGTGGGCCTGGAGTGCACGGCCGTCCCGATCATCGTCATCGGCGCCGCGATCCTCGGTTCCTACAAGCTCGGGCAGATGGCGATCGGGCCGACGGGCGGCCTCTTCGGAACCGCCGTGGCCACCATGGGCATGCTCTCCACCGCCGCCTACATCCTGGCCATGGACACCTTCGGCCCGATCACCGACAACGCCGGAGGCATCGTGGAGATGTCGCGCCAGCCCGAGGAGATCCGCAAGAAGACCGACCGCCTCGACGCCGTGGGCAACACGACCAAGGCGCTGACCAAGGGCTACGCCATCGGCTCGGCCGCGCTGGCCGCGTTCCTGCTCTTCTCGGCCTATCTCGACGAGATCTTCAACTACGCCGGGGTCCACATCGCCGTCAACCTCGCCAAGCCCGAGGTCTTCGTGGGCGCCATGATGGGCGCGATGCTCGTCTTCCTCTTCGCCTCGCTGGCGATCCGCGCCGTGGGCAAGGCGGCCTACTCCGTCATCAACGAGGTCCGCCGCCAGTTCAAGGAGCGCCCGGGCATCATGCAGGGCACGGAGAACCCGGACTACGGCCAATGCGTCGACATCGTCACCATCGGCGCGCTCAAGGCCATGGTCCTGCCCGGCGTCCTGGCCGTGGCCGGACCCATCCTCGTCGGCCTGATCTTCCGCGCCTTCATCACTCAGGCCGATCCGACCATTGCCGCGGAATCCGTGGCCGGCCTGCTCATGGTCGGCACCATCGCCGGCATCCTGATGGCGCTGTTCCTCAACAACTCCGGCGGCGCCTGGGACAACGCCAAGAAATACATCGAGACCGGCGCGCACGGCGGCAAGCGCAGCGACCCGCACAAGGCGGCCGTCGTCGGCGACACGGTGGGCGATCCCTTCAAGGACACGGCCGGGCCGTCCTTGCACGTGCTCATCAAGCTGCTGGCGACGATCACCCTGGTGCTCGCGCCGCTCTTTATCTAAGAGCTACAGCCGGGCGATATAGTCGCGATCGGCCTGCAGGGACGCGTTCTGCGGGTAGGTCCGGGCGAGTTCCTCGATGAGCTCGCGGGCCCGCTCCACGTCGTAGCGCATGGCCAACGCGTTGGCCAGCGCGAGCTTTACCTGCGGCCCCGCCCCCGCGGCCAGCGCTTGCCGGTCCAGCCGCGCCGCGCGGCAATAATGGCGAGCCAGGGCTTCCAGCCGGCCCTCCTCCGCCAGCTCGCCCGCGTTCGGGGGGCCGAAACTCCGCAGGCGCGCGAAGGCGAGCAGCGCCTTCTCGTAGGAGCCCTCTTTCGCGTAGGAGATCGCCGCGCGCTCGCAGCCGGCCGGGCTCGACAGGTCGGCGGCCACCCGCGCCCGCCCCGCTTTCAGAGCCGACAGCAGGGCCCGCGCCCGCCCCTGCAGCACCCAGGCGCGCGGCAGCTGATCGGGGCCGAAGTACCACATCAGTTGGGAAGCCGCCTCCTGCGCGCGCCCCTGCTCGGCCAGCGCGTCGGCCAGGAAGTAGCGGGCGTAGGCGTTGGCGGTGTCTCGCGCCACGACCCACTCGAGGTCATGCTGCGCGCGGGGGTCGCCCGACAAATAGCGGGCGTAGCCGAGGAGATAGCGGGCGCGCGCGTCCTCCGGCGACAGCCGGCTTGCCTGCGCCAGCTCTCCGGCGGCCTTGGCGGGCGCCCAAGCGCGCAAATCCTCCGCGGCCAAGCCGGCCAGCGCGTCGGCCCGGGAGCGAGCGTCGCCGGACGCGGCGGCCCTCCGGTAGGCGGCCAGGACCCCGCTGTCGACGTCCACCTCGTAGAGGCCCAAGGTTCCGACGGTCGCCGCGCGGCGCAGCGTCTCGGCCTCGAAGCGGTCGACGCGCGAAAGCCTCATGGCCTCGCGCACGCGCGCCGGCTCGTCGCTGACGAAGAAGACCCTGCGCCGCGGCAAGTAGGGCTCGTCGTAGCCGACGAAGGTCCGCTCGTCGGGCAGCATGTTGGACGCGAAGCCGTAATACTGCTCGTGCAAGGCCCCGAAGAGATAGCCCCGGAGGCGGTCGTAGCAGAAGACGACGGACAGATCGTCGCCTTGGCGCGCCGCCGGCATCACGGCGTTCATGACCCCTCGCAGGTCGCGCCCGCGGTTCCAGTTGACGAAGTACGCCAGCTCCGGCGCCGCCGCCAGCACGACGAGCGCGCACAGCGCCGGGCGCAGGGCCGCCGCGGGAACCCTTCGGCGCAGGAAGATCGCGCCCGCCTCGATCCCCGCGCCGAACACCATCGCCCAGGCCGGCAGCGCGGCGAGGTAGACGCGCGCCGGGATGACGTTGCGGTCCAGGATCGAGAAGACCAGCGGCACGGCGGCCAGCGCCAGAGCCAGGAAGCCGCCCGCGCCGAAGCGCCGGCGGCGGCGCCAGATCAGCCAGCCTCCGGCCGCCGAGACCGCCGCGAACCACGCTTGGCCCCACGGCCGCACGGCCAGCACCTGGAAAAGCTCGCGCAGGCGCCGGGGGACGGCGAGCGCCGTTTGCCCCCAGGACATCTTTTCGCCGTGAGCGGCCGCGATGATCTGCCCGACGATGGGCGCATACGCCCACAGGGTCAAGGCGCCGCCGATCGCCGCCGCCGCGACCACGACTCCCAGGGCCAGTCGCAGCGGGCGCTGCTCCTGCCTCCGCTGTCGCTCGAGCTCGCGCCGGGCCTTCTCGAGTTTCTGTCCGGAGCGCTTGTCGCCGAGGGCCTTGAGCCGCGCCGCGAAGCTCGCCGCGCCGCGCCGGCGTTCCTCGCGAAAGAGATAAAGCGCCCAGAGCCCGATCGCGCCGACGAAGAGCACGTTGACGGGAAGAAGGTAGACGAAGGCCGAAAGCGAGAGCGGCAAGGCCAGCGCGGCCCACAGGCTGCGGCGCCGCAGAGCCTGAAGCACGAGCCAGATGTTGAGCATGCTCAAAAACTCGGAGAAGCCGTAGCCGCGCAGCATGTGGCTGTAGAGCAGGGCGAAGGCGCAGACGCCCAGCGCCGTCATGGCGAAGAGCGCGATGGACGCGGAAAAAAGGTCGAACGCCACGAGATAAGTCAGCGCCAGCGCGCCCGTAGAGCAGGCGACGCAGAACAGCTGCATGGGCACGACGGAGTTGAGCGTGCCGATGATCTTGTAGGGCCACATCTCGTCGATCTCGCGCAGGATGATCGACAGGAGCACGTGGTTATTGGGAACCTCGTAGTGGGCCCGAATAAAGGAGACGGGCTGGGCCGCGTAGTGCTGCAGCATGTAGCCCTCGTCCTCGGTCAGGCTCGCCCCGAGCTTGACGCAGCGCAGGGCGCTGAAGGCGAGGAAGAGCCCGACGGCCAGGCGCGGCCAGCGGCGTCTCATGGCGGGCAATTTACCATTTTGCCCGGTGAAAAAACGGTAAAGAAGCCGTCGTTTCGTTGACAAATCGCGGGCGGCGGGCTAACCTTGACGGGCATGAGGCCCTTCCTCGCCGCGCTTCTGCTTGCCGCGCTAGCAAGCCATGGCCGCGCCAGCGGTACCGGCCAGAACGCAGCGGCCTCGCCGAGCGCAGGCAACGACGAGGTTCCCACGCCAACCCGGGACGGCGGCAAGGCCGGGACCCTAGCGGCGATTGTGGTTGGCGCGTCTAAAAGTTCCAGCGACGATGGCTCCCCGCTAGGGACCCAGACCCAAGAAAATGCAGCCTCGCCTCCGATTTCACCGAAAGCCCGGCAAAACCTTGAGAACGGCGGCAAGGCCGCCGAAGGGGTGGCCGCCGGGCTCACCGAGCCGCGCTCCGAGGCCGCTCTCCAGGTCGGCGGCAATGATTTTCTCCCGGCCGGCGATCCGTCGCAAGCGGAGCGCGACGGGAAAAATCCCCAAAATGAGGCGGCGCAGACGGGCCACGCCCTGGCCCTGGCCCAGGAAGGCCGCATGGAAGAGGCGCGCCAAGAGGCGGCGAAAATCCTGGCGCAGTACCCGAAAAACCCTGTCGCAAGCCTCATCGCCGGCCATGCGGACGCGGGGCGGCAGAGCCGGCTGATCGGAAAGCTCTCTGCGCTGGCCGCCAGGCTTTGGAAAAGCCCCGCCTCCGGCGCGCGTCCGCCCTCGAGCTGGGCGGCCCAGGCCGGGGCGCCTGCCCCTCCCCAGCCGGCGCAACCGGCGATCTACCGCATGCCGCCGCTCATCGGCGCCGCCTTCGCGCACTATCAAAACGCCTACGGAAAGCTTGAGCTGCGCGACATGACCGGCGCTCTGCTCGAGGCCACGGCCGCCATCAACGACGCCCCCAATTCCCCCGCGCCCTGGGTCCTGCGCTCCTACATCGACAACCGCCTCGAGCCCGTGCCGAATTCCGCCGGGGCGCAGAGCGACGCCGGCCACGCGCTCGCCATCGAGCCGCAGAACGCGGCCGCTCTGCGCGAGCGCGCCCTGGCCGAGATCCACACCGGGCAGCTGCCGCAGGCGCTGGCCGACCTGGCGGCGGCCCTTCGGCTCGAGCCGCGCAACGGCACCGGCTATCTCTACCGTGCCATGGCCGAAGAGAAGCTCGGCCGCGCCCAAGACGCCGTCGCCGACTATCAAAAGGCCGCCTCGCTCGATCCGTCGCTCGAGCCCTTCGCGACCCAAGCGCTGGCGCGGCTTGCGCCGCCCGCGCCGTCCGGCTTCTCGCCCCTCGCCAAGAAAAAGCTCGTGCGCGCGGGCTCGATCGCGCTTTCCCTGATATTGATCCTGGCCGGGCTGCTGGGCACGGCCACGGGCCGCCGGCTCATCACGCGGCGGGCCGTCATCACCACCAAGGGCGCGCGCTACGAGGGTTCGGTCCCCCCGCCGCGGGTCCTGGCCGCCGGAGAGGTCATCGGCGGCAATTACCGCGTGCTGCGGGAGCTCGGCCGCGGAGGCATGGGCGTGGTCTACGAGGCGCTCGACGGCGCGCTGCAGCGGCGCGTCGCCGTCAAGCAGCTCCAGCGCGCGGACGGCGCCGACGCGCAGGACCTCGAGCGCTTCCTCCAAGAGGCTCGTCTCGTCGCCCAGCTGCGCCACCCGCGCCTTGTCGAGATCTACAACGTGATCAACGAAGGGGACCTCTACCTCGTCTTCGAATACATGGACGGCAAGTCCCTCGACGCCGTGCTGCGCGGCCGCTCCAAACTCCCCCTGCCCGAGGCCTTCCAGGCTCTCTGCGACGTCGCCGCGGCCGTCGATTACGCCCACGGCCGGAAAGTGATCCACCGGGACCTCAAGCCCGCCAACGTCATGGTCGAGCGCGACGGCCGCTGCAAGGTCATGGACTTCGGCATCGCCCATCAGTCGAAGACGGCCACATTCCTGACGCAGACCGCCGCCTCCGGGACGCCCCCCTACATGGCGCCCGAGCAGGCGCTCGGCTCGGTCTCGAAGGCCTCGGACCTCTACGCGCTGGGCGTCATGGCCTACGAGATGCTGACCGGCGCCAGGCCCTTCGCCGGCCCCGATTTCGTCGAGCAGAAGCTGCGCCGGGAGTTTCCTGCCGTCGCGGGCCGAGGCCTGCCGGCGGCGCTCGACGGTTTCTTCCAAAAGGCCCTGGAGCCCGACCCGACGAAGCGCTACGGCAGCGGCGCCGAGCTCGTCTCGGCCTTCCGCGCGGCTTGCGAGCCGCGGGCCGCTTGAGGCCGCTTGGTTGCGGCGCGACAATTAGGTAGAATCCACGCGCGCGCATGACCTATTCGCCCCGGATCAAAGCGATCAAGCCGCGGGACGCCAAGGCGTTCCAAAAGGCCAAGAGCGGACGCCTCGAGCTCGAGGTGGAGCTCGAGAGCGGCCCCCGAGCGACGATCCTCGTCGAGACCCCGGACCAGGTGGGCGCGCAGCTCAAAAAGGGCAGGACGTCCTTCTCTTTCGGTCGGCCCGTCTTGTTCGTGCGCAAGCTCGACGAAGAGACCGTCGGCGGCGCCGTCTCGGCCATGGCCGAGGAGTTGTCCGGCTATTGGCTGCGCTTCTATGACCGTTAAGCGCGCCGCCGGCAAGCGAGCGGTGGCGCTCGCCCAAGTCGCCGTCGCCGAGATCGACGAGCCCTCCGACTTGTCCAAGGCCAGCGGCGTCGTCGAGGTCTTCCTCAAGGATGGACGGCAATTCTCGGTCCTGGCCGCCACGCCCTTCTGGTTCGAGGCCGCCTTCGCGCGCCTGGGCCTGCCCTACTTCTTCGGACCCTCGATCCTCTTCGTGCGCGACTTGGGCGACGCCACGGTGCGCCAGGCCGTGGCGGCCATGGCGCGCGAGGGAGAAGGCATCCTCTGCCAGTACGACACCCCGCGCACCACGCTGCCCCGGCTGCTCTCCGAGTTCAAGGCCCGCCATTTTTGATCTGACCAAGCAGCGGTATCGATTGCCATCTTTTTGCTATGATTGGACGTTCTTAGGAGAGCTATGCAAGGCCAAGTCAACCCGATCCTCAATCTCGTCCCCATCGCCGCGATCTTCATCATCTTCTATCTGCTGATCATCCGGCCCCAGCAAAAGCAGCAAAAAGAGCACGACCTCATGCTCAAGAACCTTAAAGTCGGCGACAAGGTCCTGACCTCGGGCGGCCTCTACGGCACGATCACGGGCTTCAAGGATGACGATCTCGAAGTGCAGTTCTCCCAGACCGTCAAGCTGACGGTCGCCCGCTCCGCCGTGTCCAAGCTCGTCGTTTCTTCCTCCAAGGAGGCGGCCCCGAAGAACGCCTGACCTATGAGCAAAATCCAGATCAAGTGGCTCGTCGTCGTCGCCGCCGTCGCGGTCTCGGTCTTCGTCCTTTATCCGACCATTAATTGGTACACGCTCGACGCCTCCGAGCGCGCCCAGCTGGAAGCCGAGCGCCTGCGCCCCAAGTGGCTGCTCAACCTGGGCCTCGACCTCAAGGGCGGCACGTATCTGCTCATGGAGCTCGACGTCGCCAAGCTGCCGGCGGGCGCCGACGTCTCCGACGCCGTCTCCCGCGCCATCGAGATCATCCGCAACCGCGTCGACCAGTTCGGCGTGGCCGAGCCCCTGATCGCCAAGCAGGGCGACCGCTACATCGTCGTTCAGCTGCCCGGCATCACCAACACCCAGCAGGCCAAGGACCTCATCGGAAAGACCGCCCTGCTCGAGTTCCGGATGGTGGACAGCTCCGACGCCGCGCAGAAGGCCCTCAACAAGATCATGGAGGCCGCGCCCAATCCGTTCGTGGCGACGAGCTCCGACACGATTCCCACGGCCGCGGCCGTGGTGCCCGCCGCCGCCAAGCTCGTGCCCAAGGGCGATCAGCTCTTCAAGGGCAAGGACGGCTCGCTCTATCTCCTGAGCCAGAACGTGCCCCTGACCGGCGCCCAGCTCGACAACGCGCGCGTCGAGACCGGCGGGGACTACGGCATGCCCGTGGTCGCCTTCAAGTTCAAGCCCGAGGCCGCGACGATCTTCGCCAACCTCACCGGCGCCAACGTGGGCAAGAACATGGCCATCGTCCTCGACGGCCTGGTCTATTCGGCGCCCGTCATCAAGGGACGCATCAACGGCGGCTCCGGCGTCATCGAGGGCCAGTTCACCGTCGAGGAAGCGCGCGATCTCGCCATCGTGCTGCGCGCCGGCGCCTTGCCCGCGCCCGTGCACGTCATCGAGGAGCGCACGATCGGCCCGACGGTCGGCGAGGACTCCGTGCACAAAGGGCTGCTCGCCACCGGCATCGCCGGCGCCTTCATCTTCGTCTTCATGATCGTCTACTACAGCGTCGCGGGAATCGTCGCCGACGTCGGCTTGATGCTCAACCTCCTGCTGCTCTTGGCTTTCATGGCCTACTTCGGCTTCACCCTGTCCTTGCCCGGCATCGCCGGCATCGTGCTGACGATCGCCATCTCCGTCGATGACAACGTGCTGATCTTCGAACGCATCCGCGAGGAGCTGGCCCTGGGCAAGCCCGTGCGCCTGGCGCTCGAGACCGGCTACGACAAGGCTTGGACGGCTATCTGGGACTCGATCGTGGCCACCGGCATCTCGGCCGTCTTCCTGTTCCAGTTCGGCAGCGGCCCGATCAAGGGCTTCGCCGTCACGCTTCTGCTCGGCGTCTTCATCGGCCGCTTCACGGCCATCTCCTTCACCCGGCTCATCTTCCAGAGCTACCTGCAAAACCGCGAGATCACGTCGATCAGCATCGGATAAACTATGCATCTTTTCCCCAAGCAGCACTTCGACTTCCTCGGCAAGCGCTATGTCTTCTTCGCGATCTCCGGCCTGATCCTCGGCGCGAGCGTCATCTCTCTGGCCACCCGCGGCATCAAGTACGGCATCGACTTCACGGGCGGGACGACGATCCAGCTGACCTTCGACAAGCCGATCGCCATGGGCCGGCTGCGCCAGGCCTCCGACAAGATCGGCTGGAAGAACGCCGGCATCCAGAGCTACACCGGCACCAACTCCTTCGACATCCGCGTGCAGGCCCAAGCCAACGGCTCGGCGGAGCAGCTCGACCGGGACCTGACGGCGCTTCAAGCCGCGCTGCCGGACGACGCGTTCAAGGTGGACAGCAAGTCCTACGTCGGCCCGGCCGTCAGCCGGCAGCTGCGCAGCCGCGCGATCTGGGCCATCGTGCTCTCGCTGCTCGGCATCATCATTTACCTCGGCTTCCGCTTCTCCAATCCGATCTGGGGCGTGGCCGGCATCGTCGCCCTGTTCCACGACGTCCTGGCGACCTATGGGTTGTTCTCGATCCTGCACGCCGACGTCGACTTGCTCATCATCTCGGCGATCCTGACCATCGGCGGCTATTCGATCCACGACACCATCGTCATCTTCGACCGCATGCGCGAGAAGATGCACATCATGCGCAAGGAGCCGCTGGGCAAGATCATGAACGAGAGCATGAACGAGACGCTTTCGCGCACCGTGATCACCTCGATGACGGTTCTCGTCGTCGTGCTGATCCTCTTTTTCTTCGGCGGACAGGTCATCCACCACTTCGCCATGGCGATGGTCTTCGGCGCCGTCGTCGGCACCTACTCCAGCGTCGCCGTGGCGGCGCCGCTGGTCTACGAGTGGAACCTGCGCCACGAGAAGGGGCGCGCGGCCGAGAACAACAAGCCCAACCCCCCCTCCAAGTCCAAGACGGCCGGCAAGAAGTAGCCGCGGGAGGCCTGCGTGAGAAAGATCGTCGGGTTCAAGATCAACCTGAGGAGCCGGGAGGTCCAGCGGCGCGCCAAGAAGGCGAAGCTCGACCTGGAAGCCGCGGGCCTGGGCGAGGCAGAGCTCGAGCTCCTGCTGGACAAGACCGCCAAGGCCGTCGTTCCGGCCGTCCTTTTCGACACCTTCCCGCACTCCGACCCTGAGCAGACGCAGCTTTCCCCGCTGCGCGGCTTGGCTTACAGCGCCGTGGTCGCCACGCTCGGGCAGGCCTTCGAGGAGCTGGCCCGGCAATCCTGCGCTTCCCGCCCGGAGCGCGGCCCCGTGTGGCCCATCGTGCGGGAAATCGCCTTGGAGGAATGCGTGCGCTTCGCCGCGTCGCTCATCGAGGACGAGGCGATCAAGGAGTCCTGCGAGCTGAGCCCGATCTCCCCGGTCAGCGAGCCCGCCGCCCTGGAGACGGCGGTCAAGAAGCTCGAGGCCGGCAAGATCGCCGTGACCTTCGACGGCGGCAGGCTCAGCCCCGAGGCCTCCGCCGTGGTCAGCTTGAGCTGGGTGGCCAAGGCCAAGGCCAAGGGCAAGAAATAAGCGGCTCTTGAGCCTGCTGCGCTCGGCCGTCCCCTATCTCGCTTACTCCTACATCACGCTCGTCGGCCGCACGACGCGCCTGCGCTGGAGAGGCCGGGAGCACCCGCAGGCCCTGCGGCGCGCCGGCCGGCGCTTCATCTACGCATTTTGGCATCAGCGCCAGGTCTTCTTCACCTGGACGCACCGCGGCGAGCCGATCAGCGTGCTGGTCAGCCGCAGCCGGGACGGCGAGCTCATCGCCCGCACGATGGCCCTTTCGGGCATCCGCGCCAGCCGCGGCTCCTCCTCGCGCGGCGGCGCGGCCGGGCTGCGCGACATGATGGCGGTGATGGCCGAGGGCTTCGACGTGGGCTTTACCCCGGACGGGCCGAAAGGCCCGGCGCGCCAGGTCAAGGAAGGCGTGATCTTCCTCGCGCAGAAGCTCGGCGCTCCGATCGTGCCGATCACCAACGGCGTCAGCCGCAAGCTCGAGTTTCCCCGGTCCTGGGACCGCTTCCAGGTACCCTTGCCCTTTTCCCGCGCCGTCGTCGTCTGCGCCCCCCCCATCGAGGTGGGTCCCGGCGACGATCCGGCCGCGAAGGCCGAGGAGCTGCGGCGCGCGCTGGAGGAGATCACCGCGCAAGCCGACGCCGAGGCGGCTTCGTGAGGAACCTCGTCCTTCTCGCCGAAGACGCCCTCTTGCCCTTCGCGGCCCTGGCGATCGTCCTGCGCTTCGCGTTGTCTCCCCGCCGAGGGCTGCTGCGCGCGTTGTCGCGCGAGCTGCCGCAGCGCCTGGGCCGGGCCCCGGGCGGGCCCGCGCCCATCTGGGTGCACGCCGCTTCCGCCGGAGAGGTAGCCGCCGCCTCCCCGCTCGTCGAGCGCCTCGCCGGGCGGCCGTCCCATCCCGCCGTGCTGCTGACCACGACCACGGCGGCGGGCCGCGACCGCGCGCTCGAGACTCCCGGCGTGTCGGCGGCGGGGCTGGCCCCGCTCGACTTCGGCTGGGCCGTCGCGCGCTTTCTCAAGACCGTGCGGCCCTCGGTCGTCGTCCTGGTCGAGACCGAGCTGTGGCCCCACCTCATCGAGCTCTCGCGCGACCGGGGCGCGCGCGTCGTCCTGGTCAACGGGCGGGTCTCGCCGCGCAGCTTCGCGCGCTACCGGCTCGTCAGGCCGCTGCTGGCTCCCTTCCTCGCGCGCCTGGAGCTGGTCTGCGCGCAGACCGAGGACGACGCCTCTCGATTCCGCGCGCTCGGCGCCGGCAACGTCGTCGTCACGGGCAATCTGAAATACGACCGCCTCCGCGCGGCCGACCCGAAGCCGGCCGAGAACGCCCTCGAGCGCCTGGGCTGGGGACAGTCTCGCGTCATCACGGCCGCGAGCACTCATCCGGGCGAGGAAGAGCAGGTCATCGCCGCCTTCCTCGAAGCGCGCAAGCGCGCCCCCGGCCTGCGGCTGGTCCTCGCGCCGCGGCACGTCGAGCGGGCCGCCGACGCCGTGGCGACGGCGCGCCGCTTCGGCCTGAAGACCGCCAGATGGTCGCGCCCCGAGGAACTCGCGCCCCAGGCCGACGCCCTCGTGCTCGACACCCTCGGAGTGCTCGCGTCCTTTTTCCCTCACTCCTTCGCGTCGTTCGTGGGAGGCACGCTCGTGCCCGTCGGCGGGCACAACGTGCTCGAGCCGGCGCTGGCGGGCTGCCCGGTGCTCTTTGGCCCGCACACCGAGCACACGGCGCAGACGGCGCGCCTGCTGGAGAGCGCCGGCGCGGCCTTCTGCGCCGAGGACGGCGCTCGCCTGGCGCAGCTCCTCGTCGAGCTCGTCGGCGACCCCGCGCGCGCGCAAGAGCAAGGCCGCCTCGCCCGAAAGACCGCCGAAAGCCTGCGCGGCGCCGCCGGGCGCACGCTCGCCTGGCTCGA
This sequence comes from Elusimicrobiota bacterium, assembly GCA_027452025.1. Taxonomy (GTDB): domain Bacteria; phylum Elusimicrobiota; class Elusimicrobia; order UBA1565; family UBA9628; genus DAIDHI01. Next base: position 54,986 of record DAIDHI010000010.1, on the reverse strand, counting down.
GCCCGTGCTCTCGGCCCGCGGCCTTTGAGATGCGGCCGCCGTTCTGGGAGCGGCCGGGGCGGTGGCTCTGGGCCGTCTTCATCTTCAGCGCCGCGCTGCGGCTGACGCTCGCCTGGGCCACGCAGGGCACCTCCGACATGCAGCGTTGGGCCGAGGTCGCCGCGGGCATCCGCGCTTTCGGCGTGATCGGGCAGTACCGGCTGCCGGCCTCCTCCAACGACGTGCCGCCGCTCATGAGCTGGCTCGTCTCCCTGCTTTGGGCCCTTTGCCGCGACCGGGGCCTGCCCTTCCCCGCCGTTTTTCGCGGGGTCCTCGGCCTGGCCGACCTCGGCAACGCTTGGCTGCTCGGCCGGGTCCTGGAAGGCCGCCGCTGGCGCTGGGCCGCCGCGGCCGCCTACGCGCTTCACCCGGTCGGCATCCTCGTGTCGTCGTTCCACGGAAACGTCGACTGCCTCGTCGCGGCCGATCTCCTCCTGTGCGTCCTCGCCGCCTCTCGCGGCCGGCCGGGCCTCTGCGGCGCGCTCTTGGGACTGGGCTGCGCCCTCAAGCTCCCCGCGGCTTTCGCCGCTCCGGTCTTTTTTTTCGCGTTCTCGCGGCCCGGCGAACGGCTGCGCCTCTGCGCCGCCGCGGCGCTGGCGGCCCTGGCGGGCTACGCCCCGGCCTTGCTCGTCGACCCCGCCGTCGTCGTCGAGCGCGTATTCCTCTACCACGGCCAGCTGCTGCGCACGCCCGGCGGCACGTGGGTCTGGGGCATCGGCACGCTGCTGGGGCTGTGCCGGCGGCTCCCAGGGCCGGGACCCGCGCTCGTTTCCGCTCTCTTCTGGTACGTGCGGCACTCCTTCTGGTTTTGGGCCTCGGGCCTGACCGCCTACTCCTGGCTGCGCCGCGGCCGCCGCGACGCGCCCGAGCTCGGCGCCACGGTGGCCGGCGCCTACGCCTTCATCTACGCATTCTCCAGCGTCGTCGCGTTCCAATATTTCGCCTGGAGCGCGCCGTTTTGGCTGCTGCGCAGCCGCCGTTTCGCCGTCGCGTCGGCCGCGCTCGTGGGCGCATATCTCTACGCCGTCCACGCCTACTGCTGCGGCAGCCCCTGGCTGCTGGGGCCATGGGATTTTATCGGCCGGCCCTTTTGGCCCTGGCCGCTGCTCTTGCTGCGCGACGCCTCCGTCGCGCTCTTTATGGCCGCTTCGACGCGCTGGCTCCTCCGCGCTGCCCGGCCCTAGCGGCAGCCGCTTTCCCCTGTTATACTGCGTCCGGGAGACCCCCCCATGAACCCGCTCCCCGGGCGCCGGACTCCGCCGCTGCGTCTCGCTCTCGTCGCCGCCCTTCTGCCGCTGGCCTGCGCGGCCTTTGCCGGGTCGTCGCGGGCTTCCGACGCGACCGGCGCGTGGACGGCCTTCCTGCCCTCGCCCGCGGCACGGCCGCTGCTGCAGTCGCTCGGGCTGCCCCCGCTCACCGCGGCGCAGGCCGAGACCTTCGCCGACGTGATGGCGCAGGCCGGCGTTGGGGTCGCCGAGGTTTCGGCCCTCCCCCAGGTCTCGGCGCAAGCCGCCCTCGTCCGGGCCAAGGCCGATGCCTACGCGGCCGAGGCCCCCGCGGCGGAGTTCGCGGCGCGGCCGCAGCGGGCCGCATTGCTCGCGGCCCTCGCCCCGGCCCGCGCGCCGCGCCTGGAGGCGGCCGCGGGCGCCTCGGCGCGCGCCATCGAGAAGGCCCGCCGGTCCTGGGCCCGCGATGCCTCCGAAAATCCGGTCGCCGCTTCGCCGCAGGGCCATGCGCAGCCGCGGCTGGCCCCCGCCGCCCCCCGGCTCTCGGAGGGCGACGCCGTCCTCGGCGGACTGCGCGCCCCTCCGGCGCCGGCCGGCGCCGCCGCGCCGCTGCCCTTCCAGCCCACCCGCGCCATCCCCCTCTCGCGCGCCGCCGCCGTCATGGAGGCGCGGCTGGCCGCGAGCTTGGCGCGGACCGAGCAAGACTATCGCCAAGCCGATCCCGAGACGTTGTTTGCCGGCGGCGACACCAGGCGGATGGACACTCTCCTTTCGCGCCAGGCCGCCGATCCCGCCCAGGCCATGCTCGAGGTCGTCGCCAACGCCCAGGACGCGACCACGCCCGGAGGGCGCAAGGTGGGCCGATTCGGCGTGGGCGGCCTGCAGGTCCTAGGCGAGCTGAGCAAGCCGCAGGACCGCCTGGTCATGGAGACCTCCAAGGGCGACGGCACGCAGGCGCGCTTCGTCTTCTGGCGGCAGGACTCGGAGGTCTACTTCGACTACAGGCTGGCCGCCTCGAATCGGCGGGGCACGCTCTTTCGGCTTTACAAAGACTTCACGCCCGCCCAAGTCGCGCACCGCCGGGAGTTCCTCGAGCGCAAGCTGCGCGCCAACGACCGCGGGCCCATCCTCTGGGCCGGCGGCGACGCCATCAACCGGCCGCAGGACTTCCGTCAGTGGGGCCGCGAAGGCCCCGTCGCCCAGGCCGCCGCTCCCGCCGTGACGGTCGCAATCGACGGCACCGGCTACGAGATCGAGGACCAGGGCCGCGGTATGGGGCTCAAGGAGGTCTTCGAGCGCTATCTCAAGCCCTACGGCACCGATAAGCCCGTGGCCGCCACCGGCGAGCCGGCCCGGCTGCTCTACCGGCCGGCCGCCGAGCCCGACGCCGCGCTCGGAGTCGCCGGCGTGGAGATCGAGCGCGATGCCCTCGATTCCGACGGCCGCAGGCTTAATCTCGCCGGCGACGTGTTCATCGAGCTGCCGCACGACACGGAGCTGACGGAGGACCGCGGCGTCGTCTCGCTGGTCACGGCGGACCAATCCCTCAAGGCCGCCGTCCGCGGGCTGCGCCTTCTCATCGAGAGCCTTACCGACCCCTCCGTCCGCTCGCCGCAGCGCTTCGCCCTCATCAACAGCCTGGCCGCGCTCATCCGGGACAAGCAGCCTTCTCGCGAGAAGGGCCTGACCCGGGGCGACGCGGCGACGGCCACGGACCTGCTCTGGTATTTGCGCCAGCGCCTGGCCCGTTCTGGCCTGCTCGAAGATTACCGCAAGAGCGGAGCGGCCTTCTTGCCCAACGCGGCCCGGTGGGCGCCTCTGGCCGGAGTCAGCGACAAGATCGTATTCCTGGACGAGGCGCTCTTCTCCCCTACTCCCGTCGACTTCGCCAACGCCGGCTTCGAGCCCCTGCCTCCCTCGCTGACGCGCCTGCCCGCCTGGCAGGCCCTGCAGCGGCGCACCCAGGCCAAGTTCTTCTCCCGGCCCCTGCGGCCCGACGGAGCCCTCGCCGTCGTCGACGACGGAGTCGTCGTCATCGATCAGGCCCTGGCGGAAAGCCGCGAGGACCCCGAGGTGCTCGTGGCCAGGATCGAGCGGGAGCTGTCGCGCTCCGCCGCCTCGCGGGCTCCCCCGCCGCCGCCCGGAGCGCTCGCGCGCCTGCGGGCGCGCGCCGCGCGCTGGCTGGGCCCCGCCGTGCTGGCGGCAACGCTTGCTGCCGCTCCGCTGGCCTACCGCCTCGCGCCCTCCTGGCATCAGCCCGCGCCGCAGACGATGACCTGGTCGACCGCCTTCCACGCCAGCCACGACGACGCCCTGGGAAACGTCGCGCCGCTGATCCCCCGCCCGGGCGCCAAAGCGCGCGATGGCCGGCCGCGCCTGCCCTTCGGCGGCTTCGTGACCGACGCGCCCGTCGGACCCTTCTTCGTCAGCTCGGTCAAGGCCCGGCTGGATTCCGACGGCGGCTGGTCGCCCGACGACGCGCGCTGGGCGGCGCCGGCCTCCGGTCCGATCATCGGCAGCATCCAGGTCCGCTACCGGCTGTGGCTCCAGAATGGAGACGCCGAGAGGCTGTTCAACAAGCCCGATGGAGCCATCGCCGGCGTCTCCGTCGAGGACGATCGAGGGCGCCCGCTGCGGACGCTCAGCTTCGACCAGACCGACGACTCCTTGACGGTCCCCGGCTATACGGGCCCGGCCATGGTCAGCTATCGCATCGAGCTCCACGCCGACGTCAACGCCGTGCAGGCCTCGGCGCCGCTGCCGGCCAACGAGCTCGGAGATTTTCCCCAGCAGTGGAGGCGGGCGCTCGACCCCGTCAAGAGCGCCCCCGATTCGGCCAAGAAAGCCGCCGTCGAGCGCCTCATGGCCGAGGACTTCGTCTATGACTACGACCAGCCCTTCGTCTTCAACGGCATCAGCTGGAGCTCGACGGCGCAGGCCTATCTCGACTCGGGACAACGCATCCCGATCATCTGCAATACCTCGAGCCTCTACTACTACCTCATGGCCCGCTACGTCGGCCTGCCCGCCGCCTACGTGGGCCTGGAAAACAGCCGCGGGCAGGTCTTCTACCAGAACCTCGTCGGGCACGCCAAGGTCCTGGTCGCCGTCGACGGGAAATGGCAGTTCGTCGAGACAACGACGCTGATGCCCCTGCTCCATGCGGCGCCCGAGGTGATCTCAGGCCTGGACGCGCCGAGGCCAAACCCGGTCTTGCGCGAGCTCCAGCATTGGCTGCGCCGCGTTCGCCCGCCGCTGCCCTCCGAGCCCGCGCCTTCGGGCCCGGGCGCCTGGGCCCTGCTCGCCGTCCTTCTGGGAACCATCGGCGGCAGCCTCCTCCTCGTCGGTCGGGCCCTGTGGCGGCTGTGGCGCCTGCGCCGCGGCGTTTCCCCGCTGCGCCGGGCCTGGGCGGCCTTCGGATGGCGGCGGCAGCGCCTGCCGCTGGCCTGGCTTTGGTGGCGGGACCTGGCCCGCGCGTCCTCCTTCGAGAAGCGGCCGACGCCTTGGGGAGCGGTCTACCGCGGTCGGGGCGGCGCTTATTTCGCGCAGACCGAGGCGGGGCTACGGCCCCTGCCCGTGCGCGGCAGCGAGCCGCTGGTGCGCGGCCGCTGCGCCCTCTACGTCGATCAGAACAACTGGAAGACGGGCGGCCGCCTGCGCGTGCTGGACGGCGGCCGGCCGCGCACGCTGGGCTCCTATTGGCACACCCCAAAGCTCGTCGCCGCCCTGGGACCGCGCTCCTACGCCGTCATCGGCCGCAGCCTGGCGCGCCTGGAGCCGGAATCGGGACGCGTTCAAGTCGTCATGGACCTGAGCTCGGCCTCGGCCGAGATCGTCCCCATCGAGAGCCGGGAGGGCGTCGACCGCTTCGCGGTGCGGCGAAGCAGGGGTCTCAACGGCTCCGAGACCCAGACTCTCGCCGTCTGCGGCGATCGCGGCCGCTGGGAGGTCTCCGCGATGCCGGCCCGCCTGCCCTGGTCCTCCCTGGCCCTCGATTCGGCCTGGACCATCGACGGGCGGACCGTCTACTCCTTCGTCCGCGCCGTCAAAGGCGAGCGCGTCGGCGGCCGGCTGCTCGCGCACGGCGGCGGCCCGCTCGACCTCGACAAACGCCCGCTGGCCGTCATCGGCGGCAAGCTCCTCGCCGCCGGCCAAGGCGGCGTCGAGGCCTGCGACGCGCGTCTTGAGCGCTGGTCGCCCGCCGTCGTCGACGGCGCGTCCGTCGTCAACGTCTCGCGCCTCGGGCCGGACCTGTTCTTCGTCGAAGGCGCGCAGGACGGCCGCCGCCGCGATTTCTTCTGCGACGCCGACGGCGCGCCCATCGCCGAGCTCGCCGGCGTCCATCCCCGCGCGGCGGTGCGCGACGGCGACACCGTCTACTACCGCCCCTACAACGACGACGGCGCGCTGCGCGCCGTCTCCCGCGACTCGGCGCCGAAGGCTTTTGCGCTGGCCTACGGCCCTCAGGTGCTCTATTCGCTGGCCTGCGCGGCGGCGACGGGGCTCGCCCCGGCGCTCTTCGAGCCGCTGGACGACTGGGAAGGCGCGGGGCCCTTGATGCTTTCGAGAGACGCCCGAGAGCTCTCCCGCGCGCTGCGCGCCGATGGGCCGCAGCTGGCGCGCCTGAGCCCTGAGACGAGAGCCGCGGCGCCTTATCGCGCCGTCATGATGCCGCGCTGGTCCCTGGCGCGGCTGTTCCTCGGCGTGGAGGCCGCGCGCGCGGCCATCCAGCCGGAAACCCTGGAGCGGTTGGAGCGCCTGGCGCGCGCCAACCTTCATCGGCCGGATTGGCTGCGGCAGGCTTTCGAGATTCCCGACCGGCTCTACCGCGGCGAGGCGGGCCTTCGGACCGCGGCGGCCGCCCACTATCTCGACTTGCTCGAGGCCGCGCCGGAGATCCTGGATGATCTGCGCGAGGCGCTGCTGACGCCCGTCGTCGTCGAGGGCGGCGCGCGCGCCCAGCCCCTGGCCTACCTCTCCGGCCCCGCCGGCAAGGCGCTCAGCGACCTGCCCGCGGCCGCGCAGGTCTACCTCCAGATGCTTCGCGAGGGCGCCGACAGCCTCTTGCGGCGCGAGGCCGACGACGCCCCCCGCGGGCCCGCCGCGCGCTCGGTCGACGACGTCGGGTCGCTGGGCCGCCTCATCGCGGCGGCCCGCCGGGTCTCCGACGGCGAGCTCGACGCCGGCGGGCTCGACGCCTTCGCGCGCGCTGTCGGCGCGCTGGGACCCGGCGAGGCGGCCGATCTCGCCTCGGTGCGCGGCGTGGTCGTCAACCAGGGCCTTTCCGCGCCGGTGTGGATTCGCGAATTGGTTCAAAACGCGCGCGACGCGGCGCGAGAGGCGCGGCGCGAGGGCCGTCCGGTCGCTCTGCCGGACATCCGGCTGCGCAGCTTTCTCAGCGAGGACGGCTCGCGTTGGCTGGTCTCGGTCAGGGACGGAGTGGGCATGAAGCTGGGACGGCTTATCAAGGCCATGCTCGTGCCGGAAGCCACCACCAAGACCCTGGCCGACGAGGTCCGCGGGTTCCTCGCCCTCGGGGGCGCAACCGAGGAAAAGCTCGAACGCGTCCTCGCGGAGTTCTTCGAAGAAGGCGCCGTCGCCGATGAGGCGCTCAAGGCGTTCTTGCGGCAATCCCTCGCCCAGGACGACGCCGCCGCCTCGCGGCGCATCGCCGACGCCTTGTCGCAGCGCATGAAGAAGGGCGCGGCGGGGTTTTTCGGCATCGGCTTCTTCACGGTCTTCGGGGGCGCCGACGAGGTCATCGTGCGCACCGCGGCCGCGGGCGGCCGGCTGCGCGAGGCCGTCCTGGTCCCGGTGCGCGATCAGAGCGGCGCCCTGTCGGACATCCGCGTGGAGCGCCTGCGCGAGTACGACGACGCCGAAAGCGGCCGCCAGGGCACGGAGGTCGTGCGGGTCAAGCAGGTCTCGGCGCACAACATCGGCCGCATCCTGGTAGAGAACGCCTACGTCCACGTCATGGCGGCCAAATACGCGGGCGGCGTCTCCGACGTCGGCCTCACGCTCAACGGAGAGTCGATCGCCGACGGCCTGGAGACCGTTTCCGAGCGCGCGGGCCTGCGCTCGCGCCTGGGCGCGCGCTCGCGGGCGCGCTGGACCGTCGACGAGCTTTTCGTCCAGGACCCTCCGGCCGACGGGCTCTCGCTCATTCCCGGAGAGATCCGCTCCGGCCTTTCGGCCGCGGGATGGAACCTCGATTTTCCCGCCGCCACCGCCGTCGTGCGCACGCGCGCCAGCGTGCAGGAGCCGGCGCGCTACCGCTTTGCGGCCGCCGCCCTGGCCCTGCCCGCCGCCTATCGGCTCTACCGGGAGGGCCGGCTCCGGCTCGGCGGCCTTCCCTCCTATGCCGAGTACCGCAGGATCTCGCCTTGGGACGCGCCGCTGCCGCCGGCGGAGCTTTCGCGAGACGCCGCCGACATCGCCGCGGCGCGAGACGACGAGGCGCTCTGGAAGCGCTACGCCCTCAAGCCTCGCGACTGGGCCAAGCTCATGCTGGCCGTCTGCGACGATAAGGAAGCCTCGCTGCGCTCCATCCTCGGCCCCGCGCTCTGCGCGCAGCTCGACGAGGCGCGGCGCGCCGGAAGGCCGCTGGGCGTCGGTCCGCTGCCCGCGCAGGACACGCCCGGCTACGCCGAAGCCGTGCGCTCCCTGCACGCCCAGGCCCTGGCCGAGCTCAAGGAAGGGGCTCGGCACTGGGAGAAGGAGCCCGCCGCGGCCGGCCTGTCGCGCGTCCTCGGGCGCTTGGCGGCCTTCGTCGAGGATCCTCCGGCCTTCGTGGCAACAGGAACCGGCGTCTGGGAGGCGGTCCGGCGCCTGCTTGACGAGGGCGCCGCCGTGCCGCTGATGGAAGCGTTCCTCGACGCCGCCGGCTGCGGCGGCGACCAGGCGGCCGTGCGCCTCTTCGAGGGCTGGCTGCGCGGCCGCGGCACCAAGAAGGAGCTCCAGGACCTCCTGCTGGCAAGCGCAGGGCGGGCGCGCCTGGACGCCTCCCTGGCGAAGCTCTGGAAGGCGGCCTCTCGCGGGCGAGCGCCCCTGGTCGCCGTGAGCCGCCCCTCTTGACGGGCAAATTGCTAAAATTTGTCCTCGGTGGAACCGAAGATACTGGTCGTGCGCCTGTCGTCTCTGGGAGACGTCATCCTCACCGTCCCCGTCTACAAAAGCCTCAAGGCGCAGTGGCCCAACGCGCGCATCGCCGTCCTGGTCAAGCCGCAGTTCGCAGGCGTCCTTGAAGGCAATCCCTACGTCGATGAGGTGATCCGCTTCACCGGCCTGCGCCAAGCCCTGCGCCTGGCGCGCTCGAGAGGCTTCACCCATCTGCTCGACTTGCACGGAAACCTCCGATCGCGCCTGCTCAGCCGGCTTTCCAACATCCCCCATCGTGCCGTCTACCGCAAATGCGCGCTGGCGCGCCGGGTCTTCGTGACCTTCGGCTGGACGTCGCCGGTCCTGGAAAAGCACGTCGTGGAGCGCTACCTCGACGCCCTGGCCGCCTTCGGGCTGCGGCCTCGCCCCGAGCCGGCGCTGGCCACGGCCTCCGACGTCTCGCTCGACGAGACGGGCGCGGTCCCCAGGCCCAAGGCATCTCCCGATGGAGCCGGGGACGGTTCGCTGCCGCTCGCCGCTCGCGTCCTTCTCATCCAGAGCGCCTTTCTGGGCGACAGCCTGCTGACGATTCCCCTCGCGCGCGACATCAAGGAGGTCATGCCGCGCTGCCGGCTGACCGTGCTGACTTTGCCCGCCACGGCCGAGATCTTCGAGCGCTCCCCCTGGGTGGACGCCGTCATCCGCGACGACAAGCGAGGGGCGCACGCCGGCCTGCGCGGACCTTGGCGGCTGGCCGCCAGACTTGCCGAGGAGCGCTTCGACCTGGCCATCATCCCCCACCGCTCGCTGCGCAGCGCTCTGCTCGCCTATCTCTCGCGCATCCCCCGCCGCATCGGCTTCGACTCGAGCGCCGGACGATTGTTCCTGACCGAGACGGTGCCGTTCACCTGGCTCATGCACGACCTCGAGAGAAACCTCGCCCTGCTCAAGCCGCTGGAGCCGGGCCTGCGCATCCGCCTCGACGAGGGCCTCTACCTGGCGCCCGATCCGGCCGCGCAAGAGCGCGTCGGCGGGCGCCTGGCGCAAGACGGCGTGTCCGCCGCCCGTCCGCTGGTCGGCGTCCATCCCGGCTCGGCCTGGCCGACCAAGCGCTGGCCGCCCGAGCGCTTCGCCGAGCTCTGCCGCCGCCTGGAGGCCTCGGGAAGGCGCGCCGTGCTCATCGGCGGTCCCAAGGACGCGCCTCTTTGCGCGGAGATCGCCCGCTCCTCGCAGGCCCTGGACTGGTCGGGAAAGACCGACCTTTCCGACCTCAAGGCCCTCATGCCGCGCCTCTCGCTCTTCGTCACCAACGACTCGGGTCCCATGCACCTGGCCACCGCCTGCGGCGTGCCCACGCTGGCGATCTTCGGGCCCACGACCCGAGAGTTGGGCTTCTTTCCCTACGGGCCGGCCCATCGGGTGCTCGAAGCCGACTTGGCCTGCCGGCCCTGCGGCCTGCACGGCTCGCGCGCCTGTCCCCACGGCCACTTCCTGTGCATGAAGCTCATCACGACGGAGCAGGTGTGGCAGAGCGCTCTGCAGATGATGGAAGCGGCCCGGCCGGCGCCTCGATGAGGATTCTCCACCTTCACGACGAGCCCTGGGATTCGGGCATCGCCCATTACGCCGTGACGCTCGCCGCCGGGCTGGCCGCCCGAGGCCACTCGATCGGCTTCTTCGGGCGCACCGGCTCGCCCGCCGCGGCCCAGGCGCGCGCCGCCGGGCTCAAGACCCGCGAAGTCCTCCATCCCTGGCTGTCGCTGCCTTTTCTGCGTCGCGTCGTGCGGCAGGGCCGCTTCGAGGTCCTGGTCGCCCACACAGGCTCCAGCCACTCCCTTGCCGCCGCCCTGGCCGCGGGCTCGACCGCGCGCCTGGTGCGCACGTGCGCCGACGCGCGCCTGCCGCGCGGCCACGCCCTCGCCCGAGCCCTGTCGCGGCGCACCGATGCCTACGTCGCCGCCAACAGCGCCATCGCCGCGCACCTGCGCCGGGCCTTCCCCGGCGCGCGCGTGGAGGTGGTGCTGCAGGGCGTCGCCGCCCAGCCCGGCCCTCCCGCGGCTTTGCCGCAGGAGCCCGTGGTCGGGCTCTTGGGCCGCCTGGACCCGGTCAAGGGCCACGAGATCCTCATCGACGCCGCGGCGCGCGTGCAGGCGCGCGGCGCGCCCGTGCGCCTGCGCTTCGCCGGCTCCGGACGGCTTGCGGAGGCGATTCGCGGCATGGCGCGCTCGCGCCTTTGCCCGGGCTCCTACGAGGTCCTCGGCCGCGTGGCCGACCCCGGGCCCTTCCTCGCGTCCTGCCGCGTCGGCTGCGTGCCGTCCTTGGGCTCCGAGGCCGTGTCGCGCGCCGCGCTTGAGTGGATGGCCTCGGGCCGGCCGGTGGTCGCGAGCGCGGTGGGAGGCCTGCCCGACGTCGTCGAGCACGGCAAGACCGGCCTGCTGGTCGCGCCCGGCGATCCGGACGCGCTCGCCGGCGCCTTGGCCCGGCTGCTCCAGGACCCGGACACGGCGGCGCGCCTAGCCGCGCGCGCGCGCGCGCGCTACGACGAGCGCTTCACTCTGGAGGCCTTCGTCCGCTCCACGGAAGCGGTGTATCAGGGGGTGCCCGCGGCGCGGCCGGCGGGCGCGGCCGCATGAGCTTGGCGCCCTTCGACGTCCTTCACGTCGACGGCGAGCGCGGCCTGCGCGGCGGCGAGCGGCAGCTGCTTTATCTAGCCTGCGCCCTGCGCGCCCGCGGCCACCGCAACGTCGTCGTCTGTCGCCGCGGCTCGCCCCTGGCCGGCGAGGCGGCGGCGGCAGGCCTTGAGACCGCCTTCGCTCCCTTCTGGGGCGAGTGGGACCCGGTCACCGCCTGGCGCCTGCGCGTACTCTGCCGCGCGGCGCGGCGGCCCGTCGTCCACGCTCACACCGCCCACGCCGCGGCGGCCGCGGCCCTTTGCCGCGCGCTCGGCGGCGCGCCGTTCGTCGCCCATCGGCGCGTCGACTTTCCCCTGCGCGGCGGCCTTTCGCGGCGGCTCAAATACGACTCGGCCGGACGCGTCGTCGCGGTCTCGCAGGCCATCGCCCGCGTGCTCGCCCAAGACGGCCTGGGCGACGGCAAAGTCGAGGTGGTGCCCGACGCCTTCCCCTCGGGAGAGCGCGAATGCGCCTGGGCCGGGCTCGACGCCGCGCGCTTTGCCAGGCCGTCGACGCGGCAGCGGCTCGAGGCCCGGCGCGCGCTCTGCGCCGAATGGGACCTTCCCGAGGACGGCTTCTGGGTCGGAAATCTCGCGGCGCTGGTGCCCCACAAGGACCACGACACGCTCGTCGCCGCCGCGCTCATCGTCCTGCTCAAGCGGCCGCAGGCGCGCTTTTTCATCGCCGGCGAGGGCCCCGAGGGCCCGCGCCTGATCGCCAGCGTGCGCAAGATGGGCCTGGGCGAGCGCATCCTCTTCCTCGGCCAGCGCGAGCCTTCCGCGCTGCTTAAGGCGATCGACGCCTTCGCTCTCTCCTCGTGGGGCGAGGGCATGGGCAGCGTGCTGCTGGAAGCCGCCGCCTGCGGCGTGCCCATCGCCGCGACCTCGGCCGGCGGCATCCCGGAGATCGTCGAGGACGCCCGCACGGGCCTCTTGTCCTCGCCGCGCGATGCCGAGGCGCTGGCCGGCAATCTCCTGCGTCTGGAGGGCGACGCGGCGCTGCGCGCGCGCTTGTCGGCAGCGGCGCTGGAAAACCTAGGGCGCTTCGGCCTCGAGCGCCTGGCCGCGCGCATGGAGGGCGTCTATGGCGCCGTCGCTTAGCGCTCTCATCATCGCCAAGGACGAGGAACGGGACCTGCCGGGCTGCCTGGAGTCCCTGCGGGGCGTCGTCGACGAAGCCGTCGTGCTGGTCGACGCCGCCACCGCCGACAAGACGGAGGAAGTCGCCCGCCGTGCCGGAGCCAGGACGGCGCGGCGAGTCTTCGACGACTACGCCGCGCAGCGCCAGGCCGCCCTGGAACTGTGCGTCAAGGACTGGGTCCTCTGGATCGACGCCGACGAACGCCTCGACGAAGGGCTGCGGCGCGATCTTCCCGCCTTGCTGGGGCAGCCCGGCGTCGACGCCTGGTCCTTGCCCTTCCGAGTGCGCTTCCTCGGCCGCGACCTGCGCTTCGGCGGCCTCGGCGGCGAGCGCCACGTCAGGCTCTTTAAACGCGAGAAGGCCCGCTTTTCCGGAGGATACGTCCACGAGGGAGCGGCCGTGGAGGGGCGCGTCGAGCGCTACCGCGGGCCGGGACGCGTCCTGCACCAGCCCTACCACGACATCGCCGACTACATGGGCAAGCTGGAGCGCTATACGGACCTGGCGGCGCAAAAACGCTTCGCGGCGGGCCGGCGTTTCCGCCCTTGGCACTATCTCATCGGCCCCTGGGAGTTCGGCGTGCGCGCCTTCGTCAAGCTCGGAGTCCTCGACGGCGGCCCGGGGCTGACGTGGGCGCGGCTGGCCGCGTGGCACAGCTGGCTCAAATATGCCAAACTGAAAAGGTTGGAGCGCCCAGGGTGATCGCCGCCGCCTCAGCCGCCGCTTTCGCCGTCGCCGCCGGAGCCAGCGGACGCTGGAACTGGTGGCGCCGCAAGATTTCGGGCGGAATGCCCGTCCTGGTCTACCACAAGGTGGGCGATTATCCCGAGGGCTCGCGCCTCAAGGCCCTGTGGGTAAAGACCTCGCAGTTTCGCCGCCAGATGGAGTATCTCAAGAAGCGAGGCTACACCACGATCACGTTCAGCCAATGGCGAGATTCCCTGATCGCGAAGACGCCGCTGCCGCAAAAGCCGGTGCTCGTGACTTTCGATGACGGCTACGCCAACAACTACACGGAAGCCTATCCGATCCTCAAGGAACTCGGGATGAAGGGCAACATCTTTCTCGTCTACGAGATGATGGACGGCCACAACGCCTGGCACGACCCGGCGACGGAACGCCACGTGCCGATGCTGACTTGGGCCCAGATCCGCGAGATGCAGGAGGGCGGCGTCATGGAGATGGGCTCGCACACGATGCGCCATCGCAACCTCGCCGCGATCCCCGCGGAAGACGTCCGCTGGGAGCTCGTCGAGAGCAAGAAGCGCCTGGAAGAAAAGCTGGGCCGCGAGATGGTTGGCTTCGCCTATCCTTACGGCGCCGGCGCCTTCGTGCCGCAGGTCCGGCAAGCGGCGCGAGACGCGGGCTACTTCTTCGACTTCGCCTTCCGGCAGGGGATCTCCCCCGCGGCCTGGAAGCCGGAGATGGGCGCGATCCGGCGGCTCTACGTGCGCGGCGACGACTTCATGCTCGACCTCTACCTCAACCTGACCCGGGGACGGGCAAGACTCTGACGGGTGTCAGACGTTGACTTGTTGACTTATGACCGAACCGATCGTTGAGAAGTCAACAAGTCAACGTCTGACACCCAACGCGATCCTGGTCATCCAGCTGCGCCGCATCGGCGATGTGATCCTCATCACGCCGGCGCTGGCCGCCCTCAAGCGCCGCTATCCCGAGGCGCGGCTCGACATCCTGGTCGAGGCGCCGGGCGCGCAGGCGCTCGAGGGCAACCCGCACGCGGGCGTCTGGATCTACGATGGCCGAGGGCTGCTGTCGTCGCTGCGCTGGGCCGCCAAGGTCCGCGCGCGACGCTACGACTGGGTCATCGATCTCTTGGGAAACCCGCGCAGCGCCCTGCTGACGGGCGCAAGCGGGGCCGCCGTCCGCGCGGGACCGCAGCGCGTCTCCCACCGCTGGGCCTACAATCGGCTCCTCCCGCAGCCCGAAAAGCCCGTCTACAACGCGCTGGAAAAGATCCTCATGCTCGCGCCCCTGGGCGTGCCCTCCGACGGCGCGGACTTCCTGCCCAAGCTCTATCTGACGGGCCCGGCGGCACGCGACAACGTGATCGGCCTCGTGCCCGCCTCGCGCAAGCCGACGCGCCGCTGGCCGGCGGCTTCCTACGCCGAACTCGGCCGCATGCTGCGAAAGCGCTACGGCTGCCGCCTGCTCGTGTTCTGGGGCCCCGGAGAACGGCCTCTGGCCGAGGAGGTCGCCTCGGCCATCGGCGAAGGGGCCTCGGCCACGCCGCCGACGCGCACGCTCAAGGAAGCGGCGCAGCTGCTCTCCGGCTGCCGGCTCGTGGTCACCAACTGCAACGGCCCCAAGCACATGGCCGTGGCCCTCGGCGTGCCGACGGTGACCGTGCACGGCAGCAGCGACCCGACGAGCTGGAACCCTCCGTGCGCGCGCCATGTCGTCGTGCGCAGGGAGGAGCTGCCTTGCATCGGTTGCCGCCTCAACCGCTGCCCCTACCGCCTCGAATGCCTCGACGGACTGCCCGCCGGCCGCGTGTTCGAGGCCGCCAGCCGGCTGATGGAGTCACAATGAAGAACAACTGGGAACATCGTCGCGCTCGGCTCAAGAAGAAGTCCGCCGGCCGCGCGCTGCTGTGGCTTTTCTCGATGGTCTACGCCGCCGTCGTCTTGTCCAGGCGCCGATTCTACTCCTGGGGCTGGCTCAAGTCGAAAAGCCTGGCGGCGCGCGTCGTCTGCATCGGCAACATCACGACCGGAGGCACTGGAAAGACGCCGGCCGTGCTCCTCGCCGCGCAAACGCTCGCCAAACGCAAGGTTCCCACGGCGATCCTCAGCCGCGGCTACGGCCGGGCCTTCAAGAAAGCCGAGGTCGTCACGCTGCTCGACGGAGAGGTCCCCCACTGGTCGCGCTGCGGCGACGAGCCGTGGATGATGCACCAGGCCCTGGCCGGACAGGGCATCCCGATCCTGGTCTGCCCCGACCGCGTCAAATCCGGCGAGCAGGCGGTGACGTTTTATCATTCGCGCGTCGTCATTCTCGACGACGGCTTCCAACACCTCAGGCTCAAGCGGGACCTCGACGTCGTCTTGCTCAACGCCGCGGACCCGTTCGGAGGCGGGCACGTCCTGCCGCTGGGCAACCTGCGCGAGCCGATTTCCACCCTGGCCCGCGCCGACATGATCCTGCTGACCCACGTCGACATGGTCGACGAGGAGGCGCTCGAGATCCTCAGAAAGCGCATCCGCGGCGTCAACGCCAAGGCGCCGATCCTCGAATCCGCGCACAAGGCCGACTTCCTGCTCGACGTGCGCGAGCAGCGCAAGCTCAAGCTCGACACGATCGCCGGCCACGGCGTGGTCGCCGTCTCCGGCATCGCCGATCCCGGCTCCTTCGAGGGCCTGCTGTCGAAGATCGGAGCGACCGTCAAGCAGCGCTGGCGCTATCCGGATCACCATCCTTATCGCCTCGGGGAGCTGCGCTCCATCGAGCACCTGCGCCGCACGCTGCCGGTCGTCACCACGCTCAAGGACTTCACGCGGTTTCCGCGCAAGTGGGAAACGGTCCTGGCCGGCCCCGTCTACGTGCTCGCCATCAAGCTCGATATCGTCAAGGGCAAGACCGCGTGGAACGAGACGCTGCTCGCCTTGGCCGGGGAGTCGGCGCACGCCTTGGAGGAGGCTTGATTCCCCCGGCCGTCCTTCTCGCGGCGGCCGGCTTGTCCTCGGCGCTCTCCGTGCCTCTGTCCTCCAGCACCATCTCCGACCCGCACGCGCTCGTCGGCGAGGCGTTGCCCATGTCCCCGAGCTACAAGCCGCTGCGGGTCTTTCCGGAAGATCTCGTCTTCCAGGTCTCCTGGGGGCCGTTCATCGTGGGTCAGGCGACCCTCGAGGTCAAGGAGATCGTCGATTTCAACGGCCGCGCCGCCTACCACGTCGTGTCGCGCGCCGTCTCCAACGCCTGGTGCGACACGTTCTATAAGGTCCGGGATCTCAACGAGTCGTGGATCGACGCGCGCACCCTGGAATCGCTGGGATATTCCAAAAAACTGCGCGAGGGCCATTTCTTCCGGGACGAATGGGTCCTCTACGATCACGCCCGTCACGCCTACCTGGCCAAACGCACCGGCCGCGACGGCAACTTCACCTTCGCGACGGGCACCACGACCGCGCACGTCCAAGACGTCCTCTCCAGCCTCTATTACGTCCGCACCCGCGACGAGCTGCGGCCAGGCGCGAGCGTCATCCTGGACGTCAATACGCGCCAGAACTGGCCGCTGATCGTGCGCGTCGCCAAGAGCCGGAAGGTCCGCGTCCCCGCCGGGCGCTTCGACGCCCTGCTGCTCGAACCCGCCCTGCGCCACGAAGGGCTCTTCATCCAGAAGGGCCGCAAGCTCCAGATTTGGCTCGCGCAAAACCCGAGCCTCACGCCCGTCCTCATGAAGGTCGAAGTCTTTTTCGGGCATATCTCGGCTAAGTTGACGAAAATGTTATAATGGCGTGTGCCTGACCGTATGGACGGCGCGATGTTGAGCTCGGCCGAGCGAAAGCAGCTGCGGCGGCTCGTCTCCTCCTTCCCCGACAAGCGCGTCCTCGTCCTCGGCGACCTGATGCTCGACCAGTACATCCGGGGCACGGTCGGCCGCATCTCGCCGGAGGCTCCCGTGCCGGTGGTGCGCGTGGCCGCGGAGTCCTCCATCCCCGGCGGCGCGGGCAACGTGGCGGCCAATCTGGCCGCGCTTAAGGCCCGCGTCTCGATCCTCGGCGTCGTCGGAGAGGATCCCGCGGGCCAGGAGCTCCTCTCCCACTTCTCGGGCCTGGGCATCGACACGGGTCCGATCGTCCTCGATCCGCGGCGCGTGACCTCCCAGAAGTGCCGCGTTATCGCCGAGCGCCAGCAGGTCGTGCGCTACGACCGCGAGACGGCCGAGCCCCTCGATTCCGCGCTCGAGGACAAGCTGCTCTCGCGGCTGACGGCCGCGCTCAAGGACGCTCAGGCGCTGATCCTCTCCGATTACGGAAAGGGCGTCCTCACGCCCAGAGTCCTGCGCACGGCGATCGGCATGGCGCGCCGCGCGCGGCTCCCGGTGACCGTCGATCCGAAGATCGAGCACTTCAAGCGGTATCGCCAGGTCACTTGCATCACGCCCAATCTCCACGAGGCCTGGTCCGGGATGCGCCGCACCCCACAAGCCGGCGTCGACGCCATCGAGCGGCTGGGGCGAGACATCCTCAAGATCCTGCGCAGCGAATCCGTGCTGATCACCCGGGGACCGGACGGAATGAGCCTGTTTCGAGACGGAGGACGCGTGCGTCACATCCCGACCCGGGCCCGGGAGGTCTTCGACGTCACCGGAGCGGGCGATACCGTCATCTCCACACTCACGCTGGCGCTGGCCTGCGGCGCGCCGATCGGCCACGCCGCGGCCGTCTCCAACTACGCGGCCGGCATCGTCGTCGGCAAGCTCGGCACGGCCACGGCCAGCATTCCCGAGCTGCACCGCCTCCTCAGATGACGGGCCGCTGCCTGGTCGTCATCCCCTCCCGCTTCGGCTCCACGCGCTTCCCGGGCAAAGTCCTGGCCCCGCTCGCCGGCAAGCCCGTGGTGCGCTGGTGCTACGACGCCGCCAAGGCCGCCCGAGTGGGCCCCGTCGTCGTGGCCACGGAAGACGAGCGCGTCGTCCAGGCGGTGCGCTCCTTCGGGGGCGAGGCCGTGCTGACGTCCGACCAATGCCGCTCCGGCAGCGACCGGGTTTTCGAGGCGTCCCGCCTCTGGCGCGGACGCTTCGTCATCAACCTCCAGGGCGACATGCCGCTGGTGCGGCCGGCCACGATCCTGCGCGTGGCGCGGCTGCTCGAGGACAATCCCGGCGCCGACATCGCCACGGCCGTCATGCCGCTCGAGGACCCCGAGCGCATCAAAGACCCCAACGTGGTCAAGGCGGCCGTCGCGCGCGACGGCCGCGCTCTGTATTTTTCGCGCTCGCCGATCCCCTTCCCGCGCGACGGGCGTCCCGCGCGCCGCTTCGAGCACCTGGGCATCTACGGCTTCCGCCGCTCCGCGCTCAAGCGCTTCGTGAAGCTTCCGCCCTCGCCGCTCGAAAAAACCGAGAGCCTGGAGCAGCTGCGGGCCCTCGAGAACGGCATGACCATCTTCGCCGCCTTCGTCTCCGACGTACCCGTCGCCATCGACACGCCCGCCGACCTCAAGCGCGCCCAGTCCCTGCTCAGGAGGAAAAAGTGACGACCAAGTACATCTTCGTGACCGGCGGAGTCGTCAGTTCCCTGGGCAAGGGCATCAGCGCCTCTTCCATCGGCAAGCTCCTCCAGGCCCGAGGGCTCTCGGTGTCCATGCTCAAATGCGACCCTTACATCAACGTCGATCCCGGAACCATGAACCCCTTCCAGCACGGGGAGGTCTACGTCACCGAGGACGGCGCCGAGACCGACCTGGACCTCGGACACTACGAGCGCTTTCTCAACCGAGACATGCACCAGGCCAACAATTTCACGGCCGGCAAGGTCTATGAGACCGTGATCGCCCGCGAGCGCCGCGGCGACTTCCTGGGCACGACGGTGCAGGTCATCCCCCACATCACCGACGAGATCAAGGGCCGCTATCGCGCCGCCGGCAAGAACGCCGACGTCGCCATCATCGAGATCGGCGGCACCGTCGGCGACATCGAGAGCCTTCCCTTCCTCGAGGCCGCCCGCCAGATGGGCCTCGAGGCCGGCAAGGACAACGTCCTGTATCTCCACGTGACGCTGGTGCCCTACATCCGGGCCTCCGAGGAGCTCAAGACCAAGCCTACCCAGCACTCGGTCGGCAAGCTGCGCGAGATCGGCATCAATCCCGACATCATCGTCTGCCGCGCCGAGCGCCCCATCAGCCCCGAGATGAAGGCCAAGCTCAGCCTCTTTTGCTCGGTGCCAAAGGAGTCCGTCATCGAGGCGCCCGACGTCGAGAGCATCTACGAGGTGCCGCTGGTCTTTCAGAAGCAGGGGCTCGACGACCAGATCATCATGCTGCTGCGCCTGCGCACCCACTCCAAGGACCTCGACAGCTGGAACGAGGTCGTCCGCCGCCTCAAGCACCCGAAGCACCGCGTCGTCATCGCCTTAGCCGGGAAATACACCGATTACAAGGACGCCTACAAGTCGGTCAACGAGGCCCTCGTCCACGGCGGCGCGGCCAACGAGGCCAAGATCGACATCCGCTTCCTCGACACGTCCGCTCCGGACATTCTCAAGAGCCTCGAGGACGTCCACGGCATCCTCGTGCCCGGGGGCTTCGGCGACCGCGGCATCGAGGGCAAGATCCGGGTGGCGCAGCTGGCTCGCGAGAACAAGATCCCCTACTTCGGGCTGTGCTTGGGCCTGCAGATCGCCGTCATCGAGTTTTCCCGCAACGTCCTGAAGCTGTCGGGAGCCAACTCGACGGAGTTCGACGCGAAGACCCGCTATCCCGTCATCGACCTGCTGCCCGAGCAAAAAGCGGTCAAGGAGATGGGCGCGACGATGCGCCTGGGCACCTACGAATGCGCCATCAAGAAGGGCAGCCTGGCCTACCGGGCCTACGGACAGGCCTCCATCTCCGAGCGCCACCGCCACCGCTACGAGGTCAACAACAAGTTCCGAAAGCTCCTGGATGACGCGGGGCTCCACGCCAGCGGCCTGCACGCGCCCAAGAACCTCGTCGAGATCGTCGAGCTGGAGGGCCATCCGTGGTTTCTCGCCGTCCAGTTTCACCCGGAGTTCAAAAGCCGGCCCGAGCGGCCGCATCCGCTGTTCCGGGATTTCGTCGCCGCCGCCGTGGCGCGCGCGCAGAGCCCCAGTTCGGCGCGCATCCCGGCCTGACGCGGTGTCTTCGCGGGACCGGCTCATCGTCGGCTTCATGCGGATGGGCTACGGCCACATCCGCATGGGACGCTCCGCCATCACCTGGAGCGAGCGCGCCGGCGCCGAAGTCCTGCTCCACGACCCGCTCTCGACCGGCTCTTTCGCTTCCGCCGCGCTCAAGTCGATGGAGCGCATCTACAGCGAATGTTCGCGCCTGTCGGCCGCGATCGGAGGCCCGGCCGAGCGCGTCTGGGGCCTGATCACGCGCAGCGGGGGAGCGTCGTCGCAGACGGCCTCCCGCGCCCTGGCCCGCGCCGCCCGGCGGGTCATGGACGCTCTGCCTCGCGACCTCCCCCTCATCGGCGCCCATCCTTGGAACAGCCATCTCGCGGTCGAATCCGGCTTCGACCGCGTCGTCAACCTGGTCCCCGACGCCCACCCTCAGGCGTTCTGCGTGGTGCCGGGCGCCCTCAACCTTTGCCAAACCGAGCAGACCTACGCGGGCGTCCTCAAGCTCGGCGTGGCGCCCGAGCGCGCCGCCATCGCCGGCCATTGGGTTCCCGCCGAGCTCGCCGAAAACGCCGAGGCCGACTCGCAGGCTCGGCTCGAGCGCCTGCGCCGCCGGGCGCCGCTGCGCCTGCTCTTTTCCATCGGAGGGGCCGGCGCCCAGGCCGCCTACCTGAAGGACCTGTTCTCCCGGCTGGCGCCCGCGGCCAAGGAGGACCGCCTGCGCCTCGTGGTCAACGCCGGCGACCATCACGGGCTCGCCGAGGACCTCGAGAGGCACTTGAAGGAGCTGGGGATCAAGGATGCGCGCGTCGTCACCGCGGCGGACTCTTTCGAGGCCGTCGCCGCCACCGACCGCCTCATCCGCGACAGCGACGTCCTCGTGACCAAGCCCTCGGAGCTCGCGTTCTTCCCCATCCCCAAGCTCCACATCCGCCGCATCGGCGACCATGAGGCCCCTTCGGCCGTCTACTCGGCCCGCCTCGGCGACGGGACCGCGGAGCGGCGGGAGCCGGCCGAGGCGGCGGCCGACGTCGAGCGGTGGCTGGCCGGCGACGGGCTGGCGGGGCTAAACGAGGGAGTGCGCGCCGCCGCCGCGCGCGGCGTCTATTCCGGCTCCAAGGTCGCCGTCGAGCGCGCGCTCTCCGATCCGGGCGGGCGAATTTGATATATTTTGACGAACATGTCTTCGACCGCCGCTAAGCCGGTCGCCGTGAAGGTCGGCTCCGTCGTCTTCCGCAACGACGGGCCGCTGGCCTTCATCGCCGGCCCCTGCTCGCTGGAGTCGGAGGCCCTTCTGCTCAAGGTGGGCCGCTCGCTCAAGGCGTCCTTCGCCCGTCTCGGCATCCCCTTCGTGCTCAAGTGCTCCTTCGACAAGGCCAACCGGACCTCGATCGACTCTTTCCGGGGCCCGGGGCTGCGCAAGGGCCTGGAGATCCTCGCTCGCGCGAGAGAGCAGCTCCAAGTCCCGGTCCTCACCGACGTGCACGAAGCCGGCCAGGCGGAGCTCGTCGCGCGTCACGTCGACATCCTGCAGGTCCCGGCGTTTCTCTGCCGCCAGACCGACCTCTTGCTGGCCTGCGGCCGCACCGGCAAGCCCGTCAACATCAAGAAAGGCCAGTTCCTCGCGCCCTGGGACATGCTCAACGCCGTCAGGAAAGTGGAGTCCACCGGCAACCGCCAGATCATGGTCACGGAGCGCGGCACGAGCTTCGGCTACGGCAATCTGGTCGTCGACATGCGCTCCTTGGAGATCATGCGCCAGTGGGGCTACCCGGTGGTCTACGACGCCACCCACTCCGTCCAGCTGCCCGGAGGGCTCGGGCATGCCACCGACGGCCAGCGCCATTACGCCGTCCCGTTGTCTCGCGGCGCCGTCGCCGTGGGCATCGCGGGGCTGTTCCTGGAGACCCACCCCGATCCGCGCAAGGCGCTTTCCGACGGCCCCAACTCCGTCTTTCTCAAGGACGTCCCCGCCCTCGTGACGACGATGCGGCGCATCGACGCCCTGGTCAAGGATCACGGGAGGACACGAGCATGAAATGCCTCACCTGCGCCCAGGAAAACAAGGACACGGCCAAGGCCTGCCGCAAGTGCGGCCGCGACCTCACGATCCCGCCCGCGTGGTTTCCCGACGCCCGCTGGCACCTCAAGACGCTGGGCGCGATCTACGCCGTCGTCATCGTCTTCTATTTCGGCGTCACGGCTTTGCTGCGCAAGCTGCCGCAGCCCTACAACATCCGCGCGATCCCCCTCGAGATGACGCCGTGGCTGCGCGCGGGCGTCAAGCATCTGCCCGAAGACGACCTCAAGGCCCCGCCCGACGACCTGCCTCCGCAGCCGATCATCCCCAAGCCTCAGTGAGCCGCCCCCGGGTGTCGGCGTTGACTCTGGCCTTGGCGCTGGGAGCCGCCGGCTGCCGCCGCAAGGCAGCCGCCGCCGGCGCCGAGCCCGTCCAGACCCTGCACGACCTGACGATGACCCAGTCCGACCGCGGGCGTCCGGCCTGGCGGCTGTTCTCCACGACGGCGCGGCTGACGGAGCAGGACCATCAAGCCTCGCTCGATGAGCCGAGAATGAGCTTCTACCAGGACGGCAAGATCACGACCAAGCTCAGCGCCGTCTCGGGATTGGTGCAGACCCAGACCCAGGACGTCACGCTTTCGACGGACGTCATCGTGCGCTCGCTCTCCGACGGCTCGACGCTGACGACATCCCGGCTGGACTATTCCTCGCAGCGGCAGAAGTTCCATACCGACGAGCCCGTCGTGGTCCGCCGGCCCGGCAGCGTCGTCCACGGCATCGGCATGGAAGCCAATCGGGATCTCTCGGAGATCCGCATCTTTCACCAGCACGCCGTCACCAGCGGCAGCCGGCCGCCCTCATGATCCTTCCCTGGACGCTGGCTCTGCTTTGCGCCCCCGCCCCCGCCGCCGCGCCGGTGATGGGCAGCGTCGTGACCAGCAAGGAATGGATCGTGCACCGCGGAGCGAAGATGGAGGAGGAGTTCATCGGCGACGTGCGCTATCACTCCGGGCCCGACGCGGCTTCCAGCGACTGGGCCCTTTACAAGCACGCGACCAAGCAATGGCGCCTCAAGGGGCATGTCGTGGTGCGCCACGAGGACTCCAGCGGGGACGTGTTCATCGCCCGCGGAGACGCCGCGAGGCTGCGGCAGGACACGGGCGGCGGCGAGCTCACCGCGCGCGACCGCGTGCGCTTCGAGCGGCGGGCGGCCGAGGGCGGCGTCGACTACGGCGAGGCCGGGCGCGCCTCGTGGCAGGACCAAAAGAGCGGGCAGCTCAGCGGCGGCGTCCGCCTCTGGGGGCCGCGAGTGCTGGCGTGGTCCGACCGCGCCGATTACGACCAGGGCCTGCTCACCCTCGCCGGGGGCCGGCCCGTCGTCGAGAAGCTGGCCGCCCCGGATTCCGATACCGTGGCCGCGATCAAGGCCGACGTGATCACCGCGACCCGCCAGGATCGCGTTATCTCCGGCGACGGCCGCGCGCGGGGCTGGATCTTCATCCCGAAAGCCGCGCCCGCCGCGCGAGCGAAGGGCAAGCGATGAAGCTCTCCGCGGCCGGCATCCGCAAGCGCTACGGGCAGCGCGAGGTGGTCAAAGGGCTCTCCCTGTCGGTCTCCTCGGGCGAGATCGTGGGGCTGCTGGGCCCAAACGGCGCCGGCAAGACGACCACGTTCTACAGCCTTGCCGGCTTCGTGCGCCCCGAGCAGGGGCAAATCCTCATCGACGGCCAGGACGTCACGAGCCTGCCGATGTATTCCCGGGCGCGCCTGGGGCTGGGCTATCTCGCCCAGGAGCCGACGGTCTTTCGGGGCCTGACGGTCGAGCAGAACCTGCGCGCCATCCTGGAGCGCACGATCCCCAGCCGCATCGAGCAGATGCGGCGAGTCAAGGACCTGCTCGAGGAGTTCGGGCTGTGGGAGCTGCGCCGGCAACTGGCCTGGACGCTGTCGGGCGGAGAGAAGCGCCGCCTCGAGGTCGCCCGGGCGATGATCCATAATCCGAAGCTGATCCTGCTAGACGAGCCCTTCGTGGGCATCGACCCGATCACCGTCGGAGAGCTCAAGGGAATGATCTCCAAGCTGCGCTCTCAAGGGATCGGGATACTGATCACGGACCACAACGTGCGCGAGACGCTCCCGATCATCGAGCGGGCCTATCTGATCTACGACGGACAGATCCTGGTCGAGGGCGGCTCCCAACAGCTTCTCAACGACCCCAAGGCCCGCGCGCTCTATCTTGGCGCGGACTTCAAGATCTGAGCGGCCCGCAGACCAAGCGCGCCATCGCGCGCCCGGCCAGGCCCCGCAGCGAGAGCGGGGCGACCAAGCCGCAATCGTAGTCGCCTGCCCCGGCGATGCTTCGCGCCGCCCATAGCCCGCTTTCGACTGCGGGACCTATCCCCTCTCCGAGGTCGCAGGTCGCCAGCCCGGCGGCGTCGCCGACGATGTAGGCGTTGCCCCGGCGCACCTCCTTGCCGCGGTCCCCGACGTAGTAGGGATGGCTGCCCGGTTCCGGCGGCGCGGCGTCGAGCAGGCCCCGCTTGAGCAGAAGCCGGACCAGGCGCTCCCAGTGCGATTTGACGTTGCCGCGCAGGCGCGCCGCCGCGGCGCCAAAGCCCACGTTGACGGCCCCGCGCTTCGGGACGTACCAGGCGTAGCCTCCCGCGCCGGCGAAGGGATAGAAAAGAGTGCAGACCGGGTCGCGCGGCTCGGCCTCGAACTCCACCTCCTGGGTCAGGATGAGACGGCCGCGCTCGGGTCCGAAGAGGGCTCGCTTGACCGGGCAGCTCGTGCCACCCGCGCCCACCAGGTTGCGGCACCGAAACGACCCGTCCACCACGAAGGACCCGCGGGCGGACTCCACCCGGCGCACGGCGTGGCGCACCACCTCCACCGCGCTGCGCTCCAGCAGCCAGTTGTCGAACTCGACGCGCCGGATCGAGTATTGCAGCGTCCGATGGGTCGCGCGCAGAGCGGTGGAGCCGAGATAAACCCGGATGCGGTCGAGTGTCCGCAGTCCATGAGGATAGTCGGCCGGGGCGATCTCGAGGTCGGCGAGAACCTTCGGCGTGATCCATCCGGCGCACAGCTTGCGCTTGGGCAGCTCCTGGCGCTCCAGGATCAGGCATTCGAGCCCGCGCCGCCGCAGCTCCCAGGCGCAGCTGCTGCCGGCGGGCCCTCCGCCGACGATCAGGGTCTCGACGTCCCTCACGTCCAGCGGCAGGCGGGCTGGCGCCGGCCGGGCTTGGTCATGACGATCTGATAAAGCTGGCTCATCCGGGAGCGGAAAGTGCCCGCGGATGCCAGCAGATAGTATCTCATCATGCGGAAGAAGCGCTCGCCGTAGCGCTGCGCCAGGCCCGGCCAGCCGCGGGACAAGTTCTCGTGCCACGCCATCAGCGTCGGGTCGTAGTGCGGCCCGATATTGTGGCAATCCTCGGCGACGAAGAGGCCCTCCATCGCCCGCGCGAGCTGGGACAAGGACGGAGTCACGCCGTTGGGAAAGATGTGCTTGTCGAACCAGGGGTCGCAACGCGTGGCGGAGACGTTGCCGCCGATGGTGTGGACGAAGGCGATGCCGTCGTCCTTGAGGCAGCGCGCCGCCGTCTCCATGTAGGCGCGGTAGTTCTTAGGGCCGACGTGCTCCATGATCCCGATGGACACGACGCGATCGTAGACCCCGCGGGCGAGGCGGTAGTCCTGCTGGCGCAGCTCCACGGGCAAGCCCGCGCAGAGCCTGCGGCCGAGCGCGACCTGCTCCTGCGATATGTTGTAGCCGACCACGCGCGCGCCGTATTTCTCCGCGGCGTATTTGGCGAAGGAGCCCCAGCCGCAGCCCAGCTCCAGGACCGTCATCCCCGGGCCGAGCTCGATCTTTCGGCAGACCAGCTCGAGCTTGGCCTCGTCGGCCTCGTCGAGGCTTCTCGCTCCCTTCCAATACGCGCAGGTGTAGCACAGCCGTCGGCCCAACATGACCTGGAAGAGGTCGTTGCCGAGGTCGTAATGCCTTCGGGCCACGGCCTTGGCCCGCTCGACGGTCTGGAGGTTTCGCACCCGTCCGTAGAGCGCCTGCCATCGCGCGCGCACTCCCCGGGTGAAGCGCCTGCCGAGGCCCGCGGCGTGGACGCGCGCGAAGAACTCGTCGAGCCGCGGCACGTCCCACCAGCCGTCCAGGTAGGTCTCCCCGGCGGCCAGGGTGCCTCCGCTGAGGACTCGCGCGAAGAAGCGCTCGTCTTGCACATGCAGATCCCACGGCTGGTCTCCTCCAAGCCTGATGCCGGCCTGGCCGAGCAGCCCTTCCACGACGCTCCTGGCCCACGCGGTCTCCATGTCGCCCTCCTGTAGGGGCCATTCTAGCGCGCCAGCCGGGCCGCGGCCATGGCGGCGGCGTGACGAAGGGGCGTCTAAGGGAAGACGGGCGCCTTACGTGAACGACTCCAGGTGAGCGTGGCTGCCCTTGCGCCGGGCGAGCGCGACTCCGGAGGCGAAGTGCTTCTCCGCCTCGCGGGTGCGCCCGGCGGCATGGAGGGCCTGGGCCAGGGCCAGGCGGGAGAGGACGACTCCGCGGGTCTCGCCGCCGCGCGCGAAGGCGGCCAGGGCCCGCCGAAGGCGCGACTCGGCGGCCCGCAGGCGGCCTTCCTGGAGTTCTATCTTGCCGAGGCCCCAATCGACGTAGGCCAAGTCGAGGGGATCTCCCAGCGTCGAATAAAGCCGGTGCGCGCGCTCGTAGCCCGCGCGGGCCTCCTTGAGGCGGCCCAACTGACGCAGGGCGTTGGCCAGACCGCACTCGGCGTAGGCGCGCCCGAAGACGTCGTCGCCGCCGCGCAGGCGGCGGCCGGCCTCGCGATACCAGCGCTCGGAGTCCTTCAATCGCCCGAGGATCCGGCTGATGCCGCCTAGTCCGAAGAGCGCGTAGGCCTCGCCGGCGGCGTCACCGGCGCGGCGCGCCAAAGCCAGGGAACGTCGAAACGTCTCCTCGGAGGCTTTCAGCCGTCCCGCGAAGCGCTCCGCGCCCGCGGCGGCCCAGAGCAGATAGGCGGCCTTGGCCGCATCGCCCGCGGCCAAGGCCCTGCGCGCCAAAGCGCGCAGGCGGGGCAATACCGCGTCGTAGCGCTCCTCGGCGCGGTCCAGCATCAGAGACTCGAGCTCCAGGTCCTGCGCCAATTCCGCCATGGCCCTGCTGCGCGCCGCCGAGAGGCCCCGCGCCACCCAAGAGCGCGCCTCGCGCCCGCGGCCCACGCTGCGCAGGGCCGAGGAGAGGCCGAGCGCGGCTTCCGCCCAAGCGCCGGGGTCTTGCGCCGGAGGGCGGGAGAGCGGCGCGCGGTAAAGCGCGATGGCGCGGTCGAAGTAGCCCTGCTGCCGCAGGGCATCGGCGCGCAAGCGGGCGGCTTCGGCCGAGATCGCGGGCGGCCAGGAGCGGTCGAGGAGCGCCGCCGCGCGCGCCGGCCGGCCCCTCGTCAAGAGCTCCCGGGCGCGCTCCAGCAAGTCGAGATCGTTGGCCATACGGTCAGGCCGAGATTATAGCACGGCCGCTATTTTCTTATTGAAATTCGGTCTCAATAAGGCTATACTAAGCCCATGACCCTGGCCCAAGCCGAGATGCAGACTCCCTTGAGGATCGTCGGCTTCGAGCGCCTCGACGACATCGAGAAAAGCCGTCTCTGCGCCTTGGGCCTGCGCGCCGGAGCGCAGATCACCAAACTCTTGCGCACCCCGCTGCGCGACCCCATCGAGTGCCTGGTCGGTCCCCAGCTGCTGGCCGTCGAGGCGTGGCTGCTCGAGCGCATCGTCGTCGAGAGCCGCCAGCCGTGAGCCGCGTCGTCGCGCTCGCGGGACGGCCGAACACGGGCAAGACGACGCTCTTCAACAGCCTCACAGGCCTTCGCCAGCGCGTGGCGAACTTCGCGGGCTGCACGGTCGAAAAAGCCGTCGGGACGGCCGTCATCGGCGCGCAGACCCTGGAGATCGTCGACCTCCCGGGCACTTTCTCGATTCTGGCCGCCTCCGAGGACGAGGCCGTCGCCTTCCGCTTTCTCTCCCAATCCCGCGACCGGGACCTCGTCGTTCTATGCGTGGCCGAGGCGAGCAACCTGGGCAACGATCTGGCCCTGGCCGCGGCGCTCCAGGACTGCGGCTATCCCGCCGCCGTCGTCGTCAACATGATCGACGAGGCGGAGCACAACGGCATCGCCGTGGACGCGGGCAAGCTCGAGAAGGAGCTGGGCATGCCCGTCTTCCTCGCCTCGGCGAGGGAGGGACGCGGCCTCGAGGAGATCGAGGCGTTCCTGGAAGCGCGGCCGCCGTCCGAGTCCGGGGCCGCGCGCGACCTCACCCGCGCCCCCCGCGAGGAGTTGGCCTCCGTCCAGAACGCCGCCCACGAGCGCGCCGAGAAAGCGGTCCAAAGCGCCGTGCGCCTGCCCGGCCACCGCTTGCTGCCCACCGTCGCGCGCTCGATTCGCATCGACCGCGTCCTCTTCCACCCCATTGTCGGGCCGCTCATCCTCGCGGCGACCCTTCTCGCCGTTTTCGAGTCGCTGTTCGCCGCGGGCGGCCCGGCCGGAGACCTGCTGTCCAAGCTCTTCGCCCAAGGCGCGGCGCTGCTGCGCCCCTTGATCGCCTGGCCGCTCCTCGCAAGCCTGGTCTGCGACGGCATCATCGCCGGCGTGGCGGCCGTCCTGGTCTTTCTGCCGCAGATCGCCATCCTCTTCGCCCTCATCGGGCTGCTCGAGCAAAGCGGCTACCTGCCCCGGGCCGGCGCCATGGTCGACCGCGCCCTGCGGCCCTTCGGCCTCGACGGCAAGGTCTTCATCCCCTTCCTCTCCTCGTTCGCCTGCGCCATCCCCGGCGTCATGGCCGCGCGCACGATCTCCAACGAGAAGCGCCGCCTGACGGCCATTTTCCTCTCTCCGCTGATGACTTGCTCGGCGCGCATCCCGGTCTACACCCTGATCATCGCCGCTTTCGTGCCGGAAAGCTGGCGCATCCTGGGGCTCCACGCCCAAACCGCCGTCATGGCCGGGCTCTATCTCCTCGGCATCGTCGCGGCCCTGGCGCTGGCTCTGGTCATCAAGAAGACCCCGCTCTACGATCCTTTCCCGAGCCCGGTCACCGTGCTTCCGCCCTACCGCCTGCCCAAGGCCAAGGAGCTCGCGCGCTACATGTGGGTGCGCTGCTCGCACTTCATCTTTCGCGCCGGCAAGGTGATCTTTATGGTCGCCGTCCTGCTCTGGGCCCTGAGCAACTTCCCGCGCTACGTTCCCCCTCCGGCCGTCGCCGCCGATCCCAGCCGCGCCGCAGCCGCGCAGATCGAGCACAGCGCTCTAGGCATGGTCGGCAAGTCCGTCGCTCCCGTGTTCGCGCCGCTGGGCTTTGACTGGCGGCTGAGCGTGGGCGTCCTGTCCTCGGTCGCGGCCCGAGAGGTCTTCGTGGGCACGCTCGGATCGCTCTTTGCCTTGAGCGGCGCCAACGCCGACCATCCCGAGGGGCTCGTCCAGGCGCTGCGCGACGCTAAAACGCCTTCCGGAGCGCCTCTCTACGGCCTGCCCACGGCGGTCAGCCTCCTGCTCTTCTTCGCCTTGGCCATGCAGTGCATGTCGACGATCGCCATCGTCCGCCGCGAGACCGGCGGCTGGAAGTGGCCGATCATCCAGTTCTGCTGCTACTTCGTCCTCGCCTACGCCGCCGCCTGGTCCGGCTACCATCTGACGGCTTGGCTCGTCTAGAAAAATTAAGGTGCCTGGCTTTAACCTTTTTAACTTGTCCGTTCAAACAAGTTAAAAAGGTTAAAGCCAGGCACCTTCGCTTTCACTTCTAGAGGGCGTCCTGCGGTTGGGCGGGCCAAGGCAGCACAAACGGCCGACCCGGATCGCGTCCCCATCGCGCGAGTCCATCGAGGAGAAGCTTGAGCTCCACCGCCTCCTCCAATCCGTTGCCGGAGCGCAGGCGCCGCCCCAGTCGCCGCCAGTCCGCCTCTTCGGCCGCCGACCATCGGCCCTTTCGCCGCTTGAGCGCGAGCAGACCGGCTCGGCCATAGTCCTCTACCTTAAAAAGCCACGGCCAGGCGGCCTGAGGCACGCCCGGGCGCCGCAGCTCCCGCGCCCAAGCGATCATGGCCTCGAAACGGCGCCCCAGCGCGGCCGCATCGCCGGCGGCGAGCTCGTCTTGAAGACCGGCGGCGAAGGAGGCGCGGCCGAAGCGCCGGCGCTCGCGCCAAACGGCGGCTCGCAGCAGCCAAGGGAGGTCCGCCGCCGCGGTCTTGGCGTTTGCGGGGTCCTCGAGATATCCGTCCATCATGCGTCGGCAAGCCAGCAGGGGCAACAACGCCGCGCGCGCGCGCCAGCGCCAGGCCAGCGACTCCCAAGACGAACCGGAGATCCAGGAGCCCCCCAGGGCGGCGCGCGCCCTCCGCGCGTCCTCGGCGAGGATCCAAGACCAAGGCGACAGCTCCTCGCCCCAGGCTCGCCGCGACCCCACGTTAGCCGCCGCGTCCGCCGAGGCTAGGAGCCTCAAGGCCCGGTCGAGCTCGAGACGGCCCCGCGCGCCGGCGGAAAACGCCTGCCGCGCGGCGTCGCCGAGCGGCAGGCGCCCCTGCGCCAACGCGTCGATCGCAAAGCCGGCGACCACGGCGGGATTCTCCGAGGTCGCGGGACGGCCGCGGCGAGGCTTCAGGACCGCCTGCGCCTCCTCGCGGGCGCGCTCAAGCCAAGGCGCCAGCTCGCGCCTCAGGGCCGGCCGGTCGGCGAAGGCCTCGGGCGCGAGCAGCAGCCCGCGCAGAAAGGGCGAGAAGCCGGCCGCAGAGAGCGCCATCGGCGCCGTCTGCGGCAGGTCCAGCCACGAGCGCTCGGCGGCCGCCAAGAACGCGGCCTCCCCGGCGGAGCGCTTGCGCGCGGCCGCGAGCTGCCGGCTCCAGAAGGCGTCGGGGTCGTAGCCGGCGGGATTCCACGCGTAGGCCAGCTGGGAGGCCAAGGGTATCTTCGACGCCTCCTCGAGAGGGCTCGCATTGGCGAGGTAGGCGTCCTGTGACTGCGCCAGCCCCGGCTGCCGGCCCCGCACCGGGCCTAGGAAGAGCGGGCCCGCGTCCTCGACCCGGTCTTGGACCGGATAGTTGTCGCCGAGCACGAGCCCGTGCCTCATATAAGCGCGGAATGAAGCGCCGTCTCGAGCCGTGATCGCGCGGCTGAGCACCTGAGGGCCGGTCCAGCCCACCCGGAACCGCGAGTCGAGGGCGCGCGCCACATGATCGAGATAGGGCGTTCCCGCCGCCTGCCCCCAATAGAGCGCGGGCACGAAAGTCAGCTCGAGGCCCGGCCGCGCGGCGAGCAGGCGCCCCAAGACGGCGTTGGCGAACTCGACTTGCGATAAACGCGCCGGCGTGTCGTCGAAAGCGAGGATCAGCCTTCGGACGCCGCAATCGGCGACCGATTCGAGCTTCTGCACCGCCGCGTCCTCGTCCGCGCGTCCGGCGCGAAAGTCGACGCCTGGGCTGAGCTCCCAGGCGAGGTCCACTCCCCGGCGGCGCGCGTAGCCGGCCAGCGCGCGAAGGTCTCGCAGGTAGCTCGGCCCGAGGGGCTTGCGCCAAAGCCGGCGCTGGAGAGCCTCGTCCTTCGGCGCGATGACGAAGAGGTTGCCGTGATGAGCCCCGATCCAGGCGACCATATCGCGGCGCTGCGCCCAGGTCCAGGGCCGGCCGTAGAAGCCCTCCATCACGCCCCGGCGCGGGAAGCGCCGCGGACTTGGCGCCGCCGCCAGCGCGGCGGCGGCCAGGAACCCCAGGACGGCCCCGCCGCTCACTGCCGGGCCAGCCGGGAGAGGGCCTTGAGCAGAATCGGCGCCGCCGAAGGGCCCAGGGAGTTGGTCTCCTCGTAGTGATCGCCCGGCGGCTGCGGGGTCATCGACCGGTCGGCATCGGCCTGGAAGTCGTAGGGCGGCACGATGTAGCCGAGCTCGTCGTTGGCCAAGCCGACGAGGATGCCAAGCTTCGCCTTGACCTGCTGGCGCAGATAGGGCCCCTTCGGAGCCTCGGCCAAGCGAGGCGGATTCGGATTGTTCGCATCGACGAGGGGGTGGCCGAAGCGGTAGCGGCCGTCGTAGCCCCCGATGGCCAGTTCGGGGAACAGCTCGCCGGGGATGCCCAGAAACCTCACCGGGCCGACGTCGAGGCGCGAGACCTCCGTCTCCACCCACGGCCGCTGCGACGCGGGCAGCGGGAAAAAAATCAGGTGCCGCAGCGGCAGCCAGAACGTCTTCCAGGCCGCCAAGGGAGAGCCGTCCGGCTCCTGAAGCTTGTGCCCGAAAACCAGGCTGCGCATGAAGAGGATGTAGCGGGAATTCTCGATCGGCAGCCGCACCAGGGCGCTCTCGAAGCCGACTTTCGGCTCGCGCACCCGGGCAGCGCCGCGCAGAGCCGAAAGCGCGGCGTCGGCCACGGCTTGGCCGATGCGCCGGCCCTCGGCGTAGCCCTTGAGCGGACCGTGGTCGTGATCCGAATCGGGCGTGAGCAGGCCTCCGATGACGCCGGACTGGAACAGGCAGGCGCCGCCCGTTCGGCTCTCGACTCGCGCGCAGAGCTGCCCGGGGTAGTCCGCCGTCAGCTCATCGTTGTCGCGCCAGGACGTCTCCGGATGGCACGACCAGCGCACGATCGTGCCGATCGGCGCGCCGCCGGAGCGCGCCAAGAACTGCACCGCGTCCAGCTCCGGATCGATCACGACGGGATCGCGGCTGTCGCGGCACAGTCCCCGGGCGTCGAGATCGCGCCGGGCGTAAGAAAGCTGCGCCGGGCGCATCCGATGGGAAAGATCGAGGACGAGCTTGGCGACGGCGGCGATAACCCGCTTTCGGTAGCGCGCGTTGACCCCGGAGACGCCCGGAAAGCGGCCCCACAGCCCCAACGTGTCGGGGCCGGAGTGGTCGTGCGTGGCCGAGACGAAGACGTAGTGATCGGCGTCGTTCCAGCCGACGGCGCGGCGCATCGCCAGCACATCCTGGCGAAAGAGGCCGATGCAGTCGACGGCCACGATGGCCGCGGTCTTGCGCCCGTCGGAGACGACGACGGCGCGCGCGTAGAGCGGGTCGTGGACTCCCTTGGCCGGACGGCCCGAGGCGCCGAAGCCGGCGAGGTAGGTCGTCTCCGTTTTTAAATCCGGGGTGATGTCGATCTTGCCCGCCGCCGCCGTGAACGCCGCGGCCGCCGGCGCGGCGCAGACCGCCGAGGCGATCACGAGCGCGAGAAAGCCGGCCCTGGGATTGGCCATGCCGGAACTTTACCTCAAATGAGGCCGCGATAGCACGTCTCGCGCCACCGCGACGACGTTGTAATAAGCCGACAACCAGCGGTAGCCGGCCAAGCGCCACGGGCCCCGAAGGCTCGCGTCGTGCGCCAGCGGGCAGGCGTCCGGACGCAGCCGGCAGGCGTCGCGCTTGGCGCGCCAGACGTGGAAGGGATCGGAGGCGATGAAGAGATGCTGGCCCCGTCCGAGCCGGGCCAGCGCATTGGCGACGTTTTCCCGCGTGGTGCGGGCCCGCCGGTCAAGGATCAGCGTCCGCGGGTCCGCCCCGAAGGCGAGGGCCGCCTTCTCCATCACGTCGGCTTCCGCCTGGCGGGTGCGCACCGCGGCTCCGGAGAGGATCAGCGCCGAGCAGCCGTATTTGCGCTGCGCCGCCAGGCCCGAAGCGACGCGATAGCGCTGGATCCAGCCCGGGCTGCCGTCGGCCCGGCCGGAAAAGCCCAGCACCAGCACCTGGCAGTTGCCGTAAGCGCCGGGGACGTCCGGGTGCCGCGTCAGCGCGAGATTCGCCGCCTCCGGCCCGGCCAGCAGCAGCGCGGCCGCGGCGAAGGCCGCCGCCCTAAGCCCGCGGGGTCTCTTGGCCATGATGGCAGCGCGGCTTGAGCGGGCAGCCGGGGCAGGAGGGCTTGGCGCGGCAGTGGCGCTTGGCGTGCTCGACGATCAGCGCGTGGACCTCGGCGTAGAGCCTCGCGTCGCGCGGAAGCCTCTCGATGAGGAAGGACTGGGCTTCCTCGTAGCCCGCCTCCTCGCCGAACCACCCCAGCCGCCGGCCCAGGCGCAGCGTATAGGCGTCGGCCACGAACGCTTCCCGCCCGCCGGCGTAGAGCAGGATCGAGTCCGCCGTCTCCGGCCCCACTCCCCACAACGACAGCAGCTCCTCGCGCAAGGCCGGCAGCGGCGCGCCGCCCAGCCAGCGCTCGAGCGGGCCTCGGGCGAGCGCGTGGCGGGCGAAGGCCTTGAGCTTGCGCGCCTTTTGGCGGAAGTAGCCGGAGGATCGAATAAGACGCGCCAGGCGCGCCGACCGGCAGCGGGCCAGACTCTCGAGGTCGCGCAGGCCCGCGGCGTGGAGGCAGGCCAGCGCCTTGACGACGTTGGTCCAGGCGGCGTTCTGGGTCAGGATCGCGCCGACGCACACCTCGGCGCGCTGGCGGCTCGACAGCCGCCCTTGGAAGCCCGGCCGGTAGACCGGGCCGCGCCTGCGCGACACCGTGACCGGCCACCAGCCGCGCGGGCCGTAGGCTTTGAGCAGGTCGGCATAGACGCGCCGGGGAGCGGCGCCGCCGCTCATCGCGCCGCGGGGCCCAGGACCTTTTCGATCTTCTTGAAGAGGCGGTCGGAGTCGAACGGCTTGATGAGGTAGTCGTCGGCCCCGTTCTGGAAGGCCGTCTCCACCTCGCCCATGCGGCCCAGGGCGGTCACCATGATGATCTTGATGCGCTGCGTCGCGGCCTCGGCCTTGAGGATGCGGCAGACGTCGAAGCCGCCCATCTTGGGAAGCTTGACGTCGAGCAAGACGACGTCCGGCAGGTCCTTGCGCGCGATCTC
Source organism: Elusimicrobiota bacterium (assembly GCA_027452025.1). Lineage (GTDB taxonomy): Bacteria > Elusimicrobiota > Elusimicrobia > UBA1565 > UBA9628 > DAIDHI01. The sequence continues at coordinate 20,130 of DAIDHI010000010.1, read as the reverse complement.
CACGGCCTCGGCCCCATCCCCGGCGTGGAGGGCCTCGTAGCCCTTGGCGCGCAAGAGCGCGCCGAGGTTTTCCGCGATCGCGGGCTCGTCTTCGACGATCAGCACCTTGGCTATCACAATGGCCCTCTCATATTAGCTTTTTGCGGCCGGAGCCGTCAGGCGCAGCACGGCCCGCCCGCCGCCGTCGAGGCGGAGGCGGACGTCGCCTCCCTGGCGCCTCATGAGCTCGCGCAGCACGCCCAGGCCGAGGCCCGTGGCGCGAGCCGCTCCCTTTTCGGCGTCGGCGGGATAAAGCAGGGCCAGGCTGCGCGCGGCCTCCTCGGTCGTCAGCGGCAGGCAGGGGTAGGCCACCTCGATCTCGACCGCGCGCCCGCCCTCGGCCGTCCGGGCGGCGACGGAAAGCCGCCCCCCTCGCGTCTTGAACTTGCGCGCGTGGTGGAGGAGACTGACGAGCGTGCGCGAGAAGCGCTCCTCGTCGACGCGCACGGCGGGCAGGTCCTGGGGCAGCGCCAAGTCGACGCCGGAGGACGACTGCGCCAGCCCCTTCTCCACCGCCTCCACCGCCCGCTTGACCGCGTCCCGGGCCGACACCTCCTCGATGGTGACGTGGAGGTCCTTGCCGATGACGAGATGGACCAAGTCGCGCAGTTCCCCCACCATGGCGCCCAGGCGGATCACCTGCTCGCGCAGCAGCTCGAGCCACGGAGCCTGCTCGGGGGCGACGGGGCCGAAGACGCCGGAGGAGAAATTCAACACCGTCATGTTGATCGCCGTGATCGGGGTGTTGATCTCGTGGGCGGCGAAGGAGAAGAAGCGGCCGAGCCGGCGCCGGGAGCGGACGTGGAGCCATTGCACGAGAGCTCCCGCGGCCAGGGCTCCGGCGGCAAGCCCCGCCCAGAAGGCCGTCATGCAAAGACCGCGCGGCTCGTCTTGCGGTGGCGCTGCGCCAGAAGCACGTAGCTGTCGCGGCTTTGGCGCAGGCCCCGCAGCTCCCCCGGCGTCAGCCGCCGGACCACTCTCGCCGGGAAGCCCAGCACGAGGCTGCGCGGCGGCACCACCAGGCCCTTGGGGACCATCGCCCCCGCGCCGATGAGGCACTCGCGGCCGATGCGCGCCTCCATCACGATCGCCCCCATTCCGACCAGGCAGAGGTCCCCCACCCGCGCGCCATGGATGATGGCGCCGTGGCCGACCGTCACGCCGCGCCCGATGACGGCGGGCCGGCCCTCGCGGCAATGGACGACGACGCCGTCCTGAAGGTTGGAGGCTTCGCCCACGCGCACGGCGTCCACGTCGCCGCGCAGCACGGCCATGGGCCAGACCGACGCCTTGGCCGCGAGGACGACGTCGCCCACGATTTCCGAGGCGTCGTGGACGAAGGCCGCCGGATGCACCCGAGGGCGCCTGCCGCCGAAGGACCGGATCATGGCGCGATTATGATAAAATAGGCCGCCTCCCGCAAGAAGAATGCCAGCCGAACAGTCTTTCGATTTCCTCGTTTTGGGCAGCGGCATCGCCGGCCTGGTCTGCGCGCACAAGCTCTCCGCGCTCGGCAGCGTCGCCGTCGTCACCAAGAAAGAGGCCGCCGAGGCCAACACCAACTACGCCCAGGGCGGCATCGCCGCCGTGATGGCGGCCACCGACAGCTTCGAGCGCCACGTGCGCGATACGCTCGTCGCCGGCGCGGGCCTTTGCCATCAAGACGTCGTGCGGCTCACGGTCACGGAAGGCCCCGATCGCGTGCGCGAGCTGCGCGAGCTCGGCGTGCGCTTCTCCGAGAAAGCCGCCGGGGTCGACCTGGGCTTGGAGGCCGGGCACTCGCACCGGCGCATCCTTCACGCCGGCGACATCACCGGGCGCGAGATCGAACGCGCCCTGGTCCAAGCCTGCCGCCAAAGCCCCAACATCCGCGTTTACGAGGACCAGATCGGTATCAACCTCATCCTCGACCGGGAGGGGCGCTGCCGCGGCGCCTATGTGATGGACCGCGCCACGGGACGCATCCGCTCCTTCACGGCGTCGCGAACGATCCTGGCCACCGGCGGTGCCGGCAAGGTCTACATTTACACCACCAACCCCGACATCGCCACCGGCGACGGCCTGGCCATGGCGTATCGCGCCGGAGCGACGATGGCGAACATGGAGATGGTCCAGTTCCATCCGACCTGCCTGTTCCACCCGCAGGCCAAGTCGTTCCTCCTCTCCGAGGCGCTGCGCGGCGAGGGCGGGCGGCTGGTGCTCAAGAGCGGCCGCCGCTTCATGAAGGACTATCATCCGGACGCCGAGCTGGCTCCCCGCGACGTCGTCGCGCGCGCCATCGACGCCGAGCTCAAGCGCTCGGGAGACGACTGCGTCTACCTCGACATGACGCACCGCACCGTGAACTTCCTGCGCGAGCGCTTCCCCAACATCTACGCGCGCCTGCGCGAGCTCGGCATCGACATGGCGGCCGACCCCGTGCCCGTCGTGCCGGCGGCGCATTTTTTCTGCGGCGGCGTGCAGGTGGATCACTGGGGCCGCACGGACGTCCCGGGGCTCTTCGCCATCGGCGAGGTCTCCCACACCGGCCTCCACGGCGCCAACCGCCTGGCCTCCAATTCCCTCCTCGAGGGCTGCGTCTTCGCCCACCGCGCGTTCCTCAAGATCCGCGAGGAAGGGCCCGCGGGCCTGCCGCCGTTTTCCCCAACGCCCTGGAATCCCGGCCGCGCCCGGGCGCTCGACGAGGCCGTCGTCATCTCCCAGAACTGGGACGAGATCCGGCGCCTGATGTGGAACTACGTCGGCATCGTGCGCTCGGACAAGCGCCTGGAGCGCGCCTTGCGCCGCATGGAGCTGCTCAACTCCGAGATCGACCAGTACTACTGGGACTTCATCCTCACCCCCGACTTGATCGAGCTGCGCAACCTCGCCGTGGTGGCGACGCTGGTCATCAAGTCCGCCATGGCGCGCAAGGAGAGCCGCGGCCTTCATTACACCCTGGACCATCCCAAGCGCCTGCGCAGGCCCCAGGACACCCTGCTGCGCAAGCCCAAGGGCCTCATGACCCGGGCGATGCGGGCGGCCCTGTCGCCGCGCCAGGCGGCCCGGGCCGCGGCGCGCGCCGCGCGTTGAAGTCCCCGAAGGTCCGCGCCGCGAGCGCGCGGTTGTGGGCGCGGCAGAGCAAGCGGATGTTTTTCGGATTGTTCGACGGCCCCCCCAGCGCGAAGGGAACGACGTGGTCGAACTCCAGGCCGCCGCGCTCGGCGCAGCGCTCGCCTTCCGGCGTGCGATAGACGCACTGTCCGCCGTCGCGCCGCCAGACCGCGTCCTTGACGGCTTGAGGGATGCGCCGGCTGCTCCAGTCCTGCGGCGGCGGCGGCGCCGCGCCGCCGGTTTCCAGCCGCTTCTCTTCCTTGGCCCGCAGGCGCCGGTCGGGATCCTTGCGGTCGAGCAGCGCCTCCAGGGCGTCTTCGAAGATCAGCTCCAGATCTCCCGCCGGGTACTTGTGCCGGAGCACCTCCTGGGCCCGGCGCAGCAGCGCGAGCAGCCCCTCGCCGCCCGTGAAGGAGAAGCGCAGGCGGTCGGGGGCGGCCATACATGGTATACGTCACAACCCCGAAAAAGTTCCATTTTGGACTTTCGCCAGCGAGAGTCACAGGACGTTGACGCGCCCGCCATGGAACGACCGGCGAGGGCGCGCCTATACTGACCCCGGCGCCGTTTCCACGGCGCGAGGAGGGACACCATGAAGTTTTACACGACGGCGCTGGCGGCAGCCGCGTTGTCCTTGGCGGCGGCCCCGGCTTGGTCGACGGACTTCATGCATACGATCTCCGGCCAGGCCCCCCTCGCCGAGGGCGCGGACCAGGCCGCGTGCTCCCAGGCGGCCGAGGCCTCCCTCGCCGGCCAACGCGCCCAACTGGAGAAGCAGTGCGAGCAGGACAACGGGCTGTTCAATTACGGTCTCGTGACCGCGGAGATCCACGCCCACTCCTGCACCGCGGCTCAGACCCTCACGTGCTCGGGCACCGGCGGCCCCGCCGCGGCGCAGGCCGCGCCCGCGGTGGCCGGCGCCCGCGAGCCGGCGGAGCACCAAAACGACGAGCGTCCGCTCAAGGCCAAGCCCGGCAGACCCAGGAAGAAGGCCAAGCCGGCGCGCATCCAGCGAGCCCCAACCAAAGCCGACCCGACGCGTCCGAAGAGCAAGGCGCACCGCCACCGCCGCAACAGCCCCCTGACCTCGCCCTCCTCCGAGATCCGCGAGGTGCGCACGGACTCCAAATCCGCCTATACCGGGCGCGAGCCTTGATCGAGTTGATATAATCATAGGCTGCCCCGCTTGCCGTGACGCAAGCGCGGCGGCCATCATGGACAAGATCGTCATCCGAGGCGCCCGCCAGCACAACCTCAAGAACATCAGCCTGGAGATTCCTCGAGACAAGCTCGTCGTCGTCACGGGCCTGTCCGGTTCCGGCAAGTCGTCTTTGGCCTTCGACACCCTTTACGCCGAGGGCCAGCGCCGCTACGTGGAGAGCCTCTCGGCCTACGCCAGGCAGTTCCTGGAGCTCATGGACAAGCCCGACGTGGACTTGATCGAGGGCCTCTCGCCCGCGATCTCCATCGAGCAGAGGAACCCTTCGCGCAATCCGCGCTCGACCGTCGCGACGGTCACCGAGATCTACGACTATCTGCGTCTGCTCTTCGCGCGGGTCGGGCAGCCGCACTGCCCGCAATGCGGCAAGCGGGTCAAGAGGCAGTCGGCCCAAGCCATCCTCAACGAGTCGCTGCGCCGCTTCTCCGGCCAGTCGATCACGGTCTATTCGCCGCTGGTCGTCGGCCGACAGGGCACTTACGAGGAGCTCTTCAAGCGCCTCAAGCGCTCGGGCTTCTTGACCGTGCGCGTCGACAACAAGTCCCACGACCTCGACGAGATGCCGACCCTGTCGCGCTACCAGAAGCACACCATCGAGCTCTTCGTCGACAAGCTGCGCTCGGCTCCCGAGGAGCGCCAGCGCCTGGCCGACTCCATCGAGATCGCGCTCAAGGAGTCGAAGGGCCTGGTGCGCATCGAACCCTCCGGCAGGCCGTCGGAAGGCAGCTTGATGAGCGAGCATCACGCCTGCCCGGACTGCGGGCTGTCGCTGCCCGAGCTCGAGCCGCGCCTCTTTTCGTTCAACTCGCCCTACGGCGCCTGCCCGGCCTGCGACGGCATCGGCTTCAAGACCGAGGTCGATCCCTCCCTCGTCGTTCCCGATCCGAGCCTCTCGATCGAGGAAGGCGCTCTGGCCGCGTGGGCCGACCCGGTCACCACGCGGACCAATCGCTGGAAGAAGTCGTGGGCCGGCTACTATTCGGAGATCCTCGACCAGATCTGCTCCCAGCACCGCATCGACATGTCGACGCCCTGGCACAAGCTGCCGCCCAAGCAGCGCCAGATCATCCTCTACGGCGGCGGCACCTACAAGCCGTCTTGGGCGCGCAACGAGCAGGAGTTCGAGGGCGTGGTGCGAAACCTCGAGCGGCGCGTCTCGGAGTCGGAGTCCGATTTCGTCAAGGGCGCGATCATGGAGCGCTTCATGCGAAGGCGCACCTGCCCCGAATGCAAGGGCGCGCGCCTCAAGCCCGAGGCCCTTTCCGTCAAGATCGGCGGCCGCGGCATCACCGAGGTCACGGCCCTGTCGGTGGACAAGGCCCTGGCGTTCTTCCGCGCCCTGGAGCTGACCGAGACGGAGAAGGTCATCGCCCGGCAGATCCTCAAGGAGATCCACGCTCGGCTGGAATTTTTGTCCAACGTGGGGCTGGAATACCTCACCCTAGACCGCGCCTCGGAGACCCTGGCCGGCGGCGAGGCCCAGCGCATCCATCTCGCGACGCAGATCGGATCGGGGCTGACCGGCGTGCTCTACGTGCTCGATGAGCCCTCCATCGGCCTGCACCCGCGCGACAACACCCGGCTGCTCAACACCTTGCGCCGGCTGCGCGACATCGGCAACACGCTCATCGTCGTCGAGCACGACGAGGAGACGATCCGCTGCGCCGACTGGATCGTCGACCTCGGGCCGGGCGCCGGCGTGCACGGCGGCCACATCGTCGCCCAGGGGACGCTCGACAAGATTCTCGCCTCCCCCAAGTCGCTGACCGGGGCTTACCTGCGCGGCGACGGCGTGCCCTGGCCCAAGCACGAAAAACGAGAGCCGCGGGGCCGCCTCAAGGTCCTCGGCGCGCGGCAATTCAACCTCAAGGGCATCGACGTCGACATTCCGCTGGGCATGTTCGTCTGCGTGACCGGCGTGTCGGGGTCGGGCAAGTCGACCTTGGTCCACGAGATCGTCTACAAAGCCCTGGCCCAGCGCCTCCATCACGCCAAGGATGCCCCGGGCGAACACAAGGGGCTCAAGGGCGTCGAGAACCTCGACAAGGTGATCGTCGTCGACCAGTCGCCGATCGGGCGCACGCCGCGGTCCAACCCGGCCACCTACACGGGCCTCTGGACGCCGATTCGCGAGCTCTTCTCCCTGCTGCCGCTGTCGCGGGCCAAGGGCTACAAGCCCGGCCGGTTCTCTTTCAACGTCAAGGGCGGCCGCTGCGAGAACTGCCAGGGCGACGGTCAACTGCAGATCTCCATGCAGTTCCTGCCCGACGTCTTCGTCCAGTGCGACGAGTGCCACGGGGCCCGCTTCAACGACGAAACGCTGTCGGTGCGCTATAAAGGCAAAAACATCGCCGACGTGCTCAGCATGAGCGTGGAAGAGGCCCTGGCGTTCTTCGACGCCTACCCGGCGATCGTGCGCGTGCTCAAGACCCTGATGGACGTCGGCCTGGGCTACATCGCCCTGGGCCAGAGCGCCACGACCCTTTCCGGCGGCGAGGCCCAGCGCGTGAAATTGGCCGCGGAGCTGTCGCGCCGGGATTCGGGCCGGACGATGTACATCCTCGACGAGCCGACCACGGGCCTCCATTTCGCCGACGTCGCCAAGCTCATCGAGGTGCTCCACCGGCTGGTCGCCGGCGGCAACAGCGTGCTCGTCATCGAGCACAACATGGACGTGATCCGCAACTCCGACTGGCTCGTCGATCTCGGCCCCGAGGGCGGCGACGGGGGAGGAGAGCTCGTCGCCGCGGGACGCCCCGAGGAAGTGGCGCGCAACCCGAAGTCCCACACGGGACGCTACCTGAAGAGCGCGCTGGCCGAGTTGGCGACTCCGCGCAAGGCCGCGGCAGCTTAGTCGTTGCGCAGCGCAGCCCCGCGGCCCCTTCAACGCAACGGCGGCAAGCCGTCGATGGCGCCGAAGCGCTTGCCTACGAGACCGCCCCGGCGGCGCGGCGCGCTGACGCCCAGCCACTGCCGCCAGGCGCTCTCGAAGGCGCGCAGCGAGACGTAGCCGTAGCTCTCCCAAAGCGCGCGCTGCAGGCTGTCGCCGTCGCGCAGGTGTCCGTTGAACGTCTCGAACTGCAGCCGGGAGTGCTTGCGCACCAGGAAATAGACCACGGAGTAGGCCTCGGCGTACCACAGCGCCACGTCGTTGGACGGGCTGTCGGCCATGTCCCGGGCCGGGCTGATCTTGACGAACTTCGAAAACGGCGCGAACTCCACGGCCCAGTCCTTCATCCCCGGATACCACCGGGAATCCTCGGGGTGATTGGCGTCGGTCTCCTCGAGCATGGCCAGTCCTTCGTTGAGCCAGGCCGGCGGCCTTTTGCCGGCCTCCCCCCAGTAGCTTTCGAAGAGCAGGTGGGTCGTCTCGTGGGCCACGATCTGGAGGAGCTTGGACTGCGGCCGCTGGTCATAGACGGCCACTAGGCGCCTCTGGTAAACAGCCAGGCCGTTGGACCAGGCCGGCGGTCCGAGCTCGCCGGCCGCATACTGCCTCGCGTTGGCGTAAAGATACAGGCCGATGCGTTCGTTGGCCATCCAAGGCGAAAACGCCGCCAGGTCCATCGCCAGCCGGCTGTGGATGCGCTCGATGTTCATCACGAAGCCCGGAGGCAGCCAGACGTCCTGGTGGTGGACGTCGAAGTGAGGCGTCAAGGTCTGGGGCCAGGACGATTCCGCGGCGGCGGCGGGCAGGCAGGCAAAAAGGCAGGCAAATGCGGCGATTCTCCGCACCGCGCCAGGATAACAGATAAAGGCGTTGTCCGCCATACAGGGATTTGCTAAAATGGCGTTTCCGCGCCGCCAAGCGCAATTTCAAGACGCATGGAGCCAGTGATGCCCGAAGTTTCGACGATGCGCACCCTCTTTTTGAACCCGCCGTCCTATTCCGGCTTCGACGGAGGCGCGGGCGCGCGCTACCAGGCCAGGCGCGAGATCAAGTCCTTCTGGTACCCCACCTGGCTGGCGCAGCCGGCGGCCCTCATCCCCAATTCCAAGCTCATCGACGCCCCGGCCGATGATCTCAATCTGCAGGAAGTCATCCAGCGGGCGAAGGGCTTCGAGCTCTGCGTCTTCCATACCTCCACTCCCTCCTTCGACAACGACGTCAAGGTAGCCGAGGCCCTCAAGAAGGCCTATCCGGGCATGATCATAGGCTTTGTGGGCGCCCACGTCGCCGTCCTGCCCACCGAGTCGCTGGAGGCCGCGCCCGTCATCGACTTCGTGGCTCGCGAGGAGTTCGACTACACCCTGCTCGAGGTCGCCCAGGGCAAGCCTTACGCGCAGATCACCGGCCTTTCCTATCGCAAGGACGGCGAGGTCGTCCACAACCCCGACCGCCAGCTCATCGGCGACATGGACGCCCTGCCCTCCGTTATCGACGTCTACAAGCGCGACCTGACGATCGAGAACTACTACATCGGCTATCTTAAGCACCCCTACATGTCCCTCTATACAGGGCGCGGATGCCCGGCGCGCTGCACGTTCTGCCTCTGGCCGCAGACCGTCGGCGGGCACGTCTACCGCACGCGCAGCGCGCAGTCCGTCATCGACGAGCTCGTGCGCGCCCAGAAGATGTTCCCGCAGGTCAAGGAGTTCTTCTTCGACGACGACACTTTCACCGCCGATCTTCCGCGCGCCGCGGAAATCGCCAAGGGGCTCGGCCGCGCCGGCATCATGTGGTCCTGCAACAGCCGGGCGAACGTCCCTTACGAGTATCTCAAGGTCTTCAAGGACAACGGCCTGCGCCTGCTGCTCGTCGGCTACGAGTCCGGCAACCAGCAGATCCTCAACAACATCAAGAAGGGCATCCGTCTCGACATCGCCCGGGAGTTCACGCGCAACTGCCGCAAGCTCGGCATCGTCATCCACGGCACCTTCATCCTGGGCCTTCCCGGCGAGACCAAGGAGACCGTCGAGGAGTCGATCAAGTTCGCCTGCGAGATCAACCCCGAGACGATCCAGGTCTCCCTGGCCGCCGCCTACCCCGGCACCGAGCTCTACCGCCAGGCCATGGCCAACAAGTGGTACGATGAGGCGACCCTCGTGCGCAACGACGGCACCCAGGCGTCGGCGATCCAGTATCCTCATCTTCCCGCCGAGGCCATCGAGGCCGGCGTCAAGCGCTTCTACTCCAAGTTCTACGGCCGGCCTTCGCCGATCCTGCGCATGCTCGTCAACATGGCCAAGGATCCCCAGGAGCGCCGCCGCCGCCTGCGCGAGGGCAAGGAGTTCCTCGACTACCTGCGCGGCCGCTCCAAGCCGGCCGAGTCGCGGGTCGACGAGCCCGTCGCCGCGGCCTAGGGGGCCATGGGCACGGACTGGCGGACGCTGCTGAGGCTTCTGGTCTGCGCGAAGGCGGGACTGGCCGCGGCGTTCACCTGGGCGGCGTGGCTGACGGGAGGCTTCTCCTTCGTCTTCTCGCTCGTCGCCATCGCCTGCGCCGTGCGCTTTTTCCGCCTGCGCCGCCTGGCCGATCCCAGGGAACTGCCGCCCGTCACGATCCTCAAGCCTCTCAAGGGCGTCGACCGGGACCTCTACGAGAACCTGGCCACCTTCTGCCGCCTCGATTACCCCCGCTTCCAGCTGCTCTTCACCCTCGCCAGCCCCGACGACCCCGCTCTGGGCGTGCTGGCGCGGCTGCGCAGGGACTTCCCGCAATGCGACATCGAGATCGTCGTTTCGAAGAACCGCATCGGCTACAACCCCAAGATCAACAACGTCTCCAACTCGCAGCCCTACATCAAGCACGACGTCCTGCTCTTTTCCGATTCCGACATCCGCGTTCGCCGGGACTTCCTGCGCCGCATGGTGGCTCCGCTCAACGACGCCCGCGTCGGCCTGGTGACCTGCTTCTACCAGTCCACGACGCCCCGCGGGCTGTGGTCGCGCCTGGAGGCGCTCTCCGTCAACGCGCACTTCCTGCCCCAGGCCGTCACGGCGGCGGCTTTCGGGATGCGCTTCGCCATGGGCGCGGCGATCCTGGTGCGGCGCGAGCCCTTCGAGCGTTCCGGCGGTTTCGCCAACATGGCCAACCACCTGGCCGACGACTTCATCCTCGGCAAGTCGGTCTCCGAGCTCGGCTACCGCGTGGAGATCGCCGACTGCGTCGTCGAGTCGGTGCCGGACGTCGCGGGCCCCATCGAGCATCTGCGCCACCAGGCCCGCTGGGCCCGCACGATCCGCATCTGCAATCCCTCCGGCTATTTCGCCAGCGTGATCAACCACGGCTTTTCGCTTTTGACGCTCAAGCTCTTGCTCTTCGGCTTCGATCCCGCCAGCGCCATACTGCTGCTCAACCTCTTCGCGGCCAAGGCCTTGGCGAAGTACTGCCTGTCGCGCACGCTCGGCGACAAGCAGCTCAGCTCCTCGGCGCTGCTCGTGCCGCTCAGCGAATGGATCGCTTTCGGCGCGTGGATCGCGGGCATCCGCTCCACGCGCGTGCTGTGGCGCGGCGAGGTCTACGCCGTGCACCCGCAAGGACGGCTCGTGCCGGTCGGCTCCGGCCTGCCGCCCGCCGTTTCCGTGCCCGCCGCCGTGCCGGCGGGCACGGAAACCGCCTCCTGAAGTGAAGTGGCTTAACCGGGCCATCCTGGTCGCGGGCTCCCTTACGCTCGCGCTTCTGCTCTGGCACTTCTCGCCGGACAAGATCTGGGCCGACGTGGTCCAGGTCGGCGCCGTGGGCTTCCTGGTCATCATCCCGCTCCAGCTCGTCGATCACAGCTTCAACGCGCTGGGGTGGCGCTTCTGCTTCACGCCGGACCAGGCCCGCGGGCTGCCGTTTTGGCCTCTCATCAAGGGCCGCATGGCCGGAGACGGGGTCAACTACCTGACCCCCAGCGGCACCGTGGCGGGCGAATTCATCCGCCCCGGCATCATAGAGGGCGTGCGGCCGAAAGAAGCCGTCGACAGCAGCGTCTTCGTGGCCAAGCTCTCGCAGTCGCTGGGCCAGCCCGTCTTCATCCTGGTCGGGCTCCTGGTGATGCTGTTGGCGCGCTTCAACGTCCTCGCGGGGCGGGAGCTTCTTCTCAGCATCGGAGCCTCCTTGCTGGTCGTGGCTCTGGTCTCGCTGGCGCTGTGGGTCTTGTCGGCCACGGACCAGGACGGCGAGGGCGGCCGCTTCCTGGCCAGATTCGGCGGCGAGCGCGTGCGAGCCATGCGGCGGCACATGCACGGCTACCTCAACCGCCATCGCGGGCGCTTCGTCATCGGCACCCTTTTCTTCGTCCTCGGCTACGGCTGGGGCATGGTCGAGGTCCTGCTCATCTGCCGCTTCATGGGCGTCGCCGTCGACCCGGTCCAGGCCCTCGCCATCGAGACGCTCTCCAACGTCGTCGACGGCTTGATGTTCATGGTCCCCGCCAAGCTGGGCACGCAGGAAGCGGGCAAAGCGCTCATTTTCCGCGTCCTCGGCCTGCCCGCCGTCCAGGGACTGTCCTTCGGCATCGTGCGCCACGTCCGGGAGCTGGTGTGGGCCAGCGCGGGTTTCGCGATCTACGCGCTCAATCAGCGAAAAAGAGGTCGGAAGGCCCCAGAAGCGCTGCCCCGCTCTCCTCAAGAGCCCGCCTGACGCGGGGGCTGGTCAGGGTCCGCAGCTCCGTCACCGTGTGATGGCCCGGCGTCGGCCTCCCCGAGACGGCCGTCGCGGGATTCGTGGTCGGATGAAAATAGATCTCCGTCGTGCCCTCGGGAAGGCGCCCCAGCAGCCAGCACACGTAGTCCTCGTCCATCAGCCCCGAGCGCAGAAGACCCAGCGTGCGCGCCGTGACATAGGGGGCCCGGCAGACGGCGCGCAGGCCGCGTCCCAGCGTTGCCACCATCGCCGCCTCGACGAGCCGACCCTTGTAGAGAGGCCGCCCGAAGCCCCGGTTGAGCCCGAGCTCTCCGGCGGGCAGGCGCAGCCTGGGAATGCCGTATTCCCGCGCCAGCCGCGCCAGGATCGGGAAGATGACGGGGTGGGCTTGGATGTTGATGTGGCCGTCGGCGTGGGTGGGCTTGAGCCCGAAGGACAGGAATTTCTCGATCTGGGCGCGGATCTTGGGCTCGATGCTGCGGCGGTGTCGAGGCACGAAGAAGTAGCGCGCCCCCCATTTCTCCGGCTCGTCCTCGCACAGCACGACGTGCAGACCCACGCCCAGCCCGGGATTGGCCTTGGCCAGGGCGACGGCGTCGGCGGCGCCCGGGAAATCGACCATGAGGCTTGCGAAGCGCAGGATGCCCTGTTGGAAGGCCTGCACGACGGCGGCGTTGACCTGGGCGTCGAAGCCGAAGTCGTCGGCCGTGACGATGAGGCGCTTCACGGGACGACGGCCTGCGACTGGATCTGGCAGGAGTCCGCGGCCCCGGACGTGGTCACGTTGACGACGATCGCCGGGTTCGGAGCCGGCTGCGGGATGCTGCCGCTGCAGGTGCAGCCGCAGGTATTGGGACCTGCGGTCGCGCAGACGAACGGGTTTCCGCTCATCGCGGGGCAGCCCGCAACGGGCCCGGCCGCGGGGTTGTGGCAGGTCCCGTTGCAGGCCCAATCGTCGAGCAGCAGCTGATACCCGGACGTCGCCGCCGCCTTGCCGACCGCGCCCCCGGCCAAGCGGTCGCTGATCGTCAGGCGCATGAGGACCAGGCGCATGAGCGCGGCGGAGATGATGGTGACGATCACCGCCGTGATCAGCACGTGCACGAGCACCTGCCCCTTCGCGGCTCTCAGTCGCATGGGGCCCCCCCTGCGCAAAGCGGCGATTGGTAGCTCTTCTGGAGCCCGGAGCCGATCTGCATGTCGTAGTGCACGGGGATGGGGACGTTCTGCGTGGGCGTGGCGACGCCCACGATGTACTGCATCGCGATGCTGTCGGAAAAGTCCTGGCGCACGAACACAGGATCGCCAGAATTCGGCACGCCGCTGACCTGCAGGGAGCCGGCCGGGTAAAAGCCGAAAATCGCCGCGTCATGCGGGGCGGGGCCCGTACCGCAGGGGCTTGAGGCCGTCGGCCACCCGCCGGCCGGCGGGCAGCCGCCGCCCGAATAGTACCAAAGGGTGCTCACCGACACGCAGAAATCGTACCATTTCACGTTGCCGACGACTCCGTCGAGAGCCCCCCCCATGGCCGCCGAGTAGTCCGAGCAGGCGCGCACCTCGCTGTAGTGAGCGGCCCTGGCGGCCAAGCTGGCGCCGCCGCAATAGGCCGGCCAGGGCAGCGTCGGCGGATAACAGGGCTCGAGGTGCGACGTGCCCTCGAAGACCCGGACCATATTGTCGATCCCGGCGAGATTGGTGCTGTTGTCCTGCCCGTAGCGAATCTGCTCGAAATGACTGCGCAGCGCCGAGGCCGTGATCATCGTGATGCCAAGAAAGACCATCGTGGCCAAGCCGATGGCGATGATCACCTCGATGAGGGTGAAACCGGCTCGTCCCCTCATGGCTCGTTCCAATTCACCTTGACCTGGATGGTCGGAGACTCGCCGGCGGTCCCGAAGTTCGCCGTCGGCGTGACCACGTAGCTGATCTGCGCGTTGTAGGGCCCGGCCTCGAACCAGGCCGGAAGATAGCGCTTGAGGCGATGCGTCCCGGTCTGGAGCGCGTAGCAACTGGTGGGGTAAACGCCGGTGCCGCAGTCGTCCTCGACGGTCGAGCCTCCGGCGCCCGACAGATACCACGAGGCCGCTCCCGGCACCAGGCTCGATGGGCCGGCGATGTCGGTCGGGTTGTTGGGCGGCGTGCCGCCGAGCCAGGTTCCCGTGCCATAGTCCCAATAAGCCGTCACGTAGTTTCCGAGCTGGCTCGTCAACTGCCGCTGCGCAAGCCCCGCCACGACCTTGCGCTCCGCGGCGCCGCCCGACGTCTTGGCCGTCAGCGCCACGCCGAAGACCGCGGACACGAGCACGGCCGTGAGCATGACCGACAGCAGGATCTCGAGCAGGGTGTAGCCGGCCTGCCCGCGCCCGCGGCCCGCCGCGCCCGCCCGCCTATTGAGTCGGCTGCGGGGCGCCGCCCGCCGTGTGCATGACGCCCAGGTTATCGATCCCATAACCCCAACTCGAATAAGGGCCGGAGCCTCCGACGCGCTGCCCGCAGGCGACGAAGTGCGCCCCCGCCGCCAGGCCCGGCGACCAGGCGCCCAATCCCGCGCAATTTCCGCCGCCGTCGTCCGCGAAAACGGAATAAGGCTTGGTGTTGTAGTCCTGGGCCGAAAGATATCGGCAGGCCACGAGGTCGCAGGGGTTGGCGGGAACGGCGGGATTGGCCGGGCAAGCCGCCGCGCCGCAGGCCGTCGTCAACTGGCCGCGCGCCATGTCGACCGCGCCGCCAACGGAGTGGTCGAGGCCGAACATGCGATTCGTGGTGCCGACCATGTTGACGAGAGAGGCGCCCTCCTGGGCCTTGGTGTTCTCGACGGATTTCAGATAGGAAGGAATGCCGAAGGCAGCCAGGATCCCGATGATCAGGATGACGACGACGAGCTCGACGAGCGTGAACCCGGAGTCGGCGCGGCGCCGCGGCGGCATGATCAGTGGCCTCCGAACGTGGACAGCTTGAAGATCGGCAGGAAGATCGCCAGCACGATCACGCCGACCAGGCCGCCGATGCCGACGACGAGGATCGGGTCGATGATGGCGGTGAAGCGCCGGGTGAACTGGTCGATCTGCTCCCGGTAGAAGTTCGACAAGGTGATCAGCATGTCGGGCAGCTTGCCGGACTCCTCGCCCATGAACATCATCTCGGTGACCAGGGGCGGCAGCACGCCCGTCTTGCGGAAAGCCCCGGAGATCGATTTGCCCGCCGCCACGTCGTTCTTGACGTTGCGCAGCAGCGTGGCGAAGATGATGTTCGACCCGAACACCCCCTCCAGGACCGAGATGGCGTTGAGGATGCTGACGCCGCTCTCGATGAGGGTGGAGAGCGTGGTCAGCAGCCGCTCGATGAGGATGTTCTTGATGAAGGCGCCGAAGAAGGGGACCTCGAAGATGAGCTTCCACTTCGTCACCTTGCCGGCGTCGGTAGACGTATAGGCGGCCCAGACGAACCAAAAGCCGATGGTCACGAACATCAGGGCCGGCAGGTGATTGACGAGCAGCCCCGAGATCAAGATGATGAACGCCGTCAGCGGCGGCAGCTTGATGCCGAATTGCTTGAAGATGTCGGCGAAGACCGGAACGATCTTGACGATGAAAAAGGTCAGCACGCCCATGGACATGACGAAGAGCACGGCGGGATAGGCCATCGCCGTGATGATCTTCGCCTTCAGGTCGGCCTGCGCCTCGAGGTAAGAGCCGATCTGCTTGAGCACCTTCGGCAGCTGCCCGCCCATCTCGCCGGCCTGGACCAGGGAGACCCAGAGGTTGTCGAAGATCTTGGGGCTTTTCTCCAAAGCCTTGTAGAGCGCCATGCCCCCGGCGACGTCCTTGGTCACTTGGCCGAGAGCGAAGTGCAGGCCCTTGGAATTGGCGTGCTCGCCGAGCAAGGACAACGCGCGCACCAGGGGCACGCCGCCGTTGAGCAAGGTGGCGAGCTGCTCGGCGAAAAAGACGAGCTCGCGCTCGCCGACCGCGTAGCTCTTGTTGACGGCGGCCGAGGCGGCCGCGGCGGCGCCGCCGAAGCGCTCCGAGGCCAGGGCGAGGATGAAATAGCCCTTGCCCTGGAGCGCGCTGATGGCCTCGTTTTCATCGGCGGCCTCGAGGGCTCCCGAGGTCGTCTCTCCTTTGCTGTCCTGGACGGTATAAGCGAAACGAGCCATATTTTTCCGACGGAAAATCGGTCTGGGCTAAGTGTATCAGCGGCCCCGGGCCTTGTCAATGCCGCGACGATTAATTGTCGGTTAAGGGGCGGCGGCGGCGCTATTCGACGGACGTGATCGTGACGACTTCCTCGGCCGTGGTCTGGCCGGCCAGGACCTTGCGCCAACCGCTGGCGCGCAGGCTCCACATGCCGGATTTGCGGGCGATCTCCTTGAGGCGGGTCACGTCGCCGCCGTACTTGTAGATCACCTCGCGCATCTCGGGATTGATGCGGTAGATCTCATAGATCGCGCGGCGACCCGCGTAGCCCGTGCGCGCGCACTTGTCGCAGCCGCGCGGCTGGTAGAAGATCACCGAGGCCGGGTCCGGAGGGTTGTCGAGCTCTGCCTCCCGCAGGCACATGTCCAACTCCGGGCCGGTCGGCTTGTAGGGTTTCTTGCAGTGCGGGCACAGCAGGCGCACCAGGCGCTGCGCGGCCGCGCAGAGCAGGCTGCTCGAAAGCAGGAAGGGCTCGATGCCGAGGTCGATGAGGCGCACCACCGTGCCCATGGCGTCGTTGGTGTGAAGGGTCGACAGGACGAGGTGGCCCGTCAGCGCCGCGCGCAAGCAGGTCTGGGCCGTCTCCTGGTCGCGCACCTCGCCGACGAGGATGACGTCGGGGTCCTGGCGCAGGAAGGAGCGCAGCGCGGAAGCGAAGGTCAGGCCGATGCTGCTCTTGACCTGGACTTGGTTCAAGCCCTCCATCTTGATTTCGACGGGATCCTCGATCGTCATGAAGTTCATCTCGGGCGTCTTGATGGCGTTGAGGACGGAATAGAGCGTGGTCGTCTTGCCGGAACCCGTGGGGCCGGTCAGGAAGATCAGGCCGTGGGGGCTCTTGGCCGAAGCCAGGAAGTCCTCCTTCTGCCGGGGCTCGAAGCCGATCTTGTCGATGTTGAGCTCGACGGCCCCCTTGTCGAGAATGCGCATGACCACCTTCTCGCCGTAGACGGTCGGGCAGATGGAGACGCGCAGGTCGATGGGCCTGTTCTGCACCTTGATCGAGAAAGTGCCGTCCTGGGGCAGGCGCCGCTCGGCGATGTCGAGCTTGGAGAGGATTTTCAGGCGCGAGACCACCGAGAGAAAAGCGGCCTTGGGCGGCGCCATGCGCTCGTAGAGCACGCCGTCGATGCGGAAACGCAGCGAGACCCGCTCGTCGTAGCTCTCGAGGTGGATGTCGGAGCAGCGCTCCTGGATCGCCTGCTTCAGGATGGCGTTGACCAGAGCGACGACTTGCGAGTCCTTGGCCCCGGCCACGACCTGGTCCAGGTCCAGGCGGGCGTCCGACGTATCGATCTCGGCCACCTCGGCCTCGGCGTCTTGGGCGGCGTTGGCCCCCACCGTCTTCTCGATGAGGCTGGAGCCGCCGCCCTGGTAGAACTCGTCGATGGCGCGCAGGAGCTGGGACTTGGTGGCGACGAAAGGCTGTATCTCGCAGCGGGCCATCACCCGGAGGTTGTCCTGAAGCAGGATGTCCTCGGGCTGCGCCATGGCCACGGCCAGGACGTTCTCGTCTTGGAACAGCGGCAGCACCAGGTGCTCCCGCGCGAAGGTCTCGCTGACCGTCTTGTCGAGGCCCTGGCTGCGCTCGACCTTCAGGATCTTGTTCTCCCGGGACGCATACGGGATGCCGAGCTGCTTGGATAAGGCCACGGCGATCGAGTCCTCGTTGGCGAAGCCGAGCTTCACCACGGCCTCGCCGAGCGGGCATTTCGACATGGCCGCCATGCTCGCGGCCTTGTCGCGCTGCTCGGTCGTGATGACGGCGCTGGCGACCAGGATGTCGCCCAGCTGCATCCGCTGGTTCATCATGCCCACGCTGAGTATAGCCGCGGCCCCCGGAAAGTCAAGAGCGGCCGGATCAGTCGTTGACGATGGTCGGGGTCAGGAAGATCACCAAGTCGGTGTTCGTTCGAGTGTTGGTCACGCTCGTGAAAAGCCAGCCGATGAGCGGGATGTAGCCGAGCAGCGGCACCTTGCGCGTGACCTTGTCGTCCTTCGACTCGAGGAGCCCGCCCAGGACCAAGGTCTGCCCGTTCTTGACCCGGACCAGCGTCGACGCCGAGCGGGTGATCGGGTCGAAGACCGGCTGCGCCGCGCTGGAGATCACCGACTGCTGGATGTCGGTAAACGACGGATTGACCAGCATCGTGATGTAGCCGTCCTTGTTGACCTGCGGCGTCACGTTGAGGATCAGGCCGGTCTCGTCGGTATGGATCTGGGCGCCCGCCTGCGAGATCCCTCCCAGGCCGGAGGTGATCGTCTGGATGACGTAGTCCGCCTGCTCGCGCGAGATCTGGATGGTCGCCTTCTTGTTGTTGAGGGTCAGGATCTTCGGCTTGCCGAGGAAGCGCGCCTCGTCGGTCTCGATCAAGGCCCGCAAGATGACCTGGAGCGACGTCAGGTCGAGCACGCTCGTCTTGATGAAGCTGCCCGTCGTGAACCCCGTGGCCGACGCGGCGCCCGCGCTGCCGATCGTGCTGATGATGTTGCCCGCGCCCACCGGATCGAGGAAGCGCGTCCTCGAGAGGTTGTTGGGCAGCTGCATCGGGAACGTCGTGTCGCGCTGGCCGCCGTTGAAGGCCGCCAGCTCGCCGTCGCTGGCGCCCCACTCCAGTCCGAGGTCCTTGGTCTTGGTGGAGTCGATCTCCACGATCTGCAGCTCGATCATGACCTGCGGGGCCTTCTTATCCAGCTCCGAA
The DNA here is from genome assembly GCA_027452025.1 of Elusimicrobiota bacterium. Lineage (GTDB taxonomy): Bacteria > Elusimicrobiota > Elusimicrobia > UBA1565 > UBA9628 > DAIDHI01. The sequence goes on along the minus strand of DAIDHI010000010.1, from coordinate 1,308 downwards.
AGGATCTGCTCGACCTGCGGAAAGACCTCCGGCACGTCGGTGACGATCAAGGAGTTGGTCCTCGGCTCGATGGCCACCTTGCCCTTCTCCGTGAGCACGCTGCGAAGGACGTTCAAGATGGAGATGGCGTCCGCCGTCGTGCCCGGCTGGCTGCCGGTCGTCGGAGCGCCGGCTTGGCCGGTATTGCCGCCCGTCATGCCCGGAGCCGAGCCTTGGCCGTTCTGCTGCTGCTGCTGGCCGCCGGGGGAGCCCGTATCGAGCGGAATGAGCGGAATATAGGACAGCGTATAGATCCTCGTGACCAGGTTTTCCACGTCCTTGGAGCGCGGCGTGACCAGGTAGGTGTTGCTGTGGCCCACCTCCTCGTAGGTGAGGCCCTTGATCTCCAGCAGCACCTGCAGGGCCTCGCGCACCGAGACGTTCTGGAGGAATGCCGTCACGCGCTTGGACTCCAGGCCCTCGGTGATGATGAAGTTGACGTGAGCCTGGGCCGAGATCGTGTCGAGGAACGTGGCCAACGGGGCCCCCTTCACGCGCACGGTGACCCGGGCGTCGAGCGGGTTGGTCGATTCCCGAGGCCTGGGCTTGGGCGCGGGCGCGGTCCCGATCTGGACGTCGGCGGCGTTGGGATTTTGCGCCGCGGCGCCGCCTCCGGAGAGATCGCTCGCGGCGACGGGGGCCCCGCTCGCGTCGGCGGGCGAGTTGTCCAGCTGCTGCTGGAATTGCGGGTTGGCTTGCGGCTCCTCGCGCCGGCGCTGCGCCCAGGCGGGCCGCGCCGGCCCCAAGGCCAGCTCCAGGGCCGCCGTCAGCAAGGCGAGGCTACGCAGTTTCCGGCCCAGTCTCACGATGATGTCGCTCGCGGTAGTCATGACGCCTCCAACCTCATTTGCTGATCGACTTGGTAAATCGGTGCCCCTTATACGAGAACGCCACGGCCTGCGCGCTGATGCGCACGACCCGGGCGCCCAGGACGGAGTCCCCTGCGCCCACGGTCTCGCCGTTGACGATGGCCTTGTTGCCCCCGTCGACGGAGACGATGCCTTCCAGGTCGATGCGCGCCTCGATGGGCGGCTGGCGGCGCCGGCGCGACTTGGCCCTGGCCGCCCGCGCCGCGCGCTCGACCTCGCGGCGCGCCAGATCCTTCTCGTAAGCGATCTGCCGCAGGCGGACCTTGTCGAAAGGAGAAATCGTCGGATCCCGGTCTATGACGACGGGCGAGCCGGACGGCGCGGCGGCGGCCGCCGCGGGGACCGCGGCCGGCTTCGCCGGCGAGACCGCGGCCGCGGCGGGCGGGGCGACGGCGACGGC